>CACNJC010000027.1 GCA_902620585.1 uncultured Pelagibacteraceae bacterium | reverse complement strand
GAATAATAAGTGTCTAAATTAAATTTTTTTCCTTCAAGATACTCTTTAATGTAAGGATTGATTTTTCCTGAAGGATTACTTCCGGCACTAAATGCGATGAATTGATTTCGGTAATTTTTATTTACAATACTTTCTGCTATTATGCTTCTCGCAGAGTTTCCAGTACAAACAAACAATATTGTTTTTGTTTTACTCATAAAAAATGTTTTGAAGTGTCCCGAACTTAAGGAACCAAAATTTGATAAAAACCAATAATAAATAATGGTATCTGTAACCCAAAATTAGTTAATATTGCTTTATCCTTAGAAATAAAACCTGCAATAGTCCAACCAACAACTCCAGCTCCATGAAACATTATATTTACTGGATACATATTCAAATTTGTTAATAAAATACCTGTAAGAACTAAAAAAGTACTTAACCATTTAAGGTATTTTTTAATAAACTTCATAGTTAATTATATGATTGTAATGTTAAAGTTTTGTTAACCAGATGAGGCTTTAACTTTTTTCTCAATAAACTCTGGAATTTCATCTCCCAAATCGTCTTCTTTTTGATTTTTAGGTTGAAAAGCGTACAGCACATGTAGTTTACAGTAAGGGAATTCTCCTTCAGGCTTTCTGCCACAAAAATAAAACTTTTCTTCATTTGGGTGACCTATTGGCCATTTACATGTATCTTCTGTTAACTCTTCTAAAGATTTAGGATTTTCAGGTTCAAAATTTTTATCAAGTAAAATGGATTGAAATCTAGCTTTTCTAGACATTGTTGCAGCTGATCTTCTTGATACCTGCTTGTTATCTTTAGACCTATTTGAACCAGACTGTTTTGAAGGAGCTCTAGCCTCTAAATTTAATCTATGTGCTTTACCTATTACTGCGTTACGAGTTGTATCTCCAAGTTTTTCAGCTATTTGACTTGCTGTATGTCCTTTTGACCAAAGTTCTTTTAATTTTTCAACTTTCTCGCTAGTCCAACTCATTGTAATATTAGCTATATTTAGTATTTTAAATATGACTAAAACATTATGTTGTACTTTAAAACATTAAAGAGAATTTAGGCTGTTAATAGCTTAAGTTTTACACAGTTATTTTTAATAAAGAGTTATAAAACTATCAATGGTTGAAATTATAAAAAAATATAAAATTGGCGTTAGAAGATTTGGTTTAATAAACTGGGTTGGAGCTTGGACTTTATATAAAAAAGAAGTTTTAAGATTCCTTATCGTTTGGATACAAACTATATTTTCTCCTCTAGTTTCTTCACTTCTATTTTTAATGGTTTTATCTTTAGCCATAGGATCTGATAGAGGTAACGTGTTAGGTGTACCTTTTATAACCTTTTTAGCCCCAGGTTTAATAGCCATGCAAGTAATTCAACAAGCATTTTCACATTCATCCTCAACATTTATGATAGGCAAAATACAAGGTAACATTGTAGACCTGCTTTACGCACCTCTATCAGCTACCGAAGTAACGATTTCAATTTCTTTAGCTGCAGCCACTAGAAGTTTTATGATAGCAATAGTCTCGATTATAACTTTTTATTTAATTATCGATATTCAAATAAAATACTTTTTCCTACTCTTTCTGTTCACTTTTCTCACTTCATTTATTTTAGGAAATATAGGCATCATATCTGGTTTATGGGCAGAAAAGTTTGATCACCAGGCTACTATTACGAATTTTGTGATAGTTCCCCTGTCTTTTCTTTCTGGCACTTTTTATTCTATAGAGAGACTTCCAGACTTTCTTAAAAAAATTAGTGAATTAAATCCATTTTTCTACATGATTGATGGCTTTAGATTTTGTTTTATTGGCCAATCGGATGGATCTATAAAAACTGGAATAATATACCTATTGATCCTAAGTATTTTGAGCTGGTTAGCGGCTTACATTTTATTTAAAAGAGGTTATAAGATTAAAACTTAAAATAATGAGCGCGATATTAAACACCTATAATAGAAAAAAAATTTCTTTTAAAAGAGGAAAAGGAAGCTTTTTATATGCCACTAACGGTAAAAAATATTTAGATTTTGTACAAGGTATAGCGGTTAACTGTCTTGGTCATTCTAATGATTATTTAAATAGAGCAATAAATACTCAATCTAAAAAATTGTGGCATGTGTCGAATGTATTCACAATTCCTGAACAAGAAAAATTAGCAAAAAGACTTAAACAAAAGACCTTTGCTGACTATGTTTTTTTTCAAAATTCTGGAGCCGAAGCAACAGAGGCAGCAATAAAATTTGCCAGAAGATATTTTTTTTCAAAAGGTCAGCCAAAAAAAAATAGAGTTTTATGTATTAACAATAGTTTTCATGGAAGAACCTTAGCGACTATTTTCGCAAGTAATAATAAAAAATCTACTGAAGGTTTTTACCCAAAAGTTGATGGTTTTGATCATTTTAATTTTGGTGACC
>CACNJC010000026.1 GCA_902620585.1 uncultured Pelagibacteraceae bacterium | reverse complement strand
AAAATTTGGAAAATAAATTTTTTTATGAATCTTATCATTTTTGGTCCTCCTGGTGCTGGAAAAGGAACACAAGCGGATTTTATTGTCAAAAAATATAATCTTTATCAAATATCTACAGGCAAAATATTAAGGGAAGAAATTAAAAATAAAACTGATATAGGTAAAAAAATTTCCTCATTAATGAGCTCTGGTTCCTTAGTAGAAGACAAAATTGTAAATAAATTGATAGAAGATATTATATCTAATAAAAAGTATGAAAATAAATTTATATTTGATGGTTATCCAAGAAATTTAGATCAAGTTAATAACTTAACTAATTTACTAAATAAGTATAAGCAGAAAGTTGATATTGTGCTAAAACTATCTGTAAATCTAGAAACAATCAAAAAAAGAATATCTGAAAGAAAAGTAATTGAGAAAAGGCCAGATGATAATGAAGAAGTAGCAATAAAGCGATTTAAAACTTATGAGAAATCAACTGAGCCAGTAATAGAATACTACAAAAAATTGAATTTATTAAAGGTGATCGATGGAGAGAGGTCAATAGATCAAATAAATAAAGAAATTAGCGATATAATAGACCTTATATAGAGTTGACTTTAAATATTTAGGCAATATAAATACGCATTTAGAACTTGAACTCATTTTAATATGGCTCGAATAGCAGGAATAAACATTCCCCAAAATAAAGTTGTGAGTATTGCTTTAACTTATATACATGGAATAGGTCCATTTTCATCTAAAAAGATATGTGAAAAATTAAACATACCTTCTTCAAAAAGAGTGAATGAACTTACTGAAAAGCAAGTTTTAAAAATAAGAGAATTTATAGACGCTAATCACAAAGTTGAAGGAGACTTGAGAAGAGAGGTTTCAGTAAATATAAAAAGACTAGTGGATCTAGCTTGCTACAGAGGATCAAGACATAAAAAAAAATTGCCTGTACGTGGCCAACGAACTCAATGTAACGCTAGAACTCGTAAAGGAAAAGCAATAGCTATTGCTGGAAAAAAATTAACACCACTTAAAAAATAAACAATAATTAATGAATAAAAAAGTTGAAAATAAAGAAAAAAAAGTTGATATAAAAAAAACAGACCCAATAAAAAAAGAAAATACTTTTAAGAAAAAGAAAAAAGCTAAAAGAAACATTACTTCTGGAATCGCATATGTTTATTCAACTTTCAATAACACTATAATATCTATAGCTGATGAAAGTGGAAATGTAGTGTCATGGTCATCTGCTGGATCAAAAGGTTTTAAAGGTTCAAGAAAATCTACTCCATATGCAGCACAGATTGCAGCTGATGATGCTGGCTCAAAAGCATATGAACAAGGATTACGAACTTTGACTGTGCAAGTAAAAGGCCCTGGATCAGGTCGTGAAACAGCTTTAAGATCGCTTCAGTCAAGAGGATTTAAAATATTATCAATAAAAGATACAACACCAATGCCACACAACGGTGCGCGTCCACCAAAAAGAAGGAGAGTATAATGCAAACAACATCAAACATTATAGATAAAAACTGGAAAGCTTTGATAAAACCAAATAAACTAGATATAAAAAGTAATAGCGACAAAACTATCGCAAAAGTGACAGCCGAACCATTAGAAAAAGGATTTGGACAAACAATTGGTAATTCTTTAAGAAGAATTTTATTATCTTCAATCCAAGGAGCAGCAGTTTCTGCAATTCAAATTGATGGGGTTCTCCATGAATTTTCTTCAATTAAAGGGGTAAGAGAGGACGTAACAGATATTGTTTTAAATGTTAAAAATTTAGCAATTAAATCATCTTCTGCCAGCCCAAAAAAAATAATCTTAGACATAAAAGGCCCGAAAGAGGTAAAAGCTAAAGATATTACTCTAGTACCAGAAATAGAAATTTTAAATCCTGAACAAACTATATGCAATTTAGATGAAAAAACTAATTTTCATATGGAGTTAATGATTAGCACTGGTAAAGGTTATCTTGCAGCCCCAAAAAATAAAAATGAAGATAGTCCATTAGGTTTAATTTCAATAGATTCTTTATTCAGTCCGGTAAAAAAAGTTTCATTCACAGTAGAAAACACAAGAGAAGGTAGTGCTTTAGACTATGATAAACTAGTAATGACAGTCGAAACAAATGGTACAATTGCAGCAGAAGACGCAATAGCTTATTCAGCAAGAATTTTTCAAGATCAATTATCAATGTTCATTAATTTTGAAGATCCTAAAGAAGTAGTAAAAGAAGTAAAATCTTCTGAACCTGAATTTAATAGAAATTTATTAAAAAGAGTTGAAGAACTTGAACTTTCGGTGAGGTCTATGAACTGTTTAAAAAATGACAATATAATTTATATAGGTGACTTAGTCCAGAAAACTGAGCCTGAAATGTTGAGAACACCTAACTTTGGTAGAAAATCACTAAACGAAATTAAAGAAGTTTTAAATACAATGTCTTTATATTTAGGAATGGAAATACCAAATTGGCCTCCTGACAATATTGCTGAATTATCAAAAAAACTTGAGGATAATAATTATTAATGAGAC
>CACNJC010000025.1 GCA_902620585.1 uncultured Pelagibacteraceae bacterium | reverse complement strand
GTATGGTGAATTTAGCAAAAACTAATCCAAAATGGCTTGGTATGGCTATGGAAGGCTACGTATTTGCAGGTTTAGTTTTCTGGATTATTTGCTATGCTATGAGTAGATATAGTCAAAATTTAGAAAAAAAATTGAGTACTGAAAGACACTAAATGAGTAAAAAAATTATAGAGCTTAAAAATGTAAATAAATGGTTTGATAAATTTCAAGCATTAAAAGATGTAAATTTAGAAGTTAATCAACAAGAAAAAATTGTAATTTGCGGACCTTCAGGATCTGGAAAATCTACTTTAATAAGATGTATTAATAGATTAGAAGAGCATCAAGATGGAGAAATAATAGTTGATGGAAAAGAAATATCTGAAAATACAAAAGATATCGAAAAAATCAGAGCAGAAGTTGGAATGGTTTTTCAACAATTTAATTTGTTTCCACATTTATCGATTTTAGATAATTGTACATTAGCACCAATATGGGTGAAGAAAATGCCAAAAAAACAAGCAGAAGAATTAGCTATGAGAAATTTAGAAAGAGTTCAAATTGCTGATCAAGCAAAGAAATTTCCAGGACAACTTTCAGGCGGTCAACAACAAAGAGCTGCTCTTGCAAGAGCCTTATGTATGGAACCGAAAATAATGCTATTCGATGAACCAACATCTGCTCTTGATCCAGAGATGATAAAAGAAGTATTAGACGCGATGGTTGATTTAGCAAAAGCCGGCATGACAATGATTGTAGTAACACATGAAATGGGTTTTGCAAAAGAAGTTGCAGACAACATGATATTTATGGATGAAGGAAAAATTGTAGAAAAAGCAAAAACTAAAGATTTTTTTGATAATCCTAAATCTGATAGAACTAAACTTTTTTTAAGCCAAATCCTATAACCATTTAGGTATTGGTAGGTTTTTACTTTTCAAAAATTCTTTATTAAAAATTTTACTTGCGTATCTTTTGCCATGATCACATAAAATAGTTACTATTGTTTTACCAGGTCCCATTTTTTTAGCCAATTTAATTGCTCCCGCTATATTTATTCCAGAAGAACCCCCTAAAATGATTTTTTGTTGCTCTATTAAACTATAAACTATGTTCAAGGCCTCTACATCATCAATTTGGAATGCATCGTCAACAAGTGCCTTTTCAAAATTTTTCGTAATTCTTCCTGTTCCTATTCCTTCAGTAATTGAGCTACCGATATTTTCTAACTTTTTTGTTTTAATGTATGAATATAATGAGGATCCCATTGGATCAGATAATGCAATTTTAATATTTTTATTTTTATTTTTTAAACCAATTGAAATGCCTGCCAAAGTGCCCCCTGTGCCAACTGCACAAGTGAAAGCATCAACTTTTCCAGCAGTTTGACTCCATATTTCTTTAGCTGTTGTTTTTACGTGAGCCTCAGTATTTATAGTATTATCAAATTGATTTGCCCAATAAACTCCATTTTTATTTGTTTTATTTAAGTCCTCAGCTATCTTTTTGGATATCTTAATATAATTTTTAGGATCAGAATATGGAACAGCATCAACTTCAATTAGCTCAGCTCCAAGTTTTTTCAAAGTTTCCTTTTTTTCAATAGATTGAGTTTTAGGGATAACTATCTTTAATTTTAAGTCATATTCTTTACATACAATGGCTAAACCTATTCCAGTATTTCCAGCTGTTCCCTCTACAATAGTTCCACCTTTTGAAATCAATTTATTTTTAATAGCATTTTCAACAATGAAAAGAGCCGCTCTATCTTTTACAGACTCGCCTGGATTCATATATTCTGCTTTACCAAAAATATTGCAGCCGGTTAATTCGGAGGCTTGTTTTAATTTGACTAATGGTGTATTTCCAATTTGAGATAAAACTATGTTATTATCCATAATCTAAAGTATATGAAAAAAATAATCCTTTCAATTATAATTTTTATTTCTTTTGGCTTTCAAGCATTTGGCCATGTTCAACATTACAAAGATTTTAGCTATTTAGAATATGAGCTGTTTAGAAACAATAAATCTATAGGTTATCATAAATATGATTTTAAAAGAGATGGTGATAATTTATCAATAATTAGTGAAGTCAGTTTTAATATTAATAAACTAGGTGTTAATCTTTACAAGTATTTTGCAAAAAGCGAAGAAAATTATGAAAAAGGTATTTTTAAAAGTTATTTTTCTAAAACTAAACAAAACAAAAAAGACAAATATGTAAATATTAAAGTTAATGATGAGGATACCCATTTAATCATTGATGGGTCCTCTTATAAAGGAAAAGGAGACAAAAAATTTATCGTTGGAACATGGTGGAATCATGAAATAATTAAAGCTGAAGCACAAATAAGCGGTATCTCAGGAAGAATAATTAAACAGGAGGTGATTTTCTTAGGCAAAGAGGAAGTTAAGATTGGAGAAAAAACTTACAAAACATTACATTTTAAATTTAAGTCTTCTGACAAAACACTTCCTGAAAGCAAAAAACTTGATACTGATATATGGTATGAGGAAGATACGTTTTTATGGGTTAAAGCCTCATTTGAAAAGACTGGTTATTGGGAATATAGATTGAAAACTTATAAATAATTAATATTTTAACTCTTTTTTTTTCCTTTAAGTCAACACTTATTATCTATTTTTTTTAATTTTTTAAGGTAAAAATCACAAAAAAAT
>CACNJC010000024.1 GCA_902620585.1 uncultured Pelagibacteraceae bacterium | reverse complement strand
ACGAAAGAACTCTACTAAACTTGCCTTTAATGACTTGTGTTTGAGTTAAGTCAAAAATTGAGCTATGTGCGTTATGATTAAAATCTTTTGAAACTAAAGGAGCAGAATTAATTCCTAAAATACCTTTTAAAGGACCTTTTGAGGCTTTGGTCATAGCTTCATTAATGCTTTCAATGCTTAAATCTTTTTTTGTTACAAATGTTAAATCAATCAATGAAACGTTTGGAGTCGGAACTCTTATTGCTGTACCATCTAGTTTTCCTTTAAGACTAGGCAAAACTAAACTCATTGCTTTCGCTGCACCTGTTGAAGTTGGTATCATTGCATCGCCTGAAGCTCTTGCCCTTCTGAGGTCTTTATGAAGTGTGTCTAATAATTTTTGATCTCCTGTATAACTGTGAATTGTTGTCATATAACCATATTCGATACCAAAAGTATTTTCTAACACCATTGCAACTGGTGCTAAACAGTTAGTAGTACACGAGCCATTTGAAATGATATTATGTTCTTTTTTCAAATCTTTGCTATTTACTCCTTGAACAACTGTAAAATCTACTTCTTTAGCTGGAGCAGAAATTATAACTTTCTTGGTTCCTGCTTGAATATGCTTGCCTGCTGAATTTTTATCTAAAAAGAAACCAGTACATTCTAAAACTACATCTACGCCTAATTTTCCCCAAGGTAACTTTGCGGGATCTCTTTCAGCAAAGACTTTAATGTCTTGGTCACCTATTTGAAAACCATCAGACGTTGTTTTTACACTCTGATTTAATGTGCCATGAGTACTATCATACTTTATCAAATGAGCATTTGCCTCTATTGAACCGAGATCATTAATTGCAACAACTTGAATTTTGCCTTTATAGTTCTCCAAAAGTGCTCTTAAAATGAGTCTACCAATTCTACCAAAACCGTTAATTCCTATTTTTACCATATCAAATGACTTTTATTATTTAGAATTTGATTAAAATTATGTAATTTTATTGAATATTATATATATATATAGGGATCATATGACAAATAAAAAAACAGCTCTAATAACTGGAGTAACTGGACAAGATGGATCGCTCTTAGCTGATTTTCTATTAAAAAAAAATTATAAAATCATTGGATTAAAACGAAGATCATCATCTTTTAATACTGAAAGAATCAATCACCTTTATACTAAAAAATTTTTAGGAAAAAAATTTTTTCAATATTATGGGGACTTAACAGACTCCAGTAGTTTAGTAAGAGTTATTCAGTCAACTTTGCCTGACGAAATTTACAATCTTGGTGCTCAATCTCATGTTCATACAAGTTTTGAAACCCCTGAATACACAGCAAATTCAGATGCATTAGGTACATTAAGAATTCTTGAAGCAATAAGAATTTTGAAACTACAAAAAAAAACTAGGTTTTATCAGGCATCAACATCAGAAATTTTTGGAAATACTCAAATTCCACAAAATGAAAAAACCCCTTTTAGACCTCGAAGTCCATACGCGATTTCAAAACTTTATTCTTATTGGCAAACAATTAATTATAGAGAAGCTTATAATATCTTCGCAGTTAATGGGATATTATTTAATCACGAAGGACCAAGAAGAGGAGAAACTTTTGTCTCAAGAAAGATAACTCGTTTTGTAGCTTCTTATGCAATCGGTAAAGAAAAAATATTATATCTAGGTAATCTAAATGCTAAAAGAGACTGGGGCTCAGCTAAAGACTATGTAGAAACTATGTGGCGAATGCTTCAAAAATCCAAACCAAGCGACTATGTAATTGCAACAGGTGTTTCAAGAACTGTGAAAAATTTTGTTGAGGAAGCATTTAAAGTAATAAATATAAAAATTAAATGGAAAGGTAAAGGCATTAACGAAGTAGGTTTTGATCAAAAAACAAAAAAAATTATTATTAAAATCGATCCAGGATATTTTAGACCAACAGAAATAAATGAACTAAGGGGTGATGCCAAAAAAGCTAGACGTGAACTAAAGTGGAAGCCTAAAACATCTTTCAAATCTATGGTAAAAGAGATGGTTTTAGAGGATATTAAACGACAATCGATTTTTCCGGTTTAAACAAATTTAAAAACTACTATTGCATAACCAACACAAATAATTGTTGCAATCCATAAAACACTACCAACTAATCCTAACCATGCTAAATGAATAAAAGCACTTCCAAGAAGTGAAACAAACAATCTATCTCCTCTTGTAGTATCAAGTCCTAAAATACCTTTTCTAGGCGAGCCTCCTGGAACTTTTTTTTCCCATATGAGCATAATAGAAATACATAGCGCTATAAAAATAAAAAAAGCAGCTGTTTGCCAGGTCCAGGCCATCCATGAAAATAAATCAAAATCAAAAAATCCTTTTTCTTTAGCTTTACCTACTTCACCCCAAGTTGCTGCATATAAATTTGTGAACATTACACCCTCCCCATTGCAAATCCTTTAGCAATATAGTTTTTTACAAAGTAAATTACAATTGCTCCTGGTATAATTGTTAAAGTGCCTGCAGCAGCCAATAAGCCCAGCTCGTAACCAGAAGTACTAGCTGTTCTTGTCATAGTAGCTGCTATTGGTTTAGCCGCTGTAGCTGTTAATGTTTTAGCTAATAATAGTTCCACCCAAGAAAACATAAAACAGAAAAACATTGTTATTCCTATTCCTGCAGCAATAGTCGGAACAAAAATTTTAAAGAAAAATCTTCCAAATGAATATCCATCTACATATGCAGTTTCATCTAGTTCTTTAGGCACAGCAGACATAAAT
>CACNJC010000023.1 GCA_902620585.1 uncultured Pelagibacteraceae bacterium | reverse complement strand
CTCTTATTAAAGATATAAAAAAATACGGAAAAGGAAAAAACTTTGCAATTGTCTCATCAGGTGCAATAGCTCTTGGCCAGAAATATCTAAAGATTAAAAAAGGAAAAATTAAATTAGAAATGAGCCAAGCTATTGCAGCTGTTGGCCAAATTCATCTAGCAGGAGAATTTCAAAAACTATTTGACAAATATAAGATTAAAACTGGTCAAATTTTAATTAGCCCAGATGATACCGAGCAAAGAAGGAGGGCTATTAATGTAAGAAGGACATTTGATAATCTGTTTAAACTTAAAGCTATCCCTGTAGTTAATGAAAATGACTCAACGGCAACTAGTGAAATAAAATATGGAGATAATGATAGACTAGCTGCAAGAGTGGCTCAAATTATAGGAGCAGATATGCTGATTTTATTTTCCGATGTTGATGGACTATACGATAAGTCAAAGGGTAAAAAAATTGTAAGAGAAGTAACTTCAATTAATGAAAAAATTATGTCTATGATAGATAACAAGAAAAATAAATTTGGTTCAGGAGGAATTTCTACAAAGTTGGACGCCGCTAAAATTTGTATGAATTCAGGCAGTCATATGTTCATTGCTAATGGTAAAGTAAATAATCCAATTGCAAATATGATTAAAAATAAAAAATATACCCATTTCTTGCCAAAAATTTCTACATTAGACGCTAGAAAAAAATGGATTATCGGTTCCCTTAATTACAATGGAACTATTTATATTGATAATGGAGCAGTTAAAGCTTTATCGAATGGTAAAAGCTTGCTCGCAGCTGGCATAACTAAAATTAATGGAAATTTCAAAAAAGGAGAAAATGTAATAATCTTAGATCAAAATAATAATCAACTAGCTCGGGGATTATCATCATTTAGCTCTGTTGAAATAGATAAAATTAAAGGTAAACAAAGTAGAGAGATAGAAACAATTCTTGGCTACCTAAGTAAAACTGAGGTCATTCATAAGGATGATATGGTATTATTATAAATGAATTATTTAGAAACAGTCGGTAAAAATGCTAAAAAAGCCTTTGAGGATTTAAAAGACGTTAAACATAAAAAAATAAAAAAAGTTTTAGATAATTACAATCAATCTCTACTTAAGAATTCAAATAAGATAATCAGAGAAAATTTGTACCATTTACAGGATCTCCTCCTATACCTATGCAAGTTGACTGGCCCATTCCATTATTTGAAGTTTGTGCTACAGCTTCGTAGGTTAGCGTACCTGATCTTGATACAATCCCAACTGAACCTTTTTTGTGAATATTACCTGGCATTATTCCTATTTTACATTCATCAGGTGTAATTATTCCTGGACAATTAGGCCCAATTAATCTCGATTTTCCTCCAGTCAGTTCCTTTTTAACTTTTAACATATCTAAAACAGGTATTCCCTCAGTTATACAAACTATTAATTCAATTTTAGAATTAATGGCTTCAATTATTGCACTTGCTGCAAATTTAGGTGGCACATAAATCATCGTTGCATTTGCTCCAGTTTTATCTTTTGCTTCTTGCACTGTATTAAAAACAGGTAGATTTAAATGTTTTTGACCACCTTTTTTCGGCGTCACACCTCCAACAAGTTTTGTGCCATATTTTAAAGATTGTTCTGAATGAAAGGTGCCGTGAGTACCAGTAAAACCTTGGCAAATAACTTTTGTAGATCTATTTACTAAGATAGCCATTTATCTAATTGCCTCAACAATTTTTTTGGCAGCATCATTTAAATCTGAGGCTGACAATATTTTTAAATCAGACTTGTCTAATATATCTTTTCCCTCTTTAAAGTTTGTTCCTGCTAGTCTAACAACAAGAGGCACTGTTAAATTCATTTGTTTTGCAGCATCAACAACTCCCTGTGCTAGTACATCACATCTCATTATGCCGCCAAAAATGTTTATTAAAATTCCTTTTACATTTTTATCTGACATAATTAGCTTAAATGCTGCGGCAACCTTTTCTTTAGATGCCCCTCCTCCAACGTCTAGAAAATTTGCAGGCTCTTTACCGTAAAGTTTAATTATATCCATAGTTGCCATTGCTAAACCAGCTCCGTTAACCATACATCCAATCGAACCGTTAAGTTTTATGTATGCAAGATCGTGATCACTTGCTTGAATTTCTATTGGGTCTTCTTCATTTAAATCTCTTAATTTTAAAATTTCAGGTCTTCTGAAAATTGAATTGTCATCAAAATTCATTTTAGCATCTAAACAAATAATTTTTCCATTCTTGGTTAAAATTAAAGGATTAA
Source organism: uncultured Pelagibacteraceae bacterium (assembly GCA_902620585.1). Classification (GTDB taxonomy): domain Bacteria; phylum Pseudomonadota; class Alphaproteobacteria; order Pelagibacterales; family Pelagibacteraceae; genus Pelagilacustribacter. The sequence continues at coordinate 553 of CACNJC010000023.1, read as the reverse complement.
TTTCAATTAAACTTGCATCTTTTTCAATTAAAACTTTGTAGAGACCTTTAATTAAATTTAAAGACTCTTTTTTTTGATCATCGTTAAAATCAAAAGGTGAAATAATTTTTTCAATTTCTTTTTCCTCTATTTTGTCGCTTAGTTCTACTTTAGTTGTGATTATCTTCTCTGGATTTTCAGATGCAACTTTTTCTATATCCATTCCACCTTCGGTGCTACTAATAAATGCAATTTTGGCAGTTTCTCTGTCTACTAAACATGACAAATAAAATTCTTTTGATATTTCTGATGCCTCTTCGATGTAAAGTCTCTTAACTTCTTTACCTTTTGGTCCAGTTTGGTGTGTTATCAAAACTTTTCCAAACATTTTTCTTGCCTCTACTAACGCTTCATTTTTGTTATTAGCTAGTTTTACTCCACCAGCTTTTCCTCTACCGCCAGCATGAATTTGTGCTTTAATTACAAATTTTTCAAATTTTAATTTGCTAATTTTTTCATCGATTTCATTAGGTGTGAAAATAACAATACCTTCTGAAATTGGAATTCCGTAAGT
>CACNJC010000022.1 GCA_902620585.1 uncultured Pelagibacteraceae bacterium | reverse complement strand
TTTCTGATAAAGGTTTGTTGAGATTTTGTTCAGCTAATAACACAGCATGAAGAGCAACTGCTGTTGGCTCGGCTAAAGCAGCCTCTTTAATATTAAGTTTTTCTGAAATCTGAAAAATATTTTTTTCAGGTACAGAAACTAATTCAGCTAATCCACCTTCTCTTTTAATTGGCGTGCTCATCCCAATCATAGTTCTTTCAGGACATAAATGCTCTCTATCGTTTTTACAATATTCACATTTATCACAACTAATAAGTGGATTAACGACGACATTTTTATCTTTTAATTTTCCATCTAAAGCTTTACCGCTTATTTCATGACCAAGTATTAATGGTGGAACTCTTCTTTCGTCTTGTCCATGGAAGGCATGCATATCAGATCCACATATACCTGAAGCTTGAACTTTTATAATATTTTCACCAGGTTGTGGTGTTGGGTCTTTTTCTTCTCTGTAATCTATTTTTTGTGTTCCAGTGTAAACTAATGCATGCATTAATTAGAAAAACCGTATTTCCTTAATCTAATATCCGCTGTTCGCGCGTGAGCTTCCATACCTTCTGCTCTACCTAATCTTGCTGCTGTTGCTCCAACAACTTTGGTTGCGTCTTTTGTCATTCTTTGGAAAGTTAATGTTTTAATAAATTTTCCAACGAATAATCCGCCAGTATATCTTCCGCCACCTTTTGTAGGTAATATATGATTTGTTCCAGAACATTTGTCTCCGTAAGCTACTGTAGTTTCTTCACCTAAAAATAACGAACCATAATTTCTCAATCTCTTTAACCACCAATCTAAATTTTCAGCGTGAACTTCTAAGTGTTCAGAGGCATATTTATCGCTAACTTCTGCCATTTCCTCATTAGTGTCGCAAAGAATTACTTCACCATAATCTTTCCATGCAGCTGTAGCATTTACTTTTGCAAGTTCAGGTAATTCATTAATCAACTCTGGGACTCTTTTCATCGTAAAATCCGCTAATTCTTTATCTGTAGTGAATAACCATGCTGGAGAATTATATCCATGTTCCATCTGACCAACTAAATCAACGGCTACAATTTCTTTATCAGCTGTCTTATCTGCAATTATTGCAATTTCTGTTGGTCCAGCAAATTGGTCTATTCCTACTTTTCCATAAACAATTCTTTTTGCTTCTGCTACATACTGATTTCCAGCTCCAACAAGAAAATCAACTGGTGGGTTTTTGAAACATCCATGTGTCATTGAACCTATTGCTGCAACTCCTCCTAAATTCATAATCACATCTGCGCCACAATGATTAGCAGCAAAGATAATTCCTGAGTTAGCTCCATCTTTATCTTTTGGCGGACTCGCACAAATTATAGTTTTAACACCAGCTACTTTAGCAGGAGTAATAGCCATTACTGCTGATGAAATATGTGCATATCTTCCGCCTGGAATATAACAACCTGCCGTATCAACTGGAATTAATCTTTGTCCAGCGAACAATCCTTTAGATAACTCAACTTCAAAATCATTATTCATGCTCTTTAATTGATGTTCAGCAAATTTTCTAATTCGTTCATGAGCAAATTTAACATCGTCTTTTGTTTTTTGATCAACTTTTTTGATTGCTTCATCAATTTTTTCTTTTGAGACAATTACTTCTCCCTCGTATTTATCAAATTTTTTATTGAGCTCTTTAATTGCTACTTCTTTACGTTTTGCAATATCATTAAGAATATCTTGTACAGCTGCCTGTGTTTTATGATCATCCGTCTCCGGAGTTTTAGAAGCTTTTTTAATATATTTAGTTGCCATAAAGTAAAGTTGGTAACCACAAAGCAATTTGTGGGAACAGTACTATTAATACTAATCCAAAAATTTGCAAGACCATAAATTGCATCATTCCGTAATAAATGTCCTTTAAATCCCATTCAGGCACAACACCTTTTAAAAAATAAGCAGAAAGTGCTACTGGCGGTGAGAGCCAGGCGGTTTGGAGGTTGACAGCAACTAATATTGCAAACCAAGTTAAGTTAAAGCCAAGTGCTTCAACTAAAGGTAAGATTATTGGAATTATAATCATCACGATAGGAACCCACTCTAAAGGCCAACCTAATAAGAATATCATTACCATTATCATGGCCAAAATCAGGTATTTATTCATTTCTAAACCTAATAAGAATTCAGTTAATAATGTTGGTGTTCCTAATCTAGCAAACACTGCACCAAAGAAATTTGAAGCTGCAACTAATACCATTATTAAAGCAGTAATTTCTAGAGTTTTAACTAGAGCTTCTTGTAATTTTGGTAAAGTAAGTTTCTTATAAGCAAGAGAAAGCAATAAAGCTCCCATTGCGCCACAACCAGCTGCTTCTGTTGGAGTTGCAAAACCAAATAAAATACTTCCAAGTGCTGCGAAAACTAAAGCAGCAGGTGGAACTAATCCTAATAAAAATTCTATCCAAACTTTAGTCATACTAGTAGCTTGCATGTCTTCTGGTAGAGGTGGGCCTAATTTTGGATCCATCATACATCTAATTGTTGTGTAAGCTGCGTATAGTGTTGCAAGAAGAATTCCTGGAAAAATTGCTGCTGCAAATAAATCTATCACAGGAATTTCCATAATTGGTCCCATAACAACTAACATAATGCTTGGTGGAATTAATATGCCTAAAGTACCTCCGGCAGTGATAGTTCCTGCTGCAAGTCTTACATTATACCCTGATCTGTTCATTGATTTAGCGGCCATTATTCCTAAAATTGTAACTGAAGCTCCTACTATTCCGGTTGCCGCTGCAAATATAACTGAGACAAACAAAACTGCGTAATAAAGTGATCCTCTTACTCTAGCTAACATTAATTGAAATGCTGAAAATAGTCTTTCCATTAATCCTGCTTGCTCCATCATAATTCCCATAAAGACAAAGAGCG
>CACNJC010000021.1 GCA_902620585.1 uncultured Pelagibacteraceae bacterium | reverse complement strand
GAATACACGCTGAACCAACAACATTTGGATTAAAAATGTTAACTTTCTACCAAGAATTTTTAAGAAATAAAAAAAGATTAGAATATGCAATAAAAGAAGTTTCTACTTGTGCTATTTCTGGTGCAGTTGGAACTTTTGCAAATGTCGATCCTCGTGTTGAAAAGTACGTAGCTAAGAAACTTAAGTTAAATATTGAACCTATTTCTACTCAAATAATCCCTAGAGATCGACATGCCCAATTTTTTTCTACATTAGCAATAATAGCAAGCTCAATAGAGAGATTTGCCGTTGAAATTCGTCATTTACAAAGAACTGAAGTTTTAGAAGTTGAAGAATTCTTTGGAAAAAAACAAAAAGGTTCCTCAGCAATGCCTCATAAGAAGAATCCAATACTAAGTGAAAACTTAACGGGTTTAGCAAGACTTGTAAGATCAGCTGTCGTTCCAGCTTTAGAAAATGTTGCGTTGTGGCACGAGAGAGATATATCACATTCTTCTGTTGAAAGAAATATTGGTCCAGACTCAACAATTACTTTGGACTTTGCTCTTGTAAGATTAAACAATTTAATTAAAAATTTAAATATATATCCAAAAAATATGATTAAAAACTTAAATTTAACTAATGGAATATTTTTTTCTCAAAGAGTTTTGCTTGAATTAACAAATGTTGGTTTTACTAGAGAAGAGGCTTATAAAATAGTTCAAAAAAATGCCATGAAATCTTGGAATGATAACACTTCCTTTTATAAGAATATTATAAGTGATAGCAAAATTACAAACAAAATAGCTGTTAATAAGCTTAAAAATTTATTTAATTTTAGTTACCATACTAAAAAAATTAATATAATTTTTAATAGATGTTTAAAAAGATAGGATGAATAAAGGTAACAAATTATACGAGGGTAAGGCTAAAATTATCTATGAAACTAAAGATAAAAATTTAGTTATTCAACATTTTAAAGATGATGCGACTGCGTTTAACAACTTGAAAAAATCAAAAGTTGAAGGAAAAGGTGTTCTTAATAATAGAATTTCGGAATGTATACTTAACAACCTAGCTCAATGTGGAATTAAAACTCATTTTGTGAAACGATTAAACATGAGAGAGCAATTAATAAGAAAAGCCGAAATTTTTCCAATAGAGTTTATTGTAAGAAATATTGCAACAGGTTCTTTGACCAAAAGATTGGATATATCTGAAGGTACAGTGTTGGAAAAACCACTTCTTGAATACTGTTATAAAAAAGATGAACTTCAGGATCCTTTAGTCTCGCGAGATCATATTTTTTCTTTTGGTTGGGCTACTGAAAATGAAATTAAAGAAATCGATAAAACTACTCTTAGAATTAATGATTTACTTCTTGGTTTGTTTAGAGGTATTGGGATAAAATTAGTAGATTTTAAAATTGAATACGGCAAAGCTTGGAACAAAGATACTGAGGAAAAAGAGATAGTTTTAGCTGATGAAATTAGTCCCGACACATGCAGACTCTGGGATGCAAAAACTGAAAAAAAATTAGATAAAGATAGATTTAGAAAAGACTTAGGAAACGTAATTCAAGGTTATCAAGAAGTGGCTCGAAGGCTAAGTATAATGCCTGAAGAAACCAATATCAGTGAAGTAAACTTTGGAAAAGCAACTTCAATTAAATTCAAGAAAAAATAAATTGAAATTTTCAGTTACAGTAACTTTAAAAAAAGATGTACTCGATCCTCAAGGGAAAGTTGTACAAAATACTTTGCAAAATCTAGGTATGGATAATTTAAAAAGCATCAGACAAGGTAAATATTTTGAAATAGAATTGAATGAAAATAATCAAAATGACGCAGAAAAAAAAGTTGAGGATATGTGTAAAAAACTTTTAGCAAATTTGATCATAGAAGACTACAAAGTAACTAAGATTTAATGAAATCATCAGTTATTGTTTTTCCAGGTTCTAATTGTGATAGAGATATAGCTGTCGCTCTTGAGAAAATGCAGTTTAAAAACCAAATGGTTTGGCATAAGGAAACTAAATTACCAAAGTCTGACTTAATAGTTGTACCAGGGGGTTTTTCTTACGGGGATTATCTTAGATCTGGAGCTATAGCTGGAAAGTCTCTAATTATAAATGAAGTAGTAAAAGCAGCTAATGACGGTTGCTTAATTTTAGGAATATGTAATGGTTTTCAAATATTAACTGAAACAGGATTATTAAAAGGAGCATTGTTAAGAAATGAAAATCTTAAATTTATTAATAAAGATGTAAATATTAAAGTCATTAATAATACTACTAAGTTCACAAAAAAATATAAGAAGAATCAAATTTTAAAAATTAATATTGCTCATAATGAAGGTAATTTCTTTACAGATCCAAGTCATTTACAAGAACTTAATAAAGAAAATTTAATAGCTTTCAAATACTGTGATGAGAATGGAGAAATAAGTAAAAAATCTAATCCTAACGGTTCAATGGAAAATATTGCTGGAATTTATAATCTAAAAAAAAATATTTTAGGTATGATGCCTCATCCTGAAAGAATGGTTGATGAACTTATTTCAAATAAAGATGGTATTAATTTGTTTTCGAGTTTGATTAATTAAAGATTATGAAGATAACTAATCAAGTTGTAGAAAATCATGGTCTTAAATTAGAAGAGTATTCTTATATTAAAGAAATTCTTAAAAGAGAACCAAATTTATTAGAACTTGGAATTTTTTCAGCGATGTGGAATGAACATTGTTCTTACAAGTCTTCAAAAATACATTTAAAAAATTTACCTACAAAGGGAAAGTCAGTTATTCAAGGTCCAGGAGAAAATGCAGGTGTCATTGATATCGGGGATGACGATGCAATAGTTTTTAAAATTGAAAGTCATAATCATCCTTCTTATATAGAACCTTATCAAGGTGCGGCTACTGGTGTTGGGGGAATATTAAGAGATGTCTTCACTATGGGCGCGAGACCTATAGCTCTGTTAAATTCAATACATTTTGGTTCTCCTGATCATTTTAAAACTAAAAGTTTATTAAATGGTGTTGTTTCAGGTATTGGAGGTTATGGTAATTGTATAGGAATACCTACTGTGGCTGGAGAAACAAAATTTAATAGTACATACAATGAGAACATTTTAGTGAACGCGATGGCAGTAGGGCATGCAAAAAAAGACAAGATCTTTTATTCAAAAGCAAAAGGTTTAGATAAACTAGTTGTGTATGTTGGATCTAAAACTGGTCGTGATGGCATTCATGGTGCTTCGATGGCTTCTGCAGAATTTGATGAAAATTCTGAAGACAAAAAACCTACTGTTCAGGTCGGTGACCCATTTACTGAAAAATTATTAATGGAAGCTTGTTTAGAATTAATGAAAGATAATTCAATTATTTCAATTCAAGATATGGGCGCTGCAGGACTTACATCTTCAAGTGTA
>CACNJC010000020.1 GCA_902620585.1 uncultured Pelagibacteraceae bacterium | reverse complement strand
AACCATATCAGCCGAAGAAATATTGTCATCACCAGAGTTTAATAAATTCCCTAAATTGTTTGATTTAACTATATCCTTTTTCCACTTTATTAACTCCTCTGTAAAATATTTTTTGTGTTTAGCGCACATATATTTTTCTTTAGAATTAGGGATATATTTTTTTTTAATTGTTTTCTTTTTAGGCATTTTGAATCTGAGGGAGTATATGTTTGAATTTAATCGTGTCAATAGCTTAAAAATTGTATTAATTTACTCAAATGTTAGAAAAAAAAAATATAGATTCTCTTCTATTTTTATTCCTTTTGTTTCATTTGATAATTTGGACATTAGTCCCGGCTTTCTCGAACTTAAATTTACCCTTAGATACGATTGAGCATTTGGCTTGGGCGAGTAACTTAGACTGGGGTTATAACAAACATCCTCCATTAGTTGCTTTTATTTTAAGTATTTTTTTTGAAATATTTGGAAATCAAGATTGGACTTATTATTTCTTGAGTCAAATTTTTATAATATTTACTTTTTTTATAATTTACAAATTTTCAGAAGATTTTTTTAATTCAAAAAAACTTGCTTTATTATCTATTCTTCTATTAGAGGGGATTGTTTTCTACAATTTTACATCACCAGAGTTTAACGTCAACATTTGTCAACTACCTTTTTGGGCAATGAGTATTTATTTTACGTGGAGATGTATTAAATTTAATAACACCTCCGACTACATTTATTTAGGTCTAATTGCAGGTCTAGGTATTTTATCAAAGTATCTTTTTGTTTACTTAGTAATTGGAATTAAATTATTGTTTCTATATTTGCTAAATAAAAAGAAAAAATTTAAATATCAAAATTTTTTTATCACAGGTTTTTTAATATTTATTGTGTTGTTGCCACATCTAATTTGGCTTATTGAAAATAATTTTATGACTATTTCTTATGGATTAGAGAGAGCAAGCGGCAATGATACTTTTCTAGATCACTTAATGTTTCCTTCAATTTTTCTATTGAAACAAGTTGGTCTTCTTATTCCTCTATTAATCATGGTGTATTTTTTGCTTAAAAAACTTAAATTTAATATCAGTTTAAAAGATGAAAGATTAATTTTTTTAGTTTTTACAACTTTAGTTCCAGTATTGTTAATTTTACTAACATCATTAATTATGGGAGTAAAAATAAGGACAATGTGGATGACTCCCTTTTACTTATTTTTTGGTGTGTTGTTTTTATATATTTTCAAAAAAAATATCAAAATTGATAAATTAAGAAGTTTTATTGTTACTTTCATATTTTTTTTAACCTTATCTCCTGCAGCATATTTAGGAATATCTTTATCAAATGATGCGAAAAGAACTGATTATCCTGGAAAAGAAATTGCTAGGTTAGTACAAAACAAATGGGATCAAAACTTTGTAAATGAAATAAGAGTTGTAATTGGTGATGAATGGTTTGCGGGTAATTTGTCTTATCATTTAAATTCAAGACCTACATGGATGTTAAATTTAGACAATGATACCGATAAAATTGGAATTAATGAAGGAGTTGTTTATACAGGCAATCCCAAGGTACTTAAAGAAATCTGCCCTGGAGTTTTTGGAATAATTAAACCTGTAGGTTACTGCATGATAGGTCAAAAATGAAAAAGAGATTAAGCACTAAAAAGTTGTATTTAGAGTCTTTAAAGGAATCAAAAGGGAATCAAAACGTGAACATTTTTTTAAATTTTTAAAAACAGCGGATGGTCTTAAAATAAAAGATAAATAGAAAGGGCAAGTATATGAAATTATTAACGTGTCACTGCGGCGCTATAGAAGCTAAGATAAACGTATCAGATAAACTGGAAAAAGTTATAAGGTGTAATTGTTCAATTTGTAAAAGAAAAGGATCAATTATGTCAATTGTGAAGAATGAAGATTTTAAAATAATAAAGGGTAAAGAAAAACTATCTCTTTACGAGTTTAACACTAAAGTTGCTAAACATTATTTTTGTAGCATTTGTGGAATTTATACCCACCATCACCCAAGAATTAATCCATCTTTAACTGGATTTAACGTTGGATGCATAGATAGCATTGATACTTTTAAACTAGATAAAATTAGTATAGCTGATGGCAGAAATCATCCTTTAGACAAAAAGTAATATTTATGATTTATAAATCTGATCGCTTAAATATAAAAGAATTGTTTTTAAGATTTTTAAAAAAAAGGGAAGTAGCAGGAAAGCCTATAGTAGATAAGATTGGTAAATTAAATAAATTTTACTTGCCTCTTTCAGAATGGATTTATTCTGTATCTAGAAAGAACAATAAAACAAAAATAATTGGACTTTCAGGCGGGCAAGGTTCAGGAAAAAGTACTATTACTAGTATCTTAAAATATATTTTAAAGAAAAAATATGGATTAGAACTTTGTGTATTTTCAATAGATGATTTTTATAAAACAAAAGCAGAAAGAATAAAAATGGCAAAAAAAGTTCATCCATTGTTTTCCACAAGAGGCGTTCCAGGCACCCATGATGTAAAATTAATAGAAAAAACATTAAAAAAATTAAAAAAAAAAAATTTTAAAAAAATGCTAATTCCTAAATTTGATAAATCAAATGATGATAGAGCTGTAAAGTCTAAGTGGACCAAAGTTACCACAGCTCCAAATGTTATTATTTTTGAGGGATGGTGTGTTGGTGCAACTCATCAAAAAGATAAGATGCTAAAAAAACCAATTAATCTTATTGAGAGAAATTTTGATAAAAATCTAAAATGGAGAAAAAAAGTAAATAATCTATTAAAAAATGATTATAAAAAACTTTTTGGCAAATTAGATAAATTAGTTTATTTGAAAGCGCCAAACTTTGAGCATATATTTCAGTGGCGTTTACATCAGGAACAAAAATTGAAATTGACATCAAAAAATAAAAAGACTATGTCAAAATCTAAAGTAAGAAAATTTATAATGTATTACGAAAGGATAACTAAACACATGATGAGAAATTTTGATAAGATTTCTGATTTAACTATATTCTTAGATAACAAACATAGATCAAAAAAAATGAATTTTTACAAATAAATGAAATTTTTATTTAATGTATTACTAATTTTATCTTTTTTTCACTTTGCTAATGCGGAAAACAATATTGAATTTTATATTGATGCAGCATTAAAAAATAATTTAAAACTCAATGCAGAGCGAAAAAATCAGAAGTCAATCGAGCAGAACACCAATATTTCAAGAAGTGAATTTTTACCAAGCGTTTCTTTATCAGGAGATCAAAAAAGCTCTAGCTTTACAGGCAAAACTGATCATAGCGGATCAAGGCAAGCGGACACAAGTCTTGATACAGAGACTACCACTGTATCTATTGATCAAAAAATTTTTCAAGGTTTTAAAGGTTATAATTCCCTAAAAAAGTCAGAGTTAGAGTTAAAAAGAGCTGACTTAAAATTAAAACAAGTTGAACAACAAACAATTTTAAATTCTGTTTCAGCATACTTTGATTTTATATTTAAAATTAAAAATGAAAATTTCAACCAATCTAATGTTGATTTATTTGAAAGGCAGGTAGAATCAGATAGCGCTAGATTACAAAAAGGTGAAATTACTTTAACTGATTTAGCTCAGTCAGAGTCCTCTCTTGCTGGAGCTAATGCAAGTTTAATAAAAGCCAAAACAGATTTACTAGCTGCAAAGATAAATTTCGAAAGAATTATTGGAAAAAAAGCACCCAATAAAATAAATACCAATGAAAAGGTGAGAGTTGACTTACCTAACACATTACAAGTAGCAATTAACACTGCTAAATTGAATAACGCAGATTTATTAATAGCTAAATTTAATTATCAAATAGCTGAAAAAGATCTTAGTATAGAAAAAGCAAAACTTTCTCCTTCAGCTTCAATTAATTATTCAAAATCAGAAAATAAAGATTATAGTTCTACAATAGATGAATTAGATGAAGAAACT
>CACNJC010000019.1 GCA_902620585.1 uncultured Pelagibacteraceae bacterium | reverse complement strand
AACCATTAAATGATACATCACATCAGCTGCTTCGTGTATCTTATTTGAATTTTTTTCCACAGAATCTATTAATTCGCTTATTTCCTCTTTTACTTTTGAAACACTTAAGTTTTTATCATTAAGGAGTTTATTTGTATAAGATTTATCAGAAGAAGAATTTTTTCTCTCTCTGATTGTTTTTATTAATTGTTCTAAGTTTTCAAACATTTTATAACCTTACTGATACATTTTTAGAATTCAAATATTCTTTAGCATCTTTGATTTTGTATTCTCCATAATGAAAAATAGATGCAGCTAGAACTGCACTTGCCCCTCCTTTGACTATACCATCATATAAGTGATCTAACGTGCCAACTCCACCTGATGCTATAACGGGAATATTAGTGTTATTTGTAATTGCTTTTAATAAATTAACATCATAACCAGATTTAGTTCCATCTTTATCCATTGAAGTTAACAAAATTTCACCAGCTCCATTTGCTTCCATTTTTTTAGCAAACTGAACAGCGTCAATACCTGTATTGTTTCTTCCACCATGTGTAAACACTTCCCATTTATTTTCTGAAACTTTTTTTGCATCAATCGCAACAACAATACATTGGGATCCAAATTTTTTTGAAGCTTCTTTAACAAAGTCTGAATTCTTAACAGCTGCTGTATTTATAGAAACTTTGTCAGCTCCAGCTAGTAATAAATCAGTAATATTTTGAATAGTTCTAACACCGCCGCCAACCGTTAAAGGAACAAAACACTCTTTAGCTGTCTTTTTTACAATATCAATAATTATATCCCTATTTTCATTAGATGCAGTAATGTCTAAAAAACAAATTTCATCTGCTCCTCCATCGCTATAAATCTTTGCCTGTTCTACTGGATCACCAGCATCTTTTAATTCAACAAAGTTAATACCTTTGACAACTCTTCCATTTTTAACGTCTAAACAAGGTATAATTCTATTTTTTAACATTTTTTCTTTTTTTTGCTTTGCTCGGTAACAATCCTTTGTTCACCGCTCTTGCTCTTTCAGAGAAACCAAGTTTTTCTCCGTTTCTTATTTTACGACTGATCGTTGATAATTTTGCAACCATTTTAATTAATCTCCTTTGCTAAATCTTCTAGCTTAATATCACCATCGTAAATTGCCTTACCAACAATTATACCTTCAATTTTTTTATTATTTAAATCTTTTGCTTTCTTAATATCATTTATTGAAGAAACACCTCCTGAAATAACAACAGGACAATTAGAAATCTCTGCAATTTTTACCGTCTCATTAAAGTTGGGACTAGTCTTCATACCATCTCTATTAATATCTGTATAAATTATTCGACTAACTCCAAAGCTATTTACTTCTTTAAGAAAGTCTAAAGTTTTAATACTAAGATTTTCTTTCCAGCCTGAAACAGAGAGATTTCCATTCTTTGCATCTAATCCTAAAGCAATTTGACTTTTAAACTTTTCACAGGCCTCTTTTAAAAATTCTTTATTTTTAATCGCACCGCTCCCTAAAATTACCTTCTCAACACCTGCATCGATATATTGCTTAATGCTATCAAGAGATCTAACTCCACCGCCTATTTCAATCTTCAAATCGTATTTACTTACTATTTCTTTGATAGTATCTAAATTGACCGTCTTTCCAGTTAATGCACCATCCAAATCAACAATATGTAAATTTTTAAAGCCATGATCTTTATACTTACCGGCTTGATCAATTGGTAAAGTTTCATATTCAGTTTTATTTTTAAAATCTCCTTTAATTAATCTCACACATTTTTTATCTTTAATGTCTATAGCGGGAAATATTTTCATTATAGTTTTAAAAAGTTATCAATTATTTTTAATCCGGTTTTGTCACTTTTCTCAGGGTGAAATTGTGTTCCATATAGATTATCTCTTTCAACTGAACAGACAATCTTTGATGAATAATCTGTTGTTGATGAAATAACTGATTGATCTTCAGGGATAAATTCGTAGCTGTGTACAAAATACATGTGAGATTTATTTTTTATATCTTTAAATATTTTGCTTTCTTTTTGAATTTCTATTTCGTTCCAGCCAATATGTGGAAGTTTAAATTTACCATTTTGATTATCTATTTTAGAAACTTTGCCAGGAATCCAACCTAGTCCTTTTGTTTCTGCTTCTTCATAACCAACATCAGCAAACATCTGTAAACCCACACAAATTCCTAGTAAAGGTTTCTTGTTTGCAATAGCAAAATTTTTTAGCGTATCTACTAGCCCATTAACACTGTGCAAAGATTCTACGCAGCTTTTAAATGAACCTTGTCCTGGCAAAACAATCTTATCACTGGATTCGATTTTCTTTATATCCGAAGTTACTTCTAAATTAACTTTACCTTTAGCGACCTCCGTAAAAGAGTTAATGACTGAGCTAATATTGCCCGATTGGTAGTCGACAATTGTGACATTCATCAAATTTAAATAGAACCTTTTGTTGAAGGTATTGAGTTTTTAATCCTTTTATCTATTGCAAGAGCGTCTTTTAAAGATCTTGCTAAACCCTTGTAGCATGACTCAACTTTGTGGTGGCTGTTATCACCATAAATGTTTTCAATATGCAAAGTAATTCCTGCGGATTGAGAAAATGCTTGGAACCATTCTTTAAATAATTCAGTATCCATTTCACCCAATTTTTCCACTTTTAAATCAACTTTCCAAATTAAATATGGTCGATTAGATATATCGATCGATACTCTACTTAATGTTTCGTCCATCGGAATCATTGTTGAAGCGTATCTCGTTATACCTTTTCGATTACCTGCAGCCTTTTTTATAGCCTCACCAATTGCTATGCCCGTATCTTCAGTTGTATGATGTAAGTCAATATGTGTATCACCTTTAGCTTTTACTTCTAAATCAATTAGGGAATGTTTTGCCAGCTGCTCCAGCATGTGATCTAAAAATCCAATACCGGTTTTAACTTTGTATTTTCCTTTGCCATCTAAATTTACTGCGACCGAAATGTCAGTTTCTTTAGTTTTTCTGTTTATTTTAGCTTTTCTTTTCATAATCTAAGTAGATTTATCTTTGATATATATATAATTCTACATTTTATCAATAAATCAGATTTCGCTATTGAAGATCTGAAATTAATCTCCACATATAACATCATGAATACAGCTGAAAAGTGGCACGGTACAACTATAGTCTTGCTAAGAAAAAATAACGAAACAGTAGTCGCTGGGGATGGTCAAGTCAGCCTAGGCAATACTGTATTAAAAAGTAAAGCTAAAAAAGTTCGAAAAATAGAAAGTAGAGGTGTGATAGCTGGATTTGCTGGATCAACTGCGGACGCTTTAACTCTATTTGAAAGACTTGAAGCAAAACTTGAAAAACACGCTGGCAATTTACAAAGGGCTGCAGTGGAGTTAGCTAAAGATTGGAGAAGCGATAAATTCTTAAGAAGGCTGGAAGCATTGATGGCAGTAGCAGATAAAAAACACAGCTTTATTATTTCAGGCACTGGGGACGTTTTAGAACCAGAAGATGGTATTATTGGAATTGGATCAGGTGGAAATTATGCTTTAGCAGCAGCAAAAGTGTTAATAGACACAGATTTGAATGCAGAAGATGTTGCTAGGAAGGCTATCAAAGTTGCATCTGACATTTGTGTTTTTACAAATAATAATATTACAGTGGAGAAAGTATAATGGCTAACTCAAAAAATGTAACAAACTTAAATATAGTTAAGAATACTAAAGATGAAAATTCTAAAGTGAGTGCTTTATCTCCACGAGAAATAGTTTCAGAGTTAGATAGATATGTGATTGGACAAAAAGAGGCCAAGAAAGCTGTTGCAGTGGCACTAAGAAATAGATGGAGAAGACAAGCTCTATCAGAAGAAATGAGAGACGAAGTGCTACCAAAAAATATTCTAATGATTGGTCCAACAGGTGTCGGTAAAACTGAAATTTCAAGAAGATTATCGAAACTTGCTGAAGCTCCTTTTATAAAAGTTGAAGCTACAAGATTTACTGAAGTTGGGTATGTAGGAAGAGATGTGGAACAAATCGTTAGAGACTTAATTGAAATAGCTATTGCTATGG
>CACNJC010000018.1 GCA_902620585.1 uncultured Pelagibacteraceae bacterium | reverse complement strand
TCAGAAAGAAAAGTTAAACATGGTCCAGAAGAAAGAATTAAGATGACAAGACTAAGATTAACTATTGCTAAAAGATTAAAAGAAGCTCAAGAAAATGCTGCGATGCTAACCACTTTTAATGAAGTTGATATGAGTGAAGTGATATCAATGCGTAATCAGTATAAAGATGAATTTCAAAACAAGTATGGAGTTAAACTTGGTTTTATGTCATTTTTTGTTAAAGCTTGTGTTATAGGATTAAAAAATTTTCCAGCTGTCAATGCCGAGGTTCAAGATGATGAGATTGTTTATAAAAATTATTATAATATAAGTATCGCGGTAGGCACGGATAGAGGGTTGGTAGTTCCTGTGATAAGGGAAACAGATGAAATGTCTTTCGCAGATATAGAAAAAAATATAAGTTTACTAGGTGAAAAAGCTCGTGATGGAAAAATTACAATAGATGATTTACAAGGAGGCACTTTTACTATTACCAATGGAGGAATTTACGGCTCAATGCTATCTACTCCAATATTAAACCCACCTCAATCTGCAGTTCTTGGAATGCACAATATCGTTCAGAGACCAGTTGTTGTTGATGGAAATGTTGAAGTAAGGCCAGTTATGTATCTAGCACTATCTTACGATCATAGAATAATAGATGGTAAAGAAGCAGTATCATTTTTGAAAATAGTAAAAGAGTCGTTAGAACAACCAAAAAGACTATTTTTGAATATCTAATAATGGAAAATAATTTTGATGTAATTATAATTGGAGGGGGCCCCGGAGGTTATGTTTGCGCTATAAGAGCAGCACAACTAGGTCTTAAAACTGCATGTGTAGAGTCCAGAGGATCTCTTGGAGGCACTTGTTTAAATGTTGGATGTATACCATCTAAAAGTTTGTTAAACCTCTCTGAAAATTTTCATAAAGCAAAAAAAGATTTTAATCAGCAAGGAATTGAGATTGATGGCATCAAACTTAATATTGAAAAGATGATGTCAAATAAAAATAAGTCAATTCAAGTTCTCACAAAAGGTGTTGAATATTTGTTTAAAAAAAACAAAGTTACTTATATAAGAGGAAAAGGTGTATTATTTTCGAAAAACGATGTTGTGGTTTATAATAATAATCAAAAAACGAACTTTACATCAAAAAATATTGTTATAGCTACTGGTTCTGAGGTAACATCTTTACCAAATGTGAAAATTGATGAAGAAGATATTGTTTCTTCTACAGGAGCTCTTTCACTCAAAGCTGTGCCAAAAAAACTAGCTATAATTGGTGGTGGATATATAGGTTTAGAAATGGGTTCAGTCTGGTCAAGATTAGGATCTGAAGTGACTGTAATTGAGTATCTTGATCATATAACTCCAGGTATGGATAAAGAGATTTCCAATGAATTTAAAAAAATTTTAACAAAACAAGGCATAAGGTTTAAATTGGAGTCAAAAGTTAATTCAATAAAAAAAAATAGTAAAGGCGTAGCAATAAATTATACAAATATTAAATCTTCAAGTGATGAAACTTTGTTAGTTGATAAAGTTTTAGTTTCTGTTGGAAGGAAACCTTATACAGAGGGACTTAATTTGTCAAAAGTAGGCGTTAAAAAGGACAAAAAGGGGAGAATTGAAGTAAATGACAAATTACAAACGTCAATAAAAAATATATATGCGATAGGTGATGTAATAAAAGGACCGATGTTAGCCCACAAAGCTGAAGATGAAGGTATTGCAGTAGCGGAAATTTTAGCAGGGCAAGCCGGTCATGTGAATTATGATGTAATACCTGGTGTAATATACACTTCTCCAGAGGTAGCGACTGTAGGAAAAACAGAAGAACAGCTAAAAGACAGCAATAAATCTTATAAGGTTGGAAAATTTCCTTTTTTGGCTAATTCAAGGGCAAAAGTTAATAATGAAACAGAAGGTTTTGTAAAAATTTTAGCAGATAGTAATACTGATAAAGTTTTAGGTGTTCATATTATTGGGCCACACTGTGGAGATATGATAGCTGAAATGGCTTTAGCAATGGAATTTGGAGCTAGCGCAGAGGATATAGCAAGAACTTGTCATGCACACCCCACTCATACAGAGGCAATAAAAGAGGCAGCATTAGCTGTTGATAAAAGACCAATTCATTTTTAATTAAAAATATTTCTAATACAATTGTTGTATGAAAGCACAAGTTTTGTTGCCAAAAATATTTAATTTTCCTTTTACATACAATTCAAAAGTTGAAAGTGAAATCGGAAATTTGGTTGAGGTTCCATTTGGGTCTAAAAAAGAGATAGGTGTAATTTGGAAGAAAAATTTCACTGAACCAAAAAATATTAAGATCAAAAATATTACTAAGAAGACTGGTTATTCAATTGACAAAAAACTGATAGATTTCATAGAGTGGTTTTCAATTTATAACATGGTTCCCGTTGGCCTTGTTTTAAAAATGGCAATAGGAAATACAAGCAAATTCTTAAAAATTAAAGATAATGAAATTTCCATAAGAAAGACAATTTGTAAAAATTTCATTTTAAATAAGGAACAAACTGAAGCACTAGAATTACTCGAAAAAGTAAATGATAAATTTGATGTATCAGTTTTACAAGGAACAACTGGATCAGGAAAAACAATTGTTTATTTTGAACGCTTAAAAAAAATTATAGAAAAAAAACAACAAGCCTTAGTATTATTGCCTGAAATTTTTTTAACAAATGACTTTAAATCAAGATTTGAAGATTTTTTTGGATTTGAACCTGCAATTTGGCATTCAAAGATAACAATTAAGCAGAAAAGAATAATTTGGAAAGGTATAATGAATAATCAAGTTAAAATAGTAGTCGGCGCGAGATCTGCATTACTTCTGCCTTTCAAAAAACTTGGCATAATAATTGTAGATGAAGAACATGACACCTCCTATAAGCAAGACGAGGGAGTGATTTATAATGCAAGAGATATGGCAATATCTAGAGCGAATTTTGAAAAAATTCCTGTACATTTAATAACTTCAGTACCTTCTTTAGAAACATTTAATAACATTCAAAATAAAAAATATAGGCATATCAAAATTCTAAAAAGATATGAAAATTTTCCTTTACCTAAAACTAAAGTTGTGAATTTAAATATAAATAAAATTAGAAAAAAATTTATTTCTGATGAAACTATAAATTTAGCAAAAGAGTATCTTGATAAGGGAGATCAAGTTTTGTTTTTTTTAAATAGAAGAGGTTATGCTCCATATTTAATTTGTAGAAAATGTGGATATAAACATTCTTGTCCTAATTGTTCTATGTACTTAACTTTTCATAAATCAAAAAATAAAGCTATATGTCATCATTGCTCATTTGAAAAAAAAATTGAAGTCGAATGTAAAACAAAAGGATTTTGTGATTTCATTATGTATGGACCCGGAGTTGAAAAAATATTTGAAGAGGTAAAAGAAATTTTTCCAAACAAAACAATAAACATTTTTTCTAGTGATTATTTAAAAAAGAAAGAAGAAGTAAAAGATTTTTTCAAAAAGATTAACAACAATAAAATTGATATTTTAATAGGTACTCAAATGATTTCAAAAGGCTTTAATTTTCCAAAACTAAATTGTATAGTTGTAATTGACGCTGATTTTTCTGGGAGAGGGTATGATTTGAGAACAACAGAAAAAAATATTCAGTTGTATCATCAGTTAAGTGGAAGAGCAGGGAGGTTTAGTTCTCAATCATTAATAATTTATCAAACTCTGACCCCTTATGACTCAACTCTAAATGAGTTAATCAAAGATAAATCAGATGAACTACTTAAAAATGAACTTTTAATAAGAAAAAAAAATAATCTACCACCTTTCATAAGATTAATTTCAATTATAATTTCCTCAAAAGATAGAAATTTAAGTTTACAAGGAGCTAGAGAGGTCAAAATAAAATTAAAACAAATTGAAAATTTAGAGATCTTAGGTCCGGTAGACTCTCCATTATTGAAAATTAAAAAGAACTTTCGTTCTAGACTTCTCATTAGATTTGGCGATCGAACTTTTATGCAAAAAAGAATTACAAAAGTGTTAAATAACTTGAAGATTTCATCAAAAATTAAACTTACGGTTGATGTGGACCCAGTCAATTTCGCATAACTTCAAAATTGGCAACTTGATCAACTTATTCTCTTATGGTACGACCTCAGCATAATTTCACTATAATTTCTAACAATTAAAATGAGTACAAATAAATCTTTCTCGACTGAAACTTCAGAAAGGTATTCTCGTGCATTATTTGAAGTTACTAAAGAAACGAAAG
>CACNJC010000017.1 GCA_902620585.1 uncultured Pelagibacteraceae bacterium | reverse complement strand
GATTTATTTGGGGAAGTCTTAGAAAAAATTAAAAAAGACTATGTTGACGAGATTGATCAATCAGAAGTAATGGATTCAGCAATAAATGGTGTTTTGCAATCTCTTGACCCTTACTCGGCTTATATGAGTCCTGAATTATTTGAAGAGATGCAAACTGATACTCGTGGTGAGTTTGGAGGTTTAGGTATAGAAATAGGTATGGAATCTGGTTTGGTTAAAGTTATCGCTCCAATTGATGATACACCTGCAGCAAATGCTGGGATTAAGGCAGGAGATTACATAGTAAAAATTGGAAATGAACAAGTTCAAGGTAAATCTTTGATGGAGGCAGTCAAATTAATGAGAGGGCCAGTTGGTACTTCCATTGAATTAACGATAAGAAGAAAAGATGTAAAGAAGGCTCTAAAATTTGAAATTACCAGAAAAATTATTGAAGTAAAATCTGTGAATTCTGAAATCTTAGGAAAAAATAAAAGCTTGGGTTACATAAGACTAAAATCTTTCAATGAAAATAGTGACAAACAGTTTTTAAATATTGTAAAAAAATTTGAAAAAAATTCGAAAATAGAAGGCTACATACTTGACTTAAGAAACAATCCAGGGGGATTATTAACACAAGCTATAAATATCACAGATTTCTTCTTAGATGATGGCGAAATTGTTTCAACAAAAGGTAGAAAAAGCTCTGAAACAAGAAAATTTTTTGCTCGAAAAGGAGATGAAATTAAAGGTAAGCCAATAATTGTATTGATAAATAATGGTTCTGCTTCTGCTTCAGAAATATTTGCGGGCGCACTTAAAGATCATAAAAGAGCTATTATATTAGGTGAAAATTCTTACGGAAAAGGTTCTGTACAATCAATAATTCCTTTAAAGAATGGTGGAGGTATTAGGCTTACTATTTCTAAATATTACCTTCCATCAGGCGACTCTATCTCCGAAGTAGGAGTAACTCCAGATATAGTTGTCGAGGAAACTGGAGATAATTTTAAAATAAATTCAAAAAACGATAATCAATTAAATTACGCTTTGAATTTATTTAATTCTTAAAATGAATCAAATTAAACTTCCGCTAAGAATTGGCGTAGGGGCAATTGTTTTAAACAACAATAATCAAGTTTTTGTAGGAAAGCGTAAAGATAATCCAATCGATAAATGGCAAATGCCACAAGGAGGTGTGAACAATAACGAGGATTTGATAAATGCTATGAGAAGAGAATTATACGAGGAAACAAGTATAAAAAATATCAAAATTTTAAAAGAATTTGATCAATGGCTAGAGTACGAGCTACCACATAATCTTGTAGGTATAATATGGAAGGGAAAATATAGAGGTCAAAAACAAAAATGGTTTGTAGTCAGATTCATAGGTAAAGAAAATGAAATTAATTTAAAAACAGAGTATCCCGAGTTTATTGAATGGAAATGGGTAGAAATGAATGAATTACCAAAAATAATTGTCGATTTTAAAAAAGATGTTTACGAAAAGATACTTTTAGAATTAAAAAAATTTATCTGTCAATCTCACTAAGAGTATCAATTTTATAAGACAATAAATATTTCTCTTTATCGCTTATCGCATTATCTTTAATCTTTTCTTTTGCGTCTTGTAAGTTTGTCTCGATAGATCTTTTATCAAGAGAGCCCAATTCTTTTGCAGTTGAAGTCAAAATCAAAAGGTTGTTATTTGAAAATTCAACGGTACCGTCTTCGACAAAATATTTTTTTTCACCTTCTTCACCAATTTTTATCAAGCCTGGTCTAAGAAAAGTTATTAAAGGTATGTGATCTCTCAAAATACCTATTTCACCTTCAAATGAAGGTATAATTACTAAGCTGGCACTTGTTTTTAAAATTGAATTATCTGGCGATATTATTTCGACTTTAAACTCGTTGGACATTTATTATTTGTCTTTAGTTAATTTTTCAGCTTTTTCTAATACTTCTTCAATTCCTCCAACCATATAGAATGCTGCTTCTGGCAAATGATCATATTCACCTTTGCAAATTGCATCAAATCCTTTAATTGTGGAGTCAAGGTCCACAAGCTTTCCAGGAGAACCTGTAAATACTTCTGCAACAAAAAAGGGTTGTGATAAAAATCTTTGTATTTTTCTTGCTCTTGCTACGGTTAATTTATCGTCTTCAGAAAGTTCATCCATACCAAGAATAGCTATAATGTCCTGTAAAGACTTATAAGCTTGTAAAATTCTTTGAACATCTCTTGCTACTCTGTAATGTTCTTCTCCTACTACTCGTGGATCTAAAATCCTAGAAGTCGAGTCAAGAGGATCTACTGCTGGATAAATACCAATTTCAGCAATTTGTCTTGATAGTACTGTTGTAGCATCTAAATGTGAAAATGATGTAGCTGGTGCTGGGTCGGTTAAATCATCCGCCGGTACATAAATTGCTTGAACAGATGTAATGGATCCTTTGTCGGTAGATGTAATTCTTTCTTGAAGGTTACCCATATCTGTGGCTAATGTTGGTTGATAACCTACAGCAGAAGGTATTCTTCCTAATAAAGCAGACACTTCAGAACCTGCCTGTGTAAATCTAAAGATATTATCAACGAAAAAAAGAACGTCTTGCCCTTCCTTGTCTCTGAAATATTCTGCTACAGTCAATCCTGTTAAAGCAACACGTGCTCTTGCGCCCGGTGGTTCATTCATTTGTCCATAAACTAAAGCAGCTTTTGAGCCTTTCCCATCCGTTTTAATTACTCCCGATTCTATCATTTCATGATAGAGATCATTACCTTCTCTAGTTCTCTCACCCACTCCAGCAAAAACTGAAAAGCCACCATGGGCTTTCGCAATATTATTAATTAATTCCATAATAGTAACTGTTTTACCAACCCCTGCTCCTCCAAATAAACCTATCTTTCCTCCTTTGGCATAAGGCGCTAATAAGTCAATAACTTTTATACCTGTAACTAGTTGTTCTGTTTCTGTAGCTTGGTCTGTAAACTTTGGCGCCTGTCTGTGTATTGGCCACTTCTCTTTTGTTTTTACTTCACCTTTTTCATCTATCGACTCACCAACAACATTTATAATTCTACCCAACGTTTCTGGTCCTACGGGGACGCTAATTGGAGATCCTGTATTAATTACTTCATCGCCTCTCTTCAAGCCTTCTGTTGCATCCATAGCTATTGTTCTAACATCATTCTCTCCCAAATGTTGTGCAACTTCTAAAATTAATTTGTTTCCAGAATTATTAGCTTCTAGGGCTGTATAAATTTCTGGCAAGTCACTTTCAAAATTTACATCAACAACTGCACCAATTATTTGTGTTATTTTTCCTTTATTGCTCATAACTATAAACTTTCTGCACCTGATATGATTTCTATTAATTCTTTTGTAATTGAAGCTTGCCTGCTTCTATTATAATTAATTGTAAGCTTATCAACTAGTTCACCAGCATTTCTAGTCGCGTTGTCCATTGCTGTCATTCTCGATCCCTGTTCACTAGCCGCGTTTTCTAAAAAAGCTTTAAAAACTTGAGTGGATATATTTTTAGGCAATAAATCTTCTAAAATTTCGTCTTCATCTGGCTCAAATTCATAGATATTTGACTTTTCTTCTTTTAAATCTACAGATTTGTTTTCTGCAGGAACAATTTGTTGAGCTTGTGGAACTTGAGTTATAACATTTTTAAAATTATTAAAGAAAAGTATACATTTATCAAATTGACCATTTTTAAATAAATCAATTATTTCTTTTCCAACAATATCGGCTTCAGTAAATGTAATTTGTTTCTTTTCTTTAAAACTAAACTTTTTGATCACATATTTACCATACTCTCTCTTAATTTGATCTAAGCCTTTTGACCCCACTGTGATTATCTTTAATTTTTTTCCTTCGTTTAAAATCTTTTTAAAATTTGTTTTTGCAAGTTTGCAAATATTTGAATTAAAACCTCCACATAATCCTCTATCTGCTGTAAGGACCACACATAAATAAGTTTCATCTTTTCCTGTTCCAACTAAAAGCTTTGGAGCATTTTCAGGGTCATTAATTGATTTTGTTAGGTTTAGAATAATATTCTGCATTTTTTGACTATAAGGTCGCCCTTTTTCTGCGTTCTCTTGTGCTTTTCTCAATTTTGCAGCTGCTACCATTTTCATTGCCTTTGTAATTTTTTGTGTTGATTTCACACTTTTAATTCTTTTTTTTAGATCATCTAAACTAGGCATTATCTGTTACCTTTTTGTAGTCTTCTATCACCTGAGATAAAAGTGTTTCAATATTTTCTTCCAGTTTACCTGACGATTGAATGCTATCAATTATTTCTGGATTATCAGATTTAATTTTTTCAATTAAATTTTTTTCAAAATTTTTAATTTTTCCTAGTTCAACATCGTCCAAATACCCCTTCACTCCAGTAAATACAGATATTACTTGTTCAGCTACAGTCATTGGAGAATATTGATCCTGTTTTAAAAGTTCTGTTAATTTAGCCCCTCTATTTAATAGTTTTTGTGTTGAAGCATCGAGGTCCGATCCAAATTGGGCGAAGGCAGCCATTTCTCTATATTGAGCTAATTCTAATTTTATAGACCCTGCAACTTTTTTCATTGCCTTAGTTTGTGCTGCAGATCCGACTCTAGAAACAGACAATCCAACGTTTACAGCTGGTCTAATTCCTTGATTAAACAGTTCTGTCTCTAAAAATATTTGTCCATCAGTAATTGAAATGACATTCGTTGGAATATAGGCTGAAACATCTCCGGCTTGTGTTTCTATTATAGGTAGGGCTGTTAAAGAACCCCCTCCACTTTTATCATTTAATTTGGCCGCTCTCTCTAATAATCTACTATGTAAATAAAATACATCACCTGGGTACGCCTCTCTTCCTGGAGGCCTTCTTAACAACAAAGACATTTGTCTATACGCAACTGCTTGCTTAGACAAGTCATCGTAGACTATTAATGCGTGCATTCCATTATCTCTAAAATATTCTCCAATGGTACAACCTGTATATGGTGCTAAAAATTGCAAAGGTGCTGAGTCAGATGCAGTGGCTGCAACTATAGTAGTATACTTTAATGCCCCAGCTTCTTCTAAAGTTTTTGTAATTTGAGCAACTGTAGATCGTTTCTGACCTATAGCAACGTAAACACAGTATAACTTCTTTTTTTCATCTGAAGACTCGTTTATTTTTTTTTGATTAATGATTGCATCAATTGCTACTGCTGTTTTACCTGTTTGTCTATCACCAATAATTAGTTCACGCTGCCCTCTTCCAATTGGTATTAATGAATCAATTGATTTCAGGCCTGTTTGCATTGGTTCATTAACAGATTGTCTTGGAATAATGCCAGGAGCTTTGACTTCTACACGTTTTCTAGTTTTAGCTGATAATGCTCCTTTCCCATCAATTGGATTACCTAAACCATCAACAACACGACCCAAAAGTTCTTTGCCAACTGGAACATCTACAATTGCGTTGGTTCTTTTAATAGTATCACCCTCTTTAATATTTCTATCATCCCCAAAAATAACAACACCCACGTTGTCGTTCTCTAAGTTTAACGCCATCCCTTTAGATCCATCATCAAACTCAACCATCTCACCGGCTTGAACATTATCTAAGCCATAAACTCTAGCAATTCCATCTCCAACGGATAAAACTTTTCCAATTTCTGAAACTTCTGCTTTCTCTCCAAAATTCTTGATTTGATCTTTTAATAATTTGGTAATTTCTGATGGATTAATTGTCATTTTAGTTTTCTAGCATTGCTTGTTCATATTTTTTTAAT
>CACNJC010000016.1 GCA_902620585.1 uncultured Pelagibacteraceae bacterium | reverse complement strand
CAAGAAAAGAATGTTATAAACGCTACTGCTAATATTACACCCGGAAGTGCGTACCCTGATATAGAAAAAAAACTTAACATATTTAAAAATTTACTTTTCGATATCCTATTCCCAAAATTTGTTAATAAAGATAAAACAATTAAAACAATGCTAGCAATAAGAACAAGTAATAAAGTGTTATAATTCAATGCAAAAATATTTATATCTTGGAAATATTTAGGAAATTTTATTACCCAATAAAACATTTGTGCTGTTGGAAAAACAAAGCTTAAGAAAAATAGAATAAAACAAAACAAAAATGCTAAAGTAGCATAACAATTATTTAATTTTATTTTTGGAACTTCTTTAAAACCTTGTGAATTAAGATGGTACCTTGCTCCACCTCTTGAATAATTTTCAATTAAAAAAATTGCTAAAATAAATATTAATAAAAAGAAAGAAAGTTGATTTGCAGTATTTAAATCATCAAAAGCTAACCAAGAATTGTATATTGCTGTAGTTAGTGTTTGAACGCTAAAAAAAGAAACAGTGCCAAAATCTGCCATACATTCCATTCCTACTAAAGATAACCCAGCTATAATTGCAGGTCTTGCTGAAGGAAGAATAACTTTAAAAAAACTCTCCCTCGCAGAAAGTCCAAGATTCTTACTAACTTCAATTAGATTATTAGATTGATGAAAAAAAGAAGCTCTTGTCAAAATGTAAACATACGCAAATAAAGAAAAAGACATTGATAAAATTGCCCCGATCATTCCATCAAATTTTGGTATATGAACGTTATAATTTCTTTCCCCAAAAACTTTTGTTAATATTGAATATAATGACCCATAATTTTCAAAAAAAGCAGTCAAAGAATAAGCATAAATATAAGCAGGAACTGCAAAAGATAAAATTAAGGCCCATTTAAAAAAATTTACTCCTGGAAAATCGTAAAAAGAAACAAAATATGCTGCTAAAACCCCAAATATGAAAGTTAAGGTTAAAACTCCACCTAAAATTAATAATGATTGAGTAATATAAGATAACAAAAAAGTATTACTTAATATCTCATAATAGTTACTGGTTGAACCAAAGAAACTTACAAAAACTGTTAATATTGGAAAAACAATTAATAAAGTAATTACCAATGAACTTAGAAACCAAACATTTATTTTGCTCATATTTTAAAAAAAACCTCTGATTAAAGCGGCTTAAACATAAGTTAAGCTAGCATTTTAAACCAGAGGTTATATTGACGTCAAATCCTTAATTATTTTTAAACATAGATGAAACTATATTTTTAATCTCATCTATTTTAATTTCTGATAAATTTCGATTAGAAATCTTTTGTTCCATCTTTTTTGCTTCACCCATACAAGGAGAACAACCAGTTTTAAACTTATTTAAGTTGTCTACTTTTTTAATTGTTCTCCTCATAAGATTAACAAACGTCCTATTTCCAGCCTGCTGCTGTCATTACTTCCAAAGCATCAGCTTGTCTTTTTCCATAATTAACAACCTTAGTTTTTAGATCTTGTTTAAAATCTAATCCCATATTAACAACCAGTGGATGCGGAGAAACTCCAGCAATCATCGGATACTCAAAAGTATTATTTACGATATGATTTTGAGCTTCCTCGCTTAGTAAAAATTCTACTAGCTTAATTGCATTGGCTTTGTTTGGAGCTCCTTTAACTAAACCTGCTCCACTAATATTCATATGTGTTCCTCTGCCATCTTGATTTGGAAAGAAAGGTTTAACTTTTTTAGCCGCTGCTTGTTGTTCTGCACCTTTTTTACCTGACAGCATTAAAGCTAGGTAATAAGTGTTAGCAACTGCTATGTCGGCTTCTCCTGCAGCTACGGCAAGAATTTGTGCTCTATCATTTCCTTTTGGAGATCTAGCCATATTTGAAACCATTCCTTTTGACCACTCGGCAACTTTACCTTTTCCATTATTCTTAATTAATGAAGCAACAAGTGATTGGTTATAAATATTGTTTGAAGCTCTTATGACTAGTCTACCTTTCCATTTTGGATCTGCTAAACTTTCATAAGTCAAACCAGCTAGTTCTGAACCGCTAACTCTTTCAGGTGCGAAATAAACTATTCTTGCTCTTTTAGCTATTCCTACCCATTTAGAAGTTCTGAAATTATTTGGAACTGCGGATTTAATTGCTGAACTTGTAAGACCGCCTTGTAAGTTAGCTGAAAACGCTCCTAGTCTTCCAGCGTCTGCAGTAATATAAAGGTCAGCTTTACTATCAGCACCTTCTTCGATTATTCTTTTTTCAAGAGCACCTGATTTTCCAGAAATTACATTTACTTTAATTCCAGTTTTAGCTGTAAATTTTTCATAAAGTTGAACATCTGAATCATAGTGTCTTGCGCTAAATATGTTTACTTCGTTTGCAAATAGACTTCCTATAAATGCAAATAAAAAAGCATAAGTAGTTAATATTAGTTTTTTCATTTTTACACCTATTTTTGATAATGATTATCATTTACAATATATTGATAATGATTATTATTTGCAATATATTGATAATGATTATTATTTGCAATAATGTCGCAGGTTAAGGCAGGTACAAGTTGATAAGAAAAGGTAAATAAGGTTAACTAAAAAATGCTTCAAATTAATCCGAAAAAATTTAGACATATACGGAATAAAGCAATTCCCTCACCTCTAAGACCGAAGTTTAGAAACAGCAAAGAAACAAACATTTATTTTTTATCTAAAAGAAAAGCTGAGGGTGAAAAAAAAGATTTAAAAAATAAGAGGATTCTATTTTTTATTTCAACAATCCTTTTTATTGCAACAATATACTATCTTACTAACTAAATAATTTTAGTTTTTACGGAACCTAATTTTTCGATTTTTCCTAAATACGTACCTTTTCCTAAAATCGGCACAACACCTACAGTAGAACCTGTAAATACATAAAAATTATTATTAAGTTTTATTTTTTCTTTAATCAATTTATTTAAAACGAATTTTAGAGAATTAATGGGGTTAATAAAAACAGTATTTGTATTTCCATTTATAGACTGAGAAACTTTTTTATTTGAAATATTTGTTTTTAAATTACTTATATTAATTTTTTTAAATTTCTTTTTTGCTCCGATTATAAACTTTACATTTGCACCAAAGTCTGAACATAAATCACCTAAATACTTAATTCCTTTTTTTCTTTGCCTATAACCAACAACCTCGATACAGGGTGCCATGTGGGTTATATATTTTCCAATATTTTTACGGGTAATATATTTTTTTAAATTAAAAAATTCTTTTTTAATCAAATAACAAACTTCTAATTCTATTCCTAAAGTATATCGATTAATTTTAACAGTTTTGTTATTTTTGAGAAAATTACGTTTGTAGACTGCAGCATAAAAAGGCTCTTTTTCTTTTAATTTTTTGAGAACAGGTATGGCTGTGCCCCCTGCTTTAAAACCAACAATAGGTTTCTTGATTTTACTTTCACAAAGATTTCTAATTTTATTTGCACGAGAAATATTTTTTGTAAAATAGACAGGTAGAGGAGAAATAATTTTGCCTTTTAAAAAAGCATTTACTAATTTATTTGCAAAATAATTAATCTTTTTTTTATTCATATTTAGATGTTTTTTTATACAACTAATGTTATAATTAATCAATGAAAGAACAATATACTATTAATGAGATATTAAGTGCTGCTCATGATTTACGAAATTCAAAAAAAGAAAAAAAATTCGAGAAAATTGAAATAAAGCACCCTCAACAAAAAAAAGAGTCGGATATTCCCTCAAATACTTTAAAATTAATTGAAGAAGCTGAAAAAAATATCTGAAACAAAAAGAAATTATATCCATAAAATTTTGCATTAATATTTCGATTGTTTGGATAATAAAAGTCTTTGTAAATATTGTCTAAATTTCACTCTTAAATAAATTTAATAAAATTACAATTAATTTTAATGTAAATAATTGCGTCTAGACCTGTATTTAACCATAAAAAAGACATATTAAAGTATCTAAATCTCAATATTTTGATACAATACAAATTGTTAAATTTTTATGAATATTAACTACAAAATAAATGTTTTAACGCGAGTATTTAAATCTATTTTTCTCAAGCAAAAACCTAATTACGCTATTATATACGTTGACGGAAGATGTAACATGCATTGTGGCTTTTGTATTCATGCAGCAGTAGATGCTAGGAAAACTCCTATAGTATCCGCAAAAAAATGGGGGAAGGTTTTTAGAAATGCAAAAAGCTTACTTCATCTAACTATTACTGGTGGCGAGCCTTTTTTAAGAAAAGATTTTGTAGAAATAATTGATGAAATTCTATCAAAAAATAAAATCCCTCAAATAAGCATTAATTCAAATGGTTTTTATATAGACAGAATTAAAAAATTTATTCCTGAATTAGTTAAAAAACATGCAAATACAGAATTTACTTTGTCTATATCTTTAGATGGTCCTGAAGAAGTTCACGACAAGGTAAGAGAATTTCCTGGTGCATATAAAAGAGCCTTAGAAACAATTAGTGAAATTAATTATCTTCGTCAAAATGCAAATTTTTATTTGAAACTTGCTTCGGTTTTAACGAAAGATAACAAAAATTTTATGGAGGATTTTTTAAATGAAACTTCTAAATGGGATATTGATTTTCATGAAATAATTTTAATAAGGGATGTACCTGTTTTAGAACAACTAGCTGTTAAAGATGAATACTTAAAACTAAATAAGTTACAACACGATAGAACCTCTAAAGAATGGAAAAGAAGTTTTAACGGTAAGTTATTTAAAAAATTATACAAAGAAACTGTAAAAAAGATCGATAATGAGAAAGTGCTAACCCCTTGTTTAGCAGGAGGAAGATTAATTGAAATATTTCCCGATGGAGTAGTAAGAGGCTGCGAAGTTGAAAAATTATGGAATGTTTCAAAAATTGGAAATTTAAATGATTTTGATGATGATATAGTCAAGATGACAAAATCAAAAGAGGCGAAAGATTTTCAAAAAATTGCAAAAAAGTGTACTTGCACATTTGAATGTGCTGGCGCAATAAATACTGTTTACCAGCCTAAGCATTGGTCTTCATTATTGTAGATGAAGGAAAAAGTCTCAATTATAATTCCTGTTTTCAACGGAGAGAAAACAATACGTAGCTGTTTGCAAAATATTATAAGTAAAAATAAGAATATTAAAAAAGAGATTTTAGTAATTAACGATAACAGTTCAGATAACACAGAAAAGATTTTAAAATCTTTCAAAAATATTAAGATTATCAATTTAAAAAAAAATAAAGGAGTTGGTTTCGCGAGAAATTACGGAGCAAAAAAATCAAAATATAATATTCTTTGTTATGTTGACTCAGATTTGATAATTTCTAAAAATTCTATATCGCAATTAATTAAAAGATTAAAAAGAGATAGTACTGTTGGAACAGTTGGTGGAATTCAAAAAACAATTAATTTAAACAAAAAAAGCTATTCATCTAATTTTGTATGTTTAAAATCATGCTATGGTTTTGAAGATGTACTGAATGAAACTAATTTTAGTGTTATTCATTCCGAGTTTTGTGTAATTGAAAAAAGATTTTTATCAAAAATTGGAGGTTGGAAAAGTTATAAAAACGCTGGTGGAGAAGAATTTGAACTTGGTGAAAGAATTCTTAATTCAGGTAAAGAAATAATTTTAATTAAAGAAGCATTTTATACAACTTATTACACTGACCTTTACACTAGATTCAAAAAAATAATTGATAGAACTGAAAAATATTTAGGGATTTTACTTAAGAAAAAGTATTTTGATAGTAAAGGATCTTTCGCGACAAAAAATCAAGCAAGCTCAGCAATTATAACCTCTATCCTCATTTTTTTTATTATTTTAGAACTATTTTTTCCACAAGAGATTTCCCTTGCTAAAATATCCCTGATGCTACTAACTATACAGTTGTACTTAGAATTTGATTTTTTTAAATATGCAAAAAAGTATTT
>CACNJC010000015.1 GCA_902620585.1 uncultured Pelagibacteraceae bacterium | reverse complement strand
CCTATGGGTTTATTCTTAAATTTATATTTCTTTTGGAGGGCACTAATAATATTTGCTCTTCCACATCCAATGTCTAATATTTTTGAATTCTTATTAAGATTAATTTTTGTTTTAAGAAATTTATTAAATTGAGAAATATACGACTTAGATGATAGCCAGGTTTTATTATCCCAGTTTTTAAGTTTTTTCATTAAAGAGCAACAACAGCAGCAGCCATGGAAGCAAGTCTTGCTTGGGTGTCATCAGCTCTACTTGTTATTACAACAGGAACTTTTCCACCAACGACTACACCAGCAGCGCAAGCACCCATAAAAAATATCATCATTTTTACCAACCCATTTCCTGACTCTACATTTGGGACTAATAGGATATCTGTTTTACCAGCCACTGAATTTTTAATTCCTTTTATTTGTGCAGCTTTTTCTGAAACAGAATTATCAAATGCCATTGGACCAAACACGTCTGCATCTATACCTTCCTCTTTTGCTCTTTTTGTTAACTCTTTGGCATCCAAGGAGCTTGGCATACTATCTAGAACTTCTTCTGTGGCTGATAAAACGGATACTTTTGGTTTAGATATTCCTATACGTTTAGCAAACTCCACAGCATTTTTTAGTATGTGCATTTTAGTTTCTAATTTTGGCAAAACATTTAATGCCCCATCTGTAATAATAAATGGTTTATCATTTTTTTGAAGTGTCATGTGCCAAACATGACTCAACCTTTTTTTCCCAATTAAATTTAAGTCTCTTTTCAATACTGCTTTCATTAAGATATCAGTGTGAATATGACCTTTTACAATAATTTTTACTTTACCTTCACTTGCCAATTTTGCTGCGATTGGTGCGGTATTATTTTCTACAGGTTCATGAATAATTTCATAATTAGAAACATCCCAATTTATTTCTTTAGCAATATCAAGTATTGATGGTTTGTCTCCAATAAAAATTGGAGTAATTAAATTTGCTTCTACAGCTTGTTTTGCTGACTCCACAGCAACCTTCTTGCCCGCATTAACTATAACTGCTTTTATGGGACCTTTAGTTTTAGCTATATTTAATAAATTTTCAGGACAAATTATTTCTTTATCAGATATCATTTAAAGCGTCCATTTCTTGTAAAATTTTTTTAGGTATAGTTATATCTTTGTTAAAGTTTTTTTTATATAATGAATTTTTTCTTTCACCTGGATACATTATCGAATTAAAACCTTTAGCTTTCGGTAGATTTTTAACAATCTCTATATTTTTTTTCATTTCCATCTTAAACTTTTGACCAATAAAAATTTTAGGGTCTATGGTAATAAATAAATGACCAACATTTTGTGGCCCAGTAAAATCATCAAAAGGATCTTTAGTCTTTCCCCCATGACTACTTCCAGTCAAAACACCACTCAAAATATCAACCATCCAAGCTAAACCAGAACCTTTAAATTCTGCTATAGGTAATTGAGTTCCATGTAATGCGTTTTTTGCATTAGTTGTAATTTTTCCATACTTATCTAAAGCAACACCAAACGGTATTTTTTTTTTAAATTTATGAGCATGTCTTATTTTTCCTCTATTAATTTTGGATGTAGAAGTATCTAAAATAAATGGAACTTTACCTGTTGGGACACCAAAACAGATAGGATTTGTTCCAAATAAAGATTTTTTTGCACCATGTGGAGCAAGAGCGGGCGGTGCATTGGTAAAACAAAATACAATTAAATTTTTTTTAACTGCCTGTTCCGCATAAAAGCTTGACAGTCCGAAATGACTACTATTTTTAATTCCAACCAAACCTATACCTGTTTTTTTTGCATTCTTAATAGCTTGAGAAATCCCAATATCAGCTGAAACAAAACCGATACTGTTATCAGCATTAATATGAGAAATTGATGAGCTTATTCTTTTTATTTTGATATTTGGTTTTGGATTAATTAATTTCTTTTTTATTCTATCACAATACATTTTTAATCTTGTCAAACCATGTGATTTTGCCTCAATTAGCTCAGCTTTAATCAAGTAGTCTGCACAGATTTTGGAATGATTTTCTGAAAGTTTATGTTTTTTAAAGATTTCAATTATCTTTGATCGTAAAATATTTTTTTTCACTTAATTATTTTTTTCCCTTTATTTTCCCAATAATTAGTCCTTTGTTCAGGATTTTCGACAAGGTTTTTACATACTAAACCGTACTTTTTTGCTAAAGAAGAAAAATCTTTATTAGCTAAATTTACAAAAGTATCTACTTTATCTTTAGTCATTTGCGCCATTACTTCTGGATTTAATCCCATGATTTCCCCAAGATCATAATTGTATTTAAGAGCAACATCTGCACTTTTTTCTAAACTTTCAATTATTTGTTTTTCTTTTCCCGATTTCTTAAAACTTTCTGCTGCAACTTTATAAAAACTATAGCAATTTACATAGTCTTTTTGAATATTTTCCATTACGTATTTTGCAATTCTTTTTTCCTTAGCATTTTCATCAGCTGATATAGAAAATGGCATTAAAATTAAAATGAGTATTGATAATTTTTTCATTTATATTTCTTCATTGACGCCTCTGCTAAAATTAGATTAGGATCCATAAATATTTTTGACAACTTAGCTTTTTTAAATGATTTATACGCAAAAATAGCTATTGGCAACTCTGTACAGCCCAAAATGATTTTTTTGCATCTCATTTTCAATAAGTAATTTACTGCTGGCTTTATCGCTTTTTCAGCTTCTTTTGTTTTCCCCATTTTTACAAATTTTATTGATTTATTTACGCTTTTAACCTGCAATTTTTTTTGTGGTGATATCAATTTGTATCTTTTGTTGAAATATTTATTATAAATTCCAGTTTTGATAGTTGCATCAGTAGCTAAAAGACCTATTTTGGAATTCTTCTTGCAATTTTTTGCAGCACTCTCGTAAACAATTTTAGGCATATTTAATATTGGAATCTTTATTTTTTTTTTTAGATCGTCGTACCAGTAATGAGCAGTATTACAAGGCATAGAAATAAACTTACATCTGTTTCTTTGTAAAAATTTACAACCAACTACAAGTGATTTTAATACTTTTTTGTACTTACCAAGGTTTTGTTTCCTATCTGGAATGTTCGATTTATTATAAAGCAAAAAAAGGGGATAATTCTGATCTGATTTACCCCTGTTTAGTTTGGCAAGTTTACTACAAAAATCTAAACCAGCCTGAGTACCCATGCCACCAAGTATACCAATCATAATTTAATTAAAAAATTAGTTATTAACCCTTGCCTCGCCAAGGGATAGTTTTGTCGATAATTTTTCTTATTGTAACATCAAAAAGCAATCCTAGCATTCCCATAATGAAAATCGTTATCCAAATAACCTCATACTGGAAGTATTTTTTTGCGACATTTTCGACAAAACCTACACCAGTAGTTCCTGCTAAAAACTCCGCTGCAACTAAAGTTCCCCAGCACATTCCTGTTGCAACTCGTATTCCTGTAAGTATTTCCGGTAATGAATTAGGAAAAATAACATGTCTTAGTATTTGCCATTTAGAAGCTCCAAGAGAATGTGCTGCATGGATTTTCGACAATTGAGTTCCCGACGCACCAGCTCTAGCTGAAATTATCATTATAGATAACGACACCATAAATAATAAAAATACTTTTCCAAGATTGTCTATTCCAAGAACTGAAATAACTAATGGTGCCCATGCTAATGGTGGAACAGGTCTGTATAGCTCAATTAAAGGATCAAAGAAGCCTTTAGCAAATCTATTTAATCCCATAAATAATCCTAATGGAACTCCAACTATAATTCCTGCAACTAATCCAAGGAACACTCTTAAAAATGAATCCCATATATGACCAGTAGGAATTGGAATTTTAAATAAGTTAAATTCTCCTGTAACAAAACTTAAAACCTTACTTTTGAAATTTGGCTTAACTTCACCTTGTTCATTATGAACTGGGTACTCTCCAGGCAAAACATCAGCAAACCAATCAGGTAGTAAGAAACCAATTATCTTACTCACATCCATCATTTCATACCAAATTAATGGAATTTGTTTGTAACCTATATTTGGGTTTAACATTAATGTAAATTTATTAAGTGTATCTGATGGTTTTGGAAGCCATCTACCAGAACCTTGTTCAGAACAACTTGGGCCACTTGAAATGATCGTGCCTGATGGAAACAAAAGAAGATCTACCCATCTAAGACTTCCTTGTTCTTTTTTTTGAATATTATCAAAACTGATTATTGATGCCTGTATGTCCTTTAAAGTATTAGGTGGAAATATACTTGCATATTCAATTCTACGTGCAATCTTAAGAATATCTTTTGCAAATGAGGAGGAAATTTCCTCAGAATCGCTTAAACTATTTCTATAATCTTTTATTTCTTTTTTTAGCTTTTCTAACGCGGAGGCATATTGTTCATTATGATTTTTAAGCTCAAAAAATTCATCACTTATTAAATTTAATTCTGTAGCTGCTGCCTGAAATTTTAAACCTCGTTTTGTTTTTGGAATAAAGGGAATTTCGATTGTATTTTCAATTGAGGTACTCGATGCTTTCCAGGAACCTTCTTCCTTAGCAGCTTCAATTCTTTCAAATTCTTGTTCAGCGCTCTCGTTAGGATAATCACTTTTTTTGAAGTTCTCGGTTAAATTTAAAATTTTTTCATTAATTACTTTAATTTGTTCTTTAGTATCGTTATTTAGAAGCTGTTCATTTGTAAGTAATGGTATCGTATTTTTAGTTTGTGAGATAAAATCTATTAACTTATTTTTATCTTGATTTTTTACACCTGAATTTTCTATTTCAAGAATGATTTTATCTAAATTTTCTTTTTCAGTTTCTATTACCGATGTGCTCTTAAGCTGGCGTTCTTCAATAGGAAATAGATATTTAAGTGAAAGAAGTGACTCATTTACTTTACCAACTTGGCAAAGTTCATTAGCTGATTTTGGAAAAAAAGATTTAGCTATATCCCATGAATAATATAGCCAGACTAACAATAAAAAACTACTTCCAACTATTACCCAATGAACTCCTCCTTTTGACCTCTCAGGATTTCCAAAAACAGCATCAATTTTTTCAGTTCTAATTAATTTTCTTCCATAGAGAACACAACCTACTATGGCGAAAAAAAATAAAAATGTTAAAAAACCTTTGATCATTTAAACTTCTTTTCCCATTATTTCTTCTTCCATGTCCCATATCATTGAGAGAATCTCTTCTCTTTTGGATACGAACTCTTTATTATTTTTGACATCTCTTAAGTTCCCATTGAGACCCATTGATGCAAAAGGTAATTTATATTCCTTGTGTATTCTCCCTGGTCTTGGTGCCATTACGTAAACCTTTTCTCCAAGTAATAACGCCTCCTCTACAGAGTGAGTTATAAGAATTATTGTTTTACCAGTTTCTTTCCAAATCTTAAGAACTAAAGATTGCATTTTTTCTCTTGTTAAAGCATCTAAAGCTCCTAGGGGTTCATCCATTAATATTAATTCTGGATCATTAATTAAACACCTTGCCAAAGCTACTCTTTGCTGCATTCCTCCAGATAATTGATAGGTAGGAGTATTACCAAAACCTTTTAATCCAACTATATCTAACCATTCGTCAACTTTTTTTTGAGTTTGAACAGTATCTTCTTCTTTCATTCTCAAACCGAAATTTACATTTTCAGCAACAGTCAACCATTCAAACAAAGCACCTTGTTGGAAAACCATTCCTCTATCAACACCTGGTCCGTTAATTTCTTTATTATTCAGAGTAATTTTTCCTGAGGTAGGTCTAATAAAACCTGCAGTAATATTTAATAAAGTTGTTTTACCGCAACCTGAAGGTCCAAGAACAGTTAATAATTCTCCTTTTTTAATTGTAAAGTTTAAATCTTTAAGAGCGTGAACCGTTTCTCCCTTAGGAGTTTTAAAAATCATATTTAAATTTTGAGAAATCAGATTGCTCATAAAATAACTATATTAGATATTTAAATAAAAAAATAGGCACCAATTTGTTAGATTGGCGCCTATAATTTTTCTTTATCAAGAACTACGGTAAAAACTTAGTTGTTACTGTACCTCTTGGAGTGTCAAATCCTTTTAAAAATTTAGCAAGGTTTCCACTCTTCATAGATTTTTTCGTTTCTTTTGGTGTTAAAAATTTGAAGCCACCTAAAGTATCTTTCATGTCAGCTACTTTCATCTCTGACTCTTTAGACATAGCTTTCATATCGCTTTTGCCAGCTCTATATCTAGCATTAGCTTCATGAGTTAATTCTACGAAAGATTTCAACATACCAGGATTTTCTTTCATAAATTTATTCGTTACAGAAACGATATCTATTCCCATGATACCTCCAGCACGAGCTTCATCAACTGTTAATAGTCTTGTTCCAACAGATGTAGCTGATTTAATGGAATTACCTCCGAATAGACATGCCATTACAACGTCACCACTTACTAATGCAGCTGCACCTTCTTCAGGATCCATTGCAATAATGTTCATTTTTTTTCTGTCAGCACCAACTATTTTCATACTTTCAGTAAAAACATACTCAGCCATCGTTCCTAATGGAACAGCAACTTTTTTACCTTCAAGCTCAGAGGCATTAGCTTTAGTAATACCAGACTTTTTAGAAGTAACACATGTTGTTCCTCCCATTCCGTATTCCATTGCAACGTCTACTAAACTGATTGGCGCTTTTGCCTTAACAGCATTAATGTAAGGCATTAAACCTTGTGAGTAAGATATATCAATATCTCCCGCTAACATAGCATCAGTCATTGCTACACCGTTTGTGAAATTAGTCCACTTAACCGGTACACCAAGAGCTTTCGCATATGCTTTTTTGTTCATGTCCTCAAGATTTGGAGAAGGCCACTCCAAAAAGTACGCAACTCTTACTTCCTTTGCAGCTGAGTTAGCTACTGTTGCAGTTAGAGTAAACGCAAATAAAATCCCAAGAACTGTGCTTATTATTTTCTTCATAGTTCTCCCATATGGTTTGTTAATTAATAAGATTAAAAATGAAATTTAATCATAAGTAAACACTTAGAAACTTTAATATCGGTCTTATTTTAGACACAACTTCAAATTGTATACAATATTTCTTGATTTAATTTAACAATTGTCTACTAATTCAATCAATGAGTTCATCAAATAGAACAAATATACCTAATTCTTTAAATGAGCACTGGATGCCATTTACAGATAATAAAAGTTTTAAAAAAAATCCTAGATTAATCACTGATGCTAAAGGAGTTTATTTAACTAATCATGAAGGAAAGAAAATGATTGATGCTAGCTCAGGATTATTTTGTAATCCATTAGGTCATGGTAGAAAAGAAATTACAGAAGCTGTTTCTAAACAACTAGACAAATTAGATTATTGTCAGCCATTTAATCAAGGATATGGAGGCTCTTTTGAACTTGCTACTAGAATTGCGAAAAAAACACCCGAAGGAATTAATAGAATATTTTATACTATTTGTGGATCTACAGCTGTTGAAACAGCCATAAAAATTGCGATTGCTTATCATAGAGCAAAAGGTGACTCAAAGAGATTTAGATTTGTTGGGCGAGAAAGAGGTTATCACGGTATGAATATTGGAGCTACTACCGTAGGAGGCATGATTAATAATGTAAAAACTTTTGCTAGCGTCCTAATGCCAGGAGTTCAACACATGAGACATACTCATTTACCTGAACACAAATTTGTAAAAGGAGAACCACAAACAGGCGTTGAAATGGCCGAGGACTTGGAGAGAATTGCAATGAATTTTGGGGGCGAAAATATTGCAGCATGTATAATTGAACCAATAGCTGGATCGACAGGAACGTTAGTGCCACCAAAAGGTTACCTAAAGAGAATAAGAGAAATTTGTGACAAACACGGAATACTTTTAATTTTTGATGAAGTTATTACAGGGTGGGGAAGAACTGGCTCAGCTTTTGCAGCACAAGAATGGAAAGTTACACCTGATATTATGACTATGGCTAAGGCTACAACAAATGGAGTTGTTCCGATGGGAGTAGTGGCAGTCAAAGAAGAAATTTATGATGCTGTTTTAGACGCGTCATCAGCACCAGAGGGAACACCTGAATTATTTCATGGTTATACTTACTCAGGAATTCCAGTAGCTGTTGCTGCAGCCTTAGCAGTCCAAGATATTTTTGATAAAGAAGATATCTTTAAAAGAGCAAAAGAAATGTCACCTTATTTTCAAGACGGTCTTCAATCTCTAAAAGATTTGAAGGAGGTTGTGAGTATTAGAGGATATGGCATGATGGGTGGAATAGAAATGCGAATGCAAGAAAAGCCTGGTAAAGCTGGTTTTCAAACATTTAAACACTGTTATGACGCTGGTGTAAATTTTAAAAATACAGGCGATAATTTAATTATTGCTCCTCAATTTATTTGTGAAAAAAAACATATAGATGAAATATTAGATAAGTTGAGAAAAGGTATATCTAACTACTCAAAATCATAAATGATCATTGGAGTTCCAAAGGAGATTAAGCTTCAAGAGCATAGAATCGGTTTAACACCTGAAAGCGTAAAAGCTCTTACAGATAAAAAGCACGAGGTGTTAATTGAGAATAATGGAGGATATGAAGCTGGATTTACTAATGAAGATTATCTAAAAGTTGGTGCAAAAATAATCAAGACACCAGGGGAAATTTTCAAAAAAGCAGAATTAATAGTTAAAGTTAAAGAGCCTCAAATGAATGAGGTAAATATGATTAGAGAAGGTCAGATTATTTACACTTATCTTCATTTAGCTGCAGCTAAAGAATTAACTTTAGGTTTAATGAAGACAAAATCAATTTGTATAGCATATGAAACTGTTACAGATGATAGTGGCCGATTACCTTTGTTAGCTCCTATGAGTGCAGTAGCAGGCAGAATGTCTGTCCAGGCTGGCGCGCATGCTCTAGAGAAAAATCAAAAAGGGAGAGGTTTATTAATAGGTGGCGCACCTGGTGTAGAACCAGCTACTGTAGTAATTCTTGGAGGTGGTGTAGTTGGAGAAAATGCTGCAATAATCGCAACAGGTTTAAGAGGCAAAGTATATGTAGTAGATAAGTCAAAAAAAAGATTAGAAGAACTTCATAAACAATTTGGAGATAAAATTATCCCAACTGAGAGTGAAAAAACAGATTTAAAAAAACTAGTTTCTAAATGTGATTTGTTGGTGGGAGGGGTTTTAATTCCCGGAGCAGAAGCACCAAAACTAGTGACAAAAGAGATGATTAAATCTATGAAAAGAGGATCGGTAGTTGTTGATGTAGCAATCGATCAAGGAGGGTGTGTAGAAACAAGTAAGCCAACTACTCATGCAAATCCAACATATTTAGTCGACGATGTTGTACACTATTGCGTTGCTAATATGCCTGGCGGTGTACCAAGAACATCTACAATGGCACTTAATAAAGCTACTTTACCACTTTTATTAAAATTAGCTGATCAAGGTTATAAAAAAACTTTGCAAGAGAATAAAAATTACTTAGCAGGCTTGAATTTATATAAAGGCAAAATTACCTATAAAGGTGTATCCGATGCATTTAATTTTGATTATGTTCCGGCAGAAAAAGCCCTAAAT
>CACNJC010000014.1 GCA_902620585.1 uncultured Pelagibacteraceae bacterium | reverse complement strand
AAAGTGAAGATTTTTACTTTGTATCCAAATCTTTTTCCTGGCCCTTTAAATATTGGAATATATAAAAAAGCCAAGAAGAATAAGATTTGGGATTTAAAAGTTATAGATATAAGAAAATATTCAAAAGACAAACATCGGACTGTGGATGATACTCCATTTGGTGGAGGCAGTGGGATGCTTCTTAGACCAGATGTTGTTGCATCAGCCCTTGATAAAAATATAAAAAAAAATGAAAAAATAATTTATTTATCTCCAAAAGGTAAAAGATTTGATCAAAGGGAAGCAAGACATTTAAGTAGGTTAAAGAAAATTAATATTTTGTGTGGTCATTTTGAAGGTATAGATCAAAGACTTATAGAAACTAGAAATATTGAAGAATACAGTTTAGGAGATTTTGTTTTATCTGGAGGTGAGACTGCATCTTTTGTTTTTATAGATGCTTTATTAAGACTTTTACCAGGGGTATTGGGCAATGTGAACTCTAATAAAGAAGAAAGTTTTGAGAATGATCTTTTGGAGTATCCTCAATACACTAAACCTAAAGAATGGGAGGGCAAAAGCCCCCCTGAGGTACTATTTTCGGGCGATCATGCTAAAATTAAGGGGTGGCGTTTATCTCAATCAGAGGCTATAACACGTCGCCAGAGGCCCGATCTTTGGAAAAAATATTTAGATAAAAAAAATGAAAAACATTGAAGACATAAATAAAGCAGCAATAAAAAAGATAGTTGCTAACAAAAAACTTACCGACTTCTCTGCAGGAGACACAATTAAAGTGGGAGTTAAAATTGTAGAGGGCAAAAGAGAAAGAATTCAATATTTTGAAGGTGTATGTATTGCGAAAAAAAATAGGGATATAAACTCTTCTTTCACTGTAAGAAAAATTTCCTTTGGCGAAGGTGTGGAAAGAACTTTTGCACTTTATAGTCCTAATGTAAATTCTATTAAAGTTATAAGAGCAGGTAAAGTGAGAAGAGCAAAGCTTTACTACTTAAGAGATCGAAAAGGTAAGTCAGCTAGAATTGCTGAGAAGATAAAAAAGAAAATTGGAGTAGATGTTTCAGTTAAACCAGCAGAGCTGGATTCTAAATCAAATGAAACTGTTACAGAAGCAGTAAAAGTTGAGGAAACGAAAAAAGAAACGCCTAAAGCCGAAAAGCTAATTAGCGAAAAAAAATAATATTAATGTCTAAAACTCTATACGATAAGATATGGGAAAACCATCTTGTTCATGAACAAAAAGATGGAACTTCTTTAATTTATGTTGATCGTCATCTAGTTCATGAAGTTACTAGCCCTCAAGCTTTTGAAGGATTAAGATTACAAAAAAGGAAAGTTAAAAGACCTGAGTTTACACTCGCAGTGTCTGACCATAACGTTCCAACCACTGATAGGTCTGAAGGTATTGATGATGAAGAGTCTAAAATTCAAGTTGAAACTTTAAGAAAAAATTGTGAGGAATTTGGTGTAGAACTTTTCGATGTTAATGACAAAAGACAAGGTATAGTACATGTAATTGGGCCAGAACAAGGTTTTACTCAACCAGGTGCAGTTATTGTTTGTGGAGATAGTCATACAGCCACTCATGGCGCGTTTGGTGCCTTAGCTTTTGGGATAGGAACGTCAGAGGTTGAACACGTTTTAGCCACTCAAACATTAATTCAGAAAAAAACTAAAAACTTTCGAATAAATGTAAATGGAAGTTTACCAAAAGGTGTAACAGCAAAAGATGTAATTTTAAAAATTATTGGCACTATAGGCACCGCAGGAGGTACCGGTTATGTGGTTGAATATGCTGGTAATGTTATAAGCAACTTTAGTATGGAGGAGAGGATGACAGTTTGTAATATGACTATAGAAGCTGGCGCTAGAGCTGGACTAATTGCACCTGATAAAAAAACATTAGAATACTTAAAAGGCAGAACAATGTCTCCCGAAGGTGAAAATTGGAATAAA
This sequence comes from uncultured Pelagibacteraceae bacterium, assembly GCA_902620585.1. Classification (GTDB taxonomy): domain Bacteria; phylum Pseudomonadota; class Alphaproteobacteria; order Pelagibacterales; family Pelagibacteraceae; genus Pelagilacustribacter. The sequence continues at coordinate 11,536 of CACNJC010000014.1, read as the reverse complement.
GCTATTAAATTTTGGAAAACACTTTATTCTGATAAAGATTGTAAATTCGATAAAGAAATTAATATTAAGGCTGAGGATATAGAGCCATTGGTTACCTGGGGAACTTCTCCTCAGGATGTATCACCAGTAACTGGGTTAGTGCCTGATCCTGATAAAGAGAAAAACGAAGATAGAAAAATGGCGATGAAAAGGTCTTTAGACTATATGGGTCTAAAGGCTAATACAAAAATATCTGAGATTAAAATTGATAAAATTTTTATTGGAAGTTGCACGAATGGCAGAATTGAAGATTTAAGAGTAGCCGCAGAACTCTTGAAAGGTAAAAAGATTGCTAAGAATATAAGTGCAATGGTTGTTCCTGGGTCGGGATTAGTTAAGCAGCAAGCAGAGAAGGAAGGACTTGATAAAATATTCAAAGAGGCGGGTTTTGAATGGAGAGAACCAGGGTGTTCTATGTGTCTAGGAATGAATCCTGATCAACTTAAACCTAAAGAAAGATGTGCTTCAACATCTAATAGAAATTTTGAGGGTAGGCAAGGCAGAGGAGGAAGAACACATCTTGTTAGTCCAGGAATGGCGATAGCAGCTGCAATTAATGGACGACTTTCTGATGTAAGAGAGATTCAATAATGGAAAAATTTACTAAACTTAAATCGATACCTTCTTATTTATCATTGCAGAACATTGATACGGATATGATTATCCCTAAACAATTTTTAAAAACTATCAAAAGAACTGGTTTAGGAAAAAGTTTATTTTATGAGATGAGGTATGATGAAAATGGAAAAGAGATTAAAGATTTTATATTAAATAACCAGCCTTACAGTAAATCTAGAATACTAATTTCTGGTAAAAATTTTGGTTGCGGTTCTTCAAGAGAACACGCTCCCTGGGCTCTATTAGACTTTGGAATTAAATGTGTAATTAGTTCAAGCTTTGCAGATATATTTTATAATAACTGTTTTAAGAACGGAATTTTACCAATAAAACTCGATGAACAAAAAGTTTTAGAATTATCAGAATACTCTAAAAGAAAAGAAGAAATTGAAATTGATCTTGAAAAACAAGAAATTAAATCCGGTAACAAAATTTCAAAATTTGAAATTGATTCTTTTAAAAAGAAATGTCTGATTGAAGGTCTAGATGATATTGCTTTATCTATGGGAAAAATAAAACAAATAGATAATTTTGAAAAAGAGATGAAGCTAAACAAACCGTGGATTTTTAATAATGAATAAAACAAATAATAGAAAGATTTTATTATTGCCAGGAGACGGAATTGGACCTGAAGTAGTAAGAGAAGTAAAAAAAATATTAGTTTGGTTCAATAAAAATAAATCTTTAGACTTCAGTTTTGAAGAAGAATTAATTGGCGGTGCATCAATTGATGCTAACAAAATACCAATTACTGACGAAGTTTTTTATAAGTCTCTTCAGTCAGATGCAGTAATTTTAGGTGCATGTGGTGGTCCTAAATGGGATAACTTAGAGTTTTCAAAAAAACCTGAAAGAGCACTTTTAAAGTTAAGGAAAGAACTTAAATTGTTTGCTAATTTAAGACCTGCAATCTGTTTTAAGCAACTAGTTGACTCATCTACATTAAAACCAGAAATAGTGTCGGGTTTAGATATTATGATTGTAAGGGAACTTACAGGTGGAATATATTTTGGTGAACCTAGGGGAATTGAACCAATAGAAAATAATCAAAGAAAAGGAATTAATACACACACTTATACCACTAATGAAATACATAGAATTGCAAAAGTTGCTTTCGACTTAGCTAAAAAAAGGAAAAATAAAGTTACTTCGTGTGAAAAATCAAATGTAATGGAAGCCGGTGTTTTATGGAGAGAAGAAGTCCAAGTAGTGAAAGATAAGGAATATAAATCTGTGGAGTTAAATCATATGTTAGCAGATAACTGTGCAATGCAATTATTAAGAAATCCAAAACAGTTTGATGTAATTTTAGCAGACAATTTATTTGGAGACATGCTTTCAGACGAGGCCGCGATGTTAACAGGTTCTCTTGGACTTTTACCTTCAGCATCTTTGGGCGCTAAAGACAAAAATGGTAAAATAAGATCATTGTATGAACCAGTCCATGGATCTGCTCCTGATATAGCCGGAAAAAATATGGCTAATCCAATAGCCACTATACTAAGTCTTTCAATGGCTTTGAGATATTCTTTAAATCTTGATAAAGAAGCTGATCAGTTAGATTTAGCTGTTCAAAAAGTGTTAGATGACGGTTTAAGAACTAAAGACATAATCTCTAAAGGTAAAAAAGAAGTCACCACAACAGATATGGGTGATGCAATTATATCTAAATTGAAATAAAATAAAAATTATATGAATTTTGCAATAATTGGTGCCACAGGTAATGTCGGCAGGAAAACAATAGAAGTCTTAGAAAAATCAAAGTTAAAAATTGATAATCTTAGTTTAGTTGCTTCAGAAAAAAGTGTAGGACAAAAATTGAGATTTAAAAACAAAGATATAAAAGTAGAGCAGCTTGAAAAATATGATTTTTCAAAAGCTGATATAACTATTTTTGCTGCAGGAAGTGAAATAGCAGAAAAATGGATACCTCGAGCTTCAAAAAAAACAATTGTTATTGATAATTCAAAACACTTTCGAATGGATAACGAAGTTCCCTTAATTGTGGCGGAAGTTAATCCTGAAGATCTAACTAATCATAAAAATATCATAGCGAATCCAAATTGTTCAACGATACAATTGATGCTTCCTTTAAAACCTCTTCACGACAAATATAAAATAAAAAGAGTTATAGTTTCAACTTATCAAGCTGTTTCTGGTGCAGGCAAAGCATCTGTAGACGAATTATTCAGTCAAACAAAAAATTATTTGAATAAAAAAGATATAAAATCTGAAAATTTTACAAAGCAAATTGCTTTTAATTTAATACCCCATATAGATAGTTTTGTAGAGGATGGATATACAAAAGAAGAATGGAAAATGGAAAACGAGACAAAAAAAATTTTGGATAAAAATATAGGTTTGACCGCAACATGTGTTAGAGTTCCGGTAAAAACTTCTCATTCAGAATCAGTAAATGTAGAATTTGAAAATGAATATAATTTAGATACTGCAAAAGAAATATTAAGGAGTGCTCCCGGATGTAAAGTTGTTGATGAACATAAAGATGGTGGATATATTACACCTTTAGAAGCTGAAGAAGATTACTTAACTTTTATTTCAAGAATTAGAAAAGATCATTCTAATAAAAAAGCTTTAAATATGTGGGTAGTTTCAGATAATTTACTAAAAGGAGCAGCACTAAATACTGTACAAATAGCTGAACTTTTATTAAGGAAAAAATAAAGAGTTTAGTTTATAAATTAGCTATGCAATACAAAAATAATCCTTTAAGCCCACATCTAGAAATTTATAAATGGAATATTACGTCTCTTCTTTCTATCTCACATAGAATAGTTGGGGTAATCAACATTCTTGCCATTACTATAATTTGTATTTGGATATTGTCTTTGTTGTTAGGTGAGGGAAGTTATGAATTAACAAAAATATTTTTAACGACTTTTTTTGGAAAATTTATTGTAGTCTCATTATGTTGGACTTTTAGTTTTCATATTCTTAATGAAATACGCCATTTAGCTTGGGACATAGGTTACGGTTATGATTTAAAAGTTGCGAAAGTAACTGGATTTTTGACTTTTTTTGGATCATTCGTCCTAGCAATTTTGTTCTACCTTATAGGAAGGAATATTTTTTAATATGCATTCGTCAACTAAAAAATGGCTATTCATTAAATATAGCTCATTAATACTAATCCCATTAATGGCTTGGTTTATCATTAGTCTAGTGTCAATTTATGACTCAGATTATCCTGAAGTGGTAAATTTTTTTATTAACCAACCTTCAAAAATTTTATTCTCTATTTTTGTTGTTTTCTCTTACTTTTTCTCATCTTTGACCATAAGTGAAATTTTTGAGGATTATATACGTGACGAAAAGATAAAAAATGTCGCAAATAAAATAGTAAATTTTTTTGCTATAGTAATCCCACTTTTAACAATTATTGGAATATTTAATTTATCATTATGAGCGCTTATAAAATTATAGATCATGAATACGACGTAGTAGTTCTTGGAGCTGGTGGATCAGGACTGAGAGCAGCAGTTGGTTTATCTGAAGCAGGACTTAAGACTGCTTGCATTTCAAAAGTTTTCCCTACAAGAAGTCACACATCAGCAGCCCAAGGTGGAATCTCAGCAGCTCTTGGAAATATGGGTGAAGATGACTGGAGATGGCATATGTATGATACTGTGAAAGGATCAGACTGGTTAGGCGATCAAGATGCAATCGAGTATCTTTGTAAAGAAGCACCAAAAGCGGTGAAAGAGTTAGATAAGTATGGGGTACCTTTTAGCAGAACAGAAGATGGTAAAATATATCAAAGACCATTTGGAGGTATGACTAAAAACTATGGGAATGGAACTGTTCAAAGAACTTGTGCTGCAGCAGATAGAACAGGACATGCTATTTTACATACTTTGTATGGTCAGGCATTAAAACACAATACAGAATTTTTTATTGAATATTTTGCATTAGATTTAATTATGAAAAACGGTGAATGCAAGGGACTAATAGCATGGAATTTAAATGATGGAACAATTCATAGATTTAAATCTCATATAACAATTATAGCAACGGGTGGTTATGGTAAGATTTATTATTCCGCGACTTCAGCTCATACATGTACTGGAGATGGAAATGGAATGGTTCTTAGAGCTGGACTACCATTACAAGATATGGAATTCGTTCAATTTCATCCAACAGGAATATATGGTGTTGGGTGTTTAATATCAGAGGGTGTCAGAGGAGAAGGCGGTTTTCTTTTAAACTCAAAAGGCGAAAGATTTATGGAGAGATACGCTCCAAATGCAAAAGATCTTGCGTCAAGAGATGTAGTAAGTAGATCAATAGCGATTGAAATTAATGAAGGCAGAGGTGTAGGAAAAGAAAAAGATCATGTTCACCTTCATTTAGATCATTTAGATCCAAAAGTAATTGACGACAGACTTCCAGGAATAGCAGAGTCAGCAAAAACATTCTCAGGTGTAGATGTTACCAAAGATCCTATTCCAGTTGTTCCTACAGTACATTATAATATGGGTGGAATACCAACTAATTACAAAGCAGAAGTTTTAACTCTTAATGGTTCTGAAAAGACTGTTCCAGGACTTATGGCAATAGGAGAAGCTGCCTGTGTATCTGTACATGGAGCAAACAGATTAGGATCAAACTCTTTAATAGACCTAGTTGTATTTGGTAAAGCTGCTGCTAAGAGAGCTGCAGAATTAGTAAAACCTAATACACCTCATGATACTTCACCTCAAAGTGAAACAGATAAGTGTTTGGATAGATTTGATAGAATCAGAAATTCAAAGGGTTCGACAAGCACATCAAAACTAAGATTATCAATGCAAAAAACAATGCAAAGCAAATGTGCAGTATTTAGAACTGAAAAGACATTGAAACAAGGAGTAGAAGAGATAAGAAAACCATTTGAAGGATTAGATAATATATCAGTAAAGGACAAGTCTCTTCTATTTAATACTGATTTAGTAGAGTCTCTGGAATTTGACAACTTAATAAGACAAGCTATGACAACTATGGACTCAGCTTATCACAGGAAAGAAAGCAGAGGAGCTCACGCTAGAGAAGACTTTTCAAAAAGAGACGATAAACAATTTATGAAACATACTTTAGCATGGCAGGAAGGAAAAACAGTAAAAGTAAAATACAGGGATGTTCATTCCAGAACTTTAACAAATGATGTACAATATTTTCCACCAAAAGAGCGAGTTTATTAATGACTGCGTTCTCCCTTCCACAAAATTCAAAAATTGTTAAAGGAAACTTTTATAAAGACAAAACGGGATCAAAAAATTTAAAAACAGTAAATGTTTATAGATGGAGTCCAGATGATGGTAAGAATCCAAGAATAGATACTTTTGAGGTGGACATGGATAACTGTGGGCCTAAAGTTCTAGATATTTTATTTAAAATTAAAAATGAAATTGACTCCTCTTTAACTTTTAGAAGATCTTGTGCACATGGTGTTTGTGGCTCATGTGCTATGAATGTGGATGGAGTAAATACCCTATCATGTATTAAGTCTCATAATGACATTAAAGGAGAGCTTAATATTTATCCATTACCTCATCTAAAAGTTATAAAAGATTTAATTGGAGATTTAAGTAATTTGTACAGGCAATATGAGTCTATTCAACCGTGGTTAAAAACTTCAAAAACAAACGCTGAAAAAAATGAAATTCTTCAATCTCAAGAAGATAGATCTAAACTTGATGGATACTATGAATGTATCCTTTGTGCATGTTGTTCCACATCGTGTCCTAGTTATTGGTGGAATGGCGAGAAGTATTTAGGCCCTGCTGTTTTGCTTCAAGCATATAGATGGATAAGTGATAGTAGAGACGAAGAAAAAAAAGAAAGACTAAAAAAAGTTGCTGACGAACTAAAGCTTTATAGATGTCACACAATAATGAATTGTGCTAATTCTTGTCCAAAAGGTCTAAATCCAGCAAAAGCTATTGGTTCAATAAAAAAAATGCTTGCAACAAGTTAAAAGCTTATTTAATCAATTACCACTATGAAATTAATAGAACACTTTATTGGTGGAAAAAACTATTCTGGTGATTCAAAAAGAAAAGGAAAAGTTTTTAATCCGGCTACAGGTGAACAAAGTGCGGAAGTAAAATTAGCAACAGTTGAAGATGTAAATAAAGCTGTAGATAATTCAAAAAATTCATTTGAAATGTGGTCTAATACACCGCCTCTCCAACGAGCAAGAATTATGTTTAAATTTAAAGAGCTAATAGAAAAAAATTCAGACGAATTAACTAAAATTATAGTTTCTGAGCATGGGAAAGTTTACGAAGATGCAAAAGGATCTTTAACAAGAGGACTTGAAGTTGTTGAATATGCTTGTGGAATACCTCAAATGCTTAAAGGAGAATTTACAGAAAATGTGGGAACTAGTGTTGATAGTTGGTCGATAAGACAACCTTTGGGAGTTTGTGCTGGAATTACTCCATTTAATTTTCCTGCGATGGTTCCAATGTGGATGTTCCCAATGGCAATAGCTTGTGGAAATACCTTTGTTCTTAAGCCATCAGAAAAAGATCCTTCTTGTTCAATAAGATTAGCAGAACTTTTAAAAGATGCTGGTTTGCCTGATGGAGTTTTTAATGTTGTAAACGGAGACAAAGAAGCAGTTGATGCATTAATAAACAATAAAGATGTAGTGGCAATGAGTTTTGTTGGATCTACACCAATAGCAAAATATATTTATGAAAATTGTGCAAAAAATGAAAAAAGAGTTCAAGCTTTAGGAGGAGCTAAAAATCATTGTGTAGTAATGCCTGATTGCGACTTGGATCAAGCAGTAAATGGTTTAATGGGAGCTGCATATGGGTCAGCTGGTGAAAGATGTATGGCTCAATCAGTAGCCGTTGCAGTAGGTAATATTGGAGACAAATTAGTAAGCAGTTTAAGTAAGAAAGTCGAGTCTTTAAAAGTAGGTCCTGGTATGGATAAAAAATCTGAAATGGGACCACTGGTAACAAAAGAACATTTAGCTAAAGTTAAAAAATATGTTGAGATTGGAGAAAAAGAGGGAGCCAAATTAATTGTAGACGGTAGAAAACTTAAACTTCAGGGATATGAAAATGGTTACTATATTGGTGGTTGTTTATTCGATCATGTGACTAAAGATATGAAGATTTATAAAGAGGAAATATTTGGCCCAGTATTATCTGTGGTAAGAGCAAAAGATTTTGACGAAGCACTACAATTAGTTAATGATCATGAATTTGGTAATGGCGTGAGTATATTTACTAGAGATGGTGATTCTGGGCGAACATTTTCCAATAAAGCAAAGATAGGTATGGTTGGAATTAATATTCCCATTCCGGTTCCAATGGCTTTTCATAGTTTTGGAGGTTGGAAAAGATCATTGTTTGGAGATCAACACATGCATGGTCCTGAAGGTGTGAGATTTTATACAAAACTTAAAACAATAACCTCGAGGTGGCCTTCTGGATTGAGATCAGATCCAGAATTTGTTATGCCAACCATGAAATAAAAAAGGAGATACATTGAGAAAGAAAATTTCCCTAATTGGAGCAGGACAGATTGGCGGAACGTTAGCTCATTTAATTGCATTAAAACAATTAGGTGATGTGGTTTTATTTGATGTTGCCGAAGGTATAGCAAAAGGTAAGGCATTAGATATTGCTCAATCTTCTCCTGTAAATGGCTTCAATGTAAAGCTCGTTGGCACTAATAATTATGAAGATACTAGTAATTCTGATGTGATAATTATTACGGCAGGTGTCCCACGTAAACCAGGTATGACTAGAGATGATTTGCTTGGAATAAATCTTAAAATAATAAAACAAGTTGCAGTGGGAATAAAAAAAACATCACCAAATGCCTTTATTATATGCATTACTAATCCATTAGATGTAATGGTAATGGCACTACAAAAATATTCAGATCTTCCTAAAAATAAGATTGTTGGAATGGCGGGAATACTAGACTCTTCAAGATTTATCTATTTTCTTTCGCAAGAATTAAATGTACCAGTTCAAAAAATAAAATCTTTCGTATTAGGTGGTCATGGAGATAGTATGGTTGCAATGTTAGGTCTTACAGAAGTAGATGGAAAAAAAATAAACGAATTAGTAAAAGAAGGTAAAATAAGCAAAGAAAAACTCAATCAAATAGTTGAAAGAACGAAAAAAGGTGGAGCTGAAATTGTAAAATATTTAGAGAAAGGATCTGCATTTTATGCCCCTGCTGCTTCGGGGGTTGAAATGGCTGAAAGTTATCTTAAAAATCTTAAAAAACAACTTCCATGTGCTGCATATCTAAATGGTGAGTATAATACAAAAGGTTTATATGCAGGAGTACCAGTGATAATTGGATCGGAAGGTGTAGAAAAAGTCGTTGAGTTAGAATTAGATAAAGAAGAAAAAGAAAACTTTAAAAATTCAATAAAATCTGTTCAAGATCTTTTTAATGCAGCACAAAAAATTGATCCAAGTCTCAAATAAACTATTCACAAAATTTAATGAATATTTTTTCTAATAAAAATTTTATAAAGAAAGATTATATTTATCTATTTTTTATTTTTTTATTTTCATTTTTTATAAATTTTTACTATTCAAATATTGGAGTTTATCCAATAGATACGTTTTTACATTACGATGCTGCCTATAGAATTTTGAATGGTGAATTTCCTGTAAAAGATTATTGGATTTCAATGGGATTTCTTGTTGATATTATTCAATCTATTTTTTTTAAAATACTAGGGATTAATTGGTTTGCTTATCAGTTACATTCTTCAATATTTAATGTTTTCGTAAGTATATTTTCTTATTATTTTTTTTTAAGCTTTAATTTAAGTAAATTACAATCAACTATCTATACTTTTAGTGTTGCAATTTTAGCTTACACTATTTCAGGCACCCCATTTCAAGATCATCATGCAATATTTTTTTTATTATTATCTACATATTTAATTGTTTTTTTTCTGAACTCTCAAATAAAAAATTATATTTGGATTTTAATAGTAATGTTATTTTTTTTAAGTTTTTTATCAAAACAAGTACCAGCTGCTTACGCAGTTTTGTTACAAGGAATTATTCTTACATACTTCTTTGTGCAAAAGAAAAAAATGAATATCTTTAAAATAATTTTCTTAAGCAGTGCCTTTTTTCTTTTATTATTCATTTTCATTCTCATCTATTTAAAAATAGATTTAAAATCTTTTTACATTCAATATGTTGATTATCCAAGAAGCTTTGGATCTAGTCGATATAGTGATTTTACAAAGTCTTATGAAATTTTCTTCAATCAGTACAAATACTTGTTATTACCCTTAATCATTATTCTTATTATAAAAATCAAAAAAATTATAAATAAGGAAATAAACCTTTCATCAAAAGAAACTATTATTTTTTTAATTGTTTTTACATTCGGTATGAGTCTTTTACTCCATCAATTAATGTCAAAAAATCAAATATTTATTTATTTTTTAATACCAATTTTTTTTGCTTTATTAGAATCAGAAATAAAAACTTTAAACATTAAAGGCAAAAAATACTTTTCTATAATTCTTATTGCATTAATTGTTTTTATAACAATAAAGTATCATTATAGATTTAATGAAACTAGAAAATTCCATGAGCTAGAAACTGTCAATTTAGGTAATTCTGTTTCAGCATCTCAAATTGACAGAAGTCTTAAAGGTTTGAATTGGATTACACCTATGTTTAAAAACAATATATCAGATGAAATTTCAATGTTGAAAGAAACAAAAAAAAGGATAGAAAAAATTAAATATGAAATTATGTTTATTACTGAGTACAAGTTTCTAGATAGCATTACACAAAAAAAATTAAATTATCCTGCGAGGGCATTTACAGTTGATGGATCTGTAATTCCTAAAAAGGATAACAAATTTTATGATTTTTACAAAAAATTTTTATTAAATAAAATTAATGAAAATAATATACAAGAAGTGTATTTTTTAAAACTTGAGAATTTACCAAGAGAACTAATTACAGACTATATAGACGAAAGTTGTTATATCTTAAAGGAAGATCAATTATTTTATATCTTTAAAATTAATTGTTTAAATTAATTTAACATTATCTATAAAAATATCTAAATTAACTAAATCTTTAACAAAGTGTTTTTTTCTCACAAAAAATATTAATAAATTATATGTGAGAATCAAAAAAATTAAAATGTAATTTAAATAGAAAAAATTAAAAATAAAAAAAATTATTACTGAATACAATAAAGAGTTTAAAAATACTTTTTGAAAAAAAACTGTATTTACTCGCAAAGAATGCTCAATTAAAGTAAGTAAATTCATTTTAGACTGATCAAAATATCTTTTTTGTCTTGGTGCGTATAATCTTTTGATATTACAATTGCTTAAAACGGAGCTTGCATGAGCATACCAGCTGTTGTTATTTGTTAAAATTTTTGAAATATTTTTTGAACTAAAGGTTGTAAAATTTCCGTATGAAATCCAGTTGTAGGAAAATATAAAAGTTATAATTAAGTGGATTTTATACAAAAATTTAAAAATTAATGGTTCTTCCCTTTTTGTTCTGTTAGACGTAATCACTAAATTTTGATTTTTTTTTGCTTCTTCGAACATGCTATCTATTTGAAACGGATCATCCTCTCCGTCTCCATCCATTACAGTTACAAAACTGTCTTTTTCTTTGTCTTTTAAATAAAAAAGACCTACAGCAATTGCTTTCTGAGTACCCAAATTTTTTTTTAAAGTAATGACTGATATTTTGTTTAAATTAGGTAACCCACTATTATTAATGTCCATTTTATCTGTTGATCCGTCATTTACAATTAAAATTTCAGTTACAGAACTTTTATGATTTTCAAAAACTTTATTTAATTGAGAAAGCAATTTATTTAAAGATTTCCAATCATT
>CACNJC010000013.1 GCA_902620585.1 uncultured Pelagibacteraceae bacterium | reverse complement strand
TCAAACTCAAGATGCTAAACCTGAGGAACAAGAAGTAGAGCCAGTAAAAGAGGAAACTAAAAGCGAGGAGGGCTCAGGATGGCAAAGTATTATTTTATACATTTTAGGAGCTATCGCAGTTATTGCTGCAGGAGCCTATTTCTTTATGAGAAGAGAACCTGAACCACAATCAGCTGCAGATATAGGTAGACAACAATCTAAAGAACAACCGGAACCAGAACCAACTCCTGATCCAGAACCAACTCCTGATTCAGAACCAGAACCTAAATCACAAGAAGATCCTTCACAACAAGAAAACCAAACAGAAAATACAGAACAATCATCTAATAATGATGATGAGAATAGTAATAGATAATTAACTAAAATTTTTTTCCACCTTCTAAATAGGCACACTTCTCACAAGTTTTTTCAATTTTAGGTGGCTCATCAAGATTTAAAACATCTTTCATTTCAATTAATTTTTCCTCAATCCAAGAAGTATCTACACGGTATGGAATTAATGAAGTTTTAAAATTTATTTTTTCATCAAATTTATCATTGGTTTTTTCTCCGTTACACACATAAAAAAATGTTCGATCTGAAACTTCAAAATTCATTTTTCTTAAAATATGAACATAAATATCCATTTGAAATTTATAACTTTGATGCCATTCAGCATTGAGGTAAGAGGAAATTGTTACAGGATAAGTAGACGATTGAGCTTTATAGTCTACTAAAACTATTTTTTTTTCATTCAAATCAAACCAAAGATCATCAATACCACCATAAATAATTAGATTAGTTTTTTCATCTAAATATGAAATTCCACCTTTTAAAGAATTTCTCCATGTATCCAAATTTTTGTGCTGAAAAGGCACAAAGTTTAAATTATGTTTCAACATAATCGGATGAGGTTTTTGTTCTTTCCTATAAAGATCAAATTCCTTTTTTAACAGCTCATCTACAGCAACGTTTAAGGCCCAACCAGGTATTGAAGGTTCTTTTAGGCCTTTAACACGATCCAAATAGAAACATCTTTTACAACTAAGAAAATTGAAAAATTTTGATCTACTTATTTTAAAAGGAGTGTTTGATTTTTTATCGTAAATGGATGCTTTTCTTGTTCTGAAAGATACTGCGTCTTTCATCTAAATTTGTTTTAATCTTTTAATTACTTCTGATTTATCCAAAGACAAAATAACATCATATAGACCAGGACCAAATCTCGAGCCTACAAGTGCTATTCGTAAAGGTTGTCCCACACCCTTAAAATTAGTCTTATGTTTATCAATTAAGGATTTAATTAAAGGCTCTAAAGCTTCTCTAGATAAAGATGAAAGCTTTTCATATTCAGCTACAAAATCGTTAATTACTTTCTTTGATAAACTGTCAATTAGTTTTTTATCACTTGGATCAATCTCAATTATATCTTTAACAATATACTGGGCGTTATTCCAAATATCTTCTAAAGTTTTTGCTTTATTCTTTAAAAATCCCATTGATCTTAAAAGAATATTCTCTTTTGATTGACTTATTGGCTTTTTGTATTTTGAAATGTATTCTTTGAAGAAATCAAAAAGATTCTTTTCATCTATTGTTTTTATATATGTTTCATTTATTGAATAAATTCTATTCATATCTAATTTTGAGGGCGACTTACCAACACCACTTAAATCAAATAAATCAATACTTTCTTGCTTAGTAAAAATCTCTTTATCTTTGTAAGACCATCCTAATCTTAATAAATAATTTCTCAAAGCATCTGAAATAATTCCAATTTTAACGTAATCTTCAAGGGTAGAGGCATTATCTCTCTTAGATAACTTTTTACCTTTTTCACTATGAATTAATGGAATGTGAGCGAAGTTTGGAACTTGCCAACCCATGGCGTCATAGATTTGTTTTTGTTTAAAAGAATTAATCATGTGATCATCACCTCTAATTACATGAGTAATTTCCATCTCGTGATCATCAACTGTTGCTGATAATTGGTATGTTGGTGATTTATCTTTTCTTAATATTACGAAATCTTCAATTGTAGAATTTGAGATATTTCTTTCTCCTTGAACTAAATCTTTTATAATCGTATTACCTGAAATTTTACTCTTAAATCTAATTACTGGTTTTACTCCTTCTGGAATCTTAAGGTCTTTAGCATCTCTCCACTTTCTATTATAAACATACGGTATACCTTGTTTTTTACACTTTTCTTTTTGTTCATTTATCTCCTCTTCAGAACAATAACATTCATAAGCAAAACCTTTTTTAATAAGTTCCTCGGCTACTGCAACATGTTTATTAATATTTTTAGATTGAATATATTCCTCACCATCATGCGTAATACCCAGCCACGATAATGACGAAATAATTTGCTTTTTAAATTCGTCTTTTGATCTTTCTTTATCTGTATCTTCAATTCTTAAAAAATATTTGCCTTTATTTTTTTTAGCCAATAGCCAATTAAATAAAGCTGTACGAACACCACCAATATGAAGTGGACCGGTAGGAGAGGGCGCAAACCTACAATTAAAAGACATTTCTATTAATTAGACTATTTTAGTGAAAGTTTCTATATAAAGAAACTAGTTTACCTTGAATTTTTATTCTGTTAGCGGCGTAGATTTTTGTGCCGTAATTTCTATTTGCAGCTTCTAGAGCAATAGTGTTTCCTTTTTTTCTTACTCTTTTTAAAGTTGCTTCTTGGTCATCAATTAAAACAACTGCAATCTGACCACTATCTACGTTTGAAGTTTTCTTAACGATTACTGTATCACCATCATTGATACCAGCTTCGATCATTGAGTCACCTTTTACTTTTAATCCGTAATGTTCGCCATTATTTTGTAAATCTTCAGGTAAAGCCACTCTATCAACTTCTTGTTGTATTGCTTCTATTGGAGTTCCAGCTGCAATACTTCCTAAAACAGAAACATCAGTAGATTTTGTATTATTTTTATCCAACCCACCTTTTATTACGCTTGGTGTAAAAGAGTTAAAAATATCGTTTGCACTTGCGTTTTCAGGTAATTTAACAACTTCTAAAGCCCTAGCTTTATGTGCCAGTCTTTTTACAAAACCTCTCTCTTCTAAAGCTGAAATTAACCTATGAATTCCAGATTTCGACTTGAGGTTGAGTGAATTTTTCATTTCTTCGTATGATGGAGAAATTCCAGTAGATCTAATCTTCTTATTTATAAAGATTAATAAGTTTTTTTGTTTTTTTGTTAGCATAGAACAAACCTCGTACATTTATGTTCTATAAAAGTTCTTTTTAAATTACAACTTCAAATAATCCCCGGTTTTATTGAGTTATTTGAATTATTTTTTTCATTAACTCACCAGGTTTGTCAGATTTTAAAAGTGATTCTCCGATGAGAAAATTTTTAATTCCTGTCTTTTCGTAAATATACTTTGCATCATTCTCATTGGTTATTCCACTTTCAGAAATAAGAGGTTCTTTATGTGATTTTATAATTTCAAAAATTGAAATAGTATTATTTATTGAAACCTCTAAAGTTTTTAAATTTCTATTGTTAATTCCAATCATAGCTTGTTCATACTTTAAAGCCTTTTCAGCTTCTTTTTGATCGTGTACTTCAACTATTACAGATAAATTATGTTTTAAAGCTTCAGAGTATATTTCATCTGCTTGATTAGTACTTAGCGCAGCAATTATAATTAAGATACAATCACACCCAAAACTCTTCGACAAAGTTACTTGATAGGGGTCAATAAAAAAATCTTTTGCCAAGATAGGTATTTTAAAATTTTTCTTTATATCTTCAATATATTCTAATTTTCCAAAAAAACTTTTTTCTTCTGTTAAAACTGAAAGGCAAGTTGCACCATTCTCTATGTATTTTTTTGCTATATCTAAATGATTAAAATTTTTTATTAATACTCCTGCCGATGGACTAGCTTTTTTAATTTCTGAAATTAAAGAAACACCATTATTTTTTTTAATTTTTTCTTTAAAATTGTTAAAAAAATTCAATTTTTTTATTTTTTTTTCAAGAAAATTTAAAGAATTATTTTTTTTCACAAGATTTAAAGTCTCTTTTTTATCTTGTACAATCTTTTCTAATACATTTGTCATTTTACTGATTGTATTTTAGTTAAATGTTCAAAAGTTGCTCCGGAATTTAAATGTTTTATTGCTTTATCAAATGCTTCTTTGAAATCATTTAATTTTCCTGAAACAATCAAACCTGCCGCAACGTTTAAAGCGACCGCTTGCGCAAACTCATTATTATTCCCTTTAAATATTTCAATGATCTTTAAAGAATTGTACGCTGCATTTTGACCAATTAGATTATTTCTATTATTCAAATTTATTCCAAGTTCTTTAGGATCAATTGAAAAATCAGTAATACTTTTACCTTTTAATTCAACTATATTCGTTTTTGTAAATGGCGAAATTTCGTCCATTCCATCATCGCTGTGAACTATATATGCATGTTCAACACCATTTTCTTTTAATGCCTCTGCAAATGGCTTCATCCATTTTTTATCATAAACTCCAATTACTTGTCTTTTTACCTGTGCAGGGCTACTTAGAGGTCCAATTAAATTAAAGATTGTTTTTTTTCCCATTTTTTTTCTAGCAGGACCTACATGTTTCATTGCAGAATGATAATTTGGAGCAAACATAAACGCGAAATTAAATTTTTTAATATTTTCTTCTGCCTCATTTGGCTTTAAGTTAATATTAATTTTTAGTGCCTCCAATACGTCTGCTGACCCACAATTTGAGGAAACTGCTTTATTTCCGTGTTTAGCAACTTTTACACCCATACTTGCTAGCACAATGGCAGCGGCTGTAGAAATGTTTAAGGAATTTTTCCCATCACCTCCTGTTCCACAGGTATCAATTGTTTCTGAGTCAGCTTTTACTTTGTTAGCTTTTTCTCTTAAAACATATATACCTCCAGCTAATTCATCTTTAGTTTCACCTTTTTTTAAAAGAGACTCCAATATTTTAATAATTGAAGCTTCATTATGTTTGCCTTCCATAAGTTCATTAAATAAAGCTTTACTTTCCTCAAAGGTAAGGTTTTGTCCTTTTTTTAGTTTTTCTTCTATGTAAGACATATTAGTTAATTATAAAATTTCTAATTAATTTCATTCCCACTTTAGTACTAATGCTTTCAGGATGAAACTGAAAACCATGAATATTATATTCTTTATGCATTAGACCCATTATTGTCTTATTTTTAGTTTCAGCTGTGATTTCCAGTTTTTCTGGGAATTTTTTGCGGTCAACAACCAAGCTATGATACCTAGTAGCTTCAAAGTAATTTTCTACGTTTTTGAACAATCCTTTTTTATAGTGCTTAATTTTACTGATTTTGCCATGCATTAAATTTTTTGCTCTCACTATTTTTCCACCAAATACTTGCCCAATAATTTGATGACCTAAACAAACACCTAAAATTGGTATATTTTTGTGGACGTCCTTTACAATTTTTAAGCAATTCCCAGCTTGATTAGGATTTCCTGGTCCTGGCGAAATAACGATCTTGTTGTATTTTTTCTTGATGATAGTTTTAGAATCTATTTTATCATTTCTTATCACATCAATATCTTTTTTAAATTTAGATATATAATGATACAAATTGTAGGTAAAACTATCATAATTATCTATAAGTAAAATTTTCATTTAATCAGTTGCTTTCATTAATGCTTTTGCTTTATTTACTGTCTCAACATATTCTTTTTCTGGCTTACTATCAGCCACTATACCTGCGCCAGCTTGTACAAAGAATTTATTATTTTTGATTAATGCAGTTCTAAGTGCAATACATGTATCAAACTCATTATTAGGAGTAAAATAACCTATTCCTCCAGCATAAAGCTTTCTTTTGTTTCTCTCTAATTCGTCAATTATTTCCATAGCTCTTATTTTTGGAGCTCCACTCACTGTCCCTGCAGGAAAACCAGATAACAAAGTTTCAAACAGAGAGAATTTATTACTAAATTTACCCTCAACATTAGACACAATGTGCATTACATGTGAATATTTTTCTACTTTAAATTTTTCAGTGACTTTAACAGAATTATTTTTCACGACTTTTCCAACATCATTTCTTCCTAGATCTAAAAGCATAAGATGTTCAGCTAGTTCTTTTTTATCCCGAAGTAAATCTAATTCATATTTTTTATCTTCTTTATTATTTTTTCCACGCGGTCTAGTGCCAGCGATAGGTCTAACAGTAACTTTATTACCTCTTAATCTTACTAAAATTTCAGGACTGCTTCCCAAAATATTAAAATCTTTATAATTAAAATAAAACATAAAAGGTGAAGGATTTGACTTTCTTAAATAATTAT
Organism: uncultured Pelagibacteraceae bacterium; assembly: GCA_902620585.1. Taxonomy (GTDB): domain Bacteria; phylum Pseudomonadota; class Alphaproteobacteria; order Pelagibacterales; family Pelagibacteraceae; genus Pelagilacustribacter. The sequence goes on along the minus strand of CACNJC010000013.1, from coordinate 18,928 downwards.
AAATTTCAATTGGTTTCTTCTCTATTTTTCTTTCAAAACGTTGACTAAGAACAACTTGAAAAATATCTCCTTTTTCAATGTATTCTTTTGCTTTTTTAACTAATGATTTAAATTTTTCTTTTGAAATATTTGATTTAGCTAAATTATTGTTTTTTTTATAAGTAAATTTTTCAGGCAATCTAATATTTTCATAACTTTCAAAATAGTCGAATTTTTTAATTATGGAATTATAAACCTGGTCATAATTTTTAATTTTAGTGTCAGCATAAACATTTTCAATATAATGTATCTTTTTTTTTAAATTATCATAAATTACAAGATTTTTCGGCCTGGACAACCTTATGTCTGGAATTTTAAGATCATCCTTGCATCGATTAGGAATTTTTTCAATATATCGAATAATATCGTAAGAAAAATAACCAACCAACATTGAAGACATAGAGGGGAGTTCTCTAGGGATTTTAATATCAAAATTTTTTATTAATTTATTTATATAAACTAAAGGATTGGCTTTAAATTTAGTTTTTTTCCCAAGTTGATCAACTGTTATTATATTTTTATTTACATCCCAAATCTTATCCGGGTTAAGTCCGATAATTGTATATCTCCCCTTTAATTTCCCTTTTTCTACCGATTCAAATATAAAGCTATTTTTCTCTGCCAATAAGAACCTAAATAAATTTTCAACCTTATAGTAGTCTTTACAAACTCTTGATTTAAATAAAATTTGGTGTTTTTTTTGAATGTGGTTTTTTTTGAATTTTTTGAAACTAGTGTTGATTTTCATTAATACGAATTTTTTACTCTATCAATTGTTCTTTTATTTAATTTTACTTTGTATTTTTCGTTAAGACTTTGATCAAAAGTTTTATAAATCATGTTTATTATATTAAGACGAGCTTTAGCTTCATATTTTTCAAAATCATTAGAATTTTTATCGATCTTTTTTAATTGTGTTTTAACAGATAATATTAAAAAACTTTTTGTTAAGGTGGTGTCAGTAATAAGATCAACATCCCCATCTTTGATTAAAAACATTCTTTTTATAAATCCTTCAGTAAAAATTTCATTTTGTTTTAAACTAGTTATTTTGTATTCATTTAATTGCAGGTTATTATCACTAGCAAATTTTTCAAATTTGGTTTTGTTAAACCCACCCGCACTTATATCTTTAATGATACTTGAATTGATTTTGATTTTATTCTGAAAATTAATTTGAGCATTTATTGATTTTAAAACATCAGGATCATTAATTGATTTTGTCTCTTTTTTTATTGATCTTACTTCCGCTAAAAAATATTTATTATCTATTTTTACAACCTCTGGCATCTTCTCTTTTTGAATAGAATATATTTTTTGGAATAGTTTATCTGATAACTTTTCTATTTTTTTATCATTTTCATCTTTCTTATTTTCATTAATATTATTTATTATGTTGACCTTTAAATTATTTTCTTTTGAAGCTTCTTCAAATGATTGACCGTCTAAAACTTTATTTTCTAAACTATCTAATTGTTTAAAAAAGGCTTCATCATATTCACTATTACCAGAAATGACTTGTGGTGTTATTTCAGCGTATTGTATTGATTTAAAATCTTGAACAAAAAAATCTTTATTCTTGTTATATAGATCTTTAATTTTTTCTTGAGAAGGTTTTTCTTTTAAATAATATTTTGCTAAGTCAATGTATTTAATAGTTTTTATCTGATTTTCTTTATTGAAAGCACTTTCTACTAATTGTTGAGGTATAGATATTCCTCCTCCTAAGAGAGCCAAAAATTGTCTTTTAGACTCTTGTTCAGCAATATTTTTTTCAAATGCCGGCGCAGACATATTACTTCTTAGAAGAAATTTTTCATATTCTATTCTTGAAAATTTTTCATTTTTGAAAAATACTTTATCATTCTTAATTATATTTCTTAAAGAGTTATCGTTTACTGTAATACCTGATTGTTCTATTTCTAAATTCATAACTTTTTTTCCAATATATTCAGATAAAATTTTTTCTACCAAATCATTTTGTGTTAAATCTTTGATCTGATTAGTGTTCAGATTTAACCGATTTAGATAATTTATAAATTCTTGTGTACTTACTTTTTTTGAGTCAATTGTGGCGATCACATTTTGATTTCCACCCCTAAAAACATCACCCATACCCCAAAAAACAAATGGTAAAATAATAATACCTACAAGAAGTTTAACAAAAAATGATTTAGATAATTTTCCTATTGAAGTTGCCATTTTATTAATCTATTAAGTGTTTAAAAGTAATACACCTATAGATCAAATTTTTAATTAAGGCAAATAATGAAGTATTTTATTGGAAATTGGAAAATGTTTGGTATTCCTAAATCAATAAATATACTCAATAAGATTAACTCTTTTTCATCAAGAGACAAAAATAGAAATCGATATCGAGTGATTATTACCCCTCCATATACTCTTTTAGAATCGTTTTCAAAAAATTTTAAAAATAAAAGGATTATAATTGGTTCTCAAAATTGTTATCAAAAAGATAAATTTTCATCTAACACTGCAGCAATTAGTTCTTATATGATCAAAAAAACAGGTGCTAAGTACACGTTAATTGGTCACTCTGATAACAGGTTAGAAGGTGACACCGATACAATTCTTAAAGATAAAGTTAAATTGGCTTTAGAAAACAATTTAAAGGTTGTTTTTTGTATTGGTGAAAACAAACTGCAAAAAAAAAAGAAACAAACATTCTCTGTGCTCAAAAAACAACTAAAAAAAGTTCTAGAAAAGAAATTAAATAAAAATAATATTATTGTTGCTTATGAACCAATTTGGTCTATTGGTACTGGAAAAATACCTAATCAAAAAGATTTATCCAAAACAGTTTATTTTATTAAACACATTTTAAAAAATATTTTCAAAAAAAAAAGTCCAGAGGTGCTTTATGGTGGCTCAGTAGATGAAAACAATGTTAAAATGTTTAAACAAATTAAAGAAATTGATGGTTTTTTAATTGGAGGAGCGTCAAAATCTTCTAAAAAATTTATTGATATAATAAAGAATTACTATAGATAGACCTTATGGAAAGTTTACTAATTACAGTTAATATAATTCTTGCAATAGTTTTAGTTATAACTGTTTTATTACAAAAATCTGAAGGTGGTGCCTTAGGATTAGGTGTTTCACAAGATAATTTCACGTCAGCGCGATCTGTAGGAAGTTTTCTTACAAAGTTTACTTCTATAATCGCCACTTTATTTATTATCTGTAGCGTTGCTATAGTTGCGATCTCTAGAGACGAACTTCGTGAAACACAATCTGTTCTTGAGAAACAAGAAGAAGAAAATTCAAATCTTCCACAAATTCCTCAATCAAAGTAAATTTAATACTTTGTGTTTATTCTTTTTTAAAGTATAACATACTTCCATGGCGCGATACATTTTCGTTACTGGCGGCGTGGTTTCATCTTTAGGTAAAGGATTATCCTCAGCTTCACTTGCTTATCTTTTGCAATCAAGAGGTTATAAAGTTAGAATTAGGAAACTAGACCCTTATTTAAATGTTGATCCAGGAACTATGAGTCCATTTCAACATGGTGAAGTTTATGTTACTGATGATGGTGCCGAAACAGATCTAGATTTAGGCCATTACGAGAGATTTTCAGGAATCTCTGCTAAAAAATCTGATAATATTACAACAGGTAAAATTTATAACGATGTATTAAAAAGGGAACGTCAAGGTAAATACTTAGGTAAAACTGTTCAAGTAATTCCACACATAACAAATAGAATAAAAGAGTTTATCGAGAACGATGTAACAAAAGAAGACTTTGTTATCTGTGAGATAGGTGGGACTGTAGGTGATATTGAGAGTCTTCCTTTTTTAGAAGCTATAAGACAATTTTCAAATGAGTTGGGTAGAAAAAATACCTTATTTATACATCTAACTTTAGTTCCTTATATGAAAGCCTCTGATGAGATAAAGACAAAACCTACTCAACATTCTGTCAAAGAATTACGAAGTATTGGTATTCAACCTGATATTATTATTTGTAGATCAGAAAGATCTATTCCTTTAGATCAAAGAAAGAAAATTTCTTTATTCTGCAATGTTTCAATTGAGGATGTAATTGAAACAGTTGATGTAAAAACAATTTATGAAGCCCCAATTAGTTTTAATAAAGAAAAACTGGACGAAAGGGTATTAAAATTTTTTAAGATTAAATCTAAAAAGAAAGTTAATCTTCAACCATGGAAAAGAATTACCCAATTAGTTTTGAATACGAAAAATAAAGTAAATATTGCAATAATTGGAAAATATGTAGAACTGAAAGATGCTTATAAATCTTTAGACGAAGCGCTAACACATGGAGGGATAGCTAATAATTTGAAAGTAAATCTTGTAAGAATTGAGTCTGATCATTTAAAACCTAGGGACATAAATAATAAATTAGAAGATGTATCAGGGATTTTAATACCAGGTGGTTTTGGAAAAAGAGGTACTGAGGGAAAAATTGCAACGATACATTATGCTAGAAAAAACAAAATACCATTTCTAGGCATTTGTTTTGGAATGCAAATGGCTGTTATAGAATTTGCTAGAAATGAATTAAATATTAAAAATGCAACATCAAGTGAATTTGGCCCTTCAAAAGCTTCTGTTGTGGGTTTGATGAGCGAATGGTTAAAGGATGGTAAATTAATGAAAGGAACCGATAAAGATCTAGGCGGAACTATGCGATTAGGAAGTTATGAGGCAAGACTTAAAAAGGACACAAAAATAAGTAAAATTTATAATTCTTTGAAGATTGAAGAAAGACATCGTCATAGATATGAAGTTAACATTAATTATAAAGAAGATTTTGAAAATAAAGGAATGATTTTTTCAGGCTTATCTCCAGATAGTAAACTTCCAGAAATTATAGAGTTGAAAGATCATCCATGGTTTATAGGAGTGCAGTTTCATCCTGAATTTAAATCTAGACCTTTAACTCCGCATCCTTTATTCTCCTCATTTATAAAGGCCGCTAAAATCAATTCGAAAAAATGACAAATCATAAAGTAAAATGTTCTAACTTTGAGATTGCTAATGATAAACCATTTACTTTAATAGCCGGTCCATGCCAGTTGGAGAACGAGGCTCATGCTATGAAAATTTCTACTGAGCTAAAAAAAATTACGTCTGAACTTGGAATAAATTTAATTTATAAAACATCTTTCGATAAAGCTAATAGAACAAGTCTCAAGGGGAAAAGAGGGATAGGATTAAAAAAATCTTTACCTATCTTTGACAAAATAAGAAAAGAAGTCGATGTTCCAGTCTTAACAGATGTTCATACAGCTGATCAATGTTCAATTGTTTCTAATCATGTTGATGTTTTGCAAATACCTGCTTTTTTATGTCGTCAAACTGACTTACTTATTGCTGCAGCAAAAACTGAAAAAATTATTAATGTAAAAAAAGGTCAATTTTTAGCTCCGTGGGATATGGCTAATGTAATAAAAAAAATTGAAGACTCTGGAAATAAGAATATTTTGATAACTGAGAGAGGTTCTAGTTTTGGATATAACACTTTAGTTTCAGATATGAGATCACTGCCTATTATGTCAAAATTTGGTTTTCCAATAGTTTTTGATGCTACTCATTCTGTTCAACAACCAGGAGGAATGGGAGAAAAAAGTGGAGGCCAAAGAGAATTTGTTCCTCATTTAGCTAAAGCTGCAATTGCTGTTGGTGTTGGAGCAATTTTTATGGAAACCCACCAAGATCCAGATAATGCGCCATCAGATGGTCCAAATATGGTGCCATTAAGTGAAATGAAAAATTTACTAAAAAAATTAACTGAAATAGATAATTTAATTAAAAAATAATTAGATGGCAAAAATTATTAATGTTAAAGGTCGTCAAGTTTTTGACAGCAGAGGAAACCCAACTGTTGAAGCTGAAGTTTTTTTAGACAATAATATTTCTGCCACAGCTATATCACCATCTGGTGCATCAACAGGAGCTTTTGAAGCTCACGAATTAAGGGATCAAGATATAAATATTTTTTTGGGCAAAAGCGTTACCAAAGCTGTTGAGAATATTAACAAAAAGATAAAATCAAGTTTAATAGGATTGGATCCAAATGATCAATCTAAAATTGACAAAGTTCTATTAGATTTAGACGGTAGTGAAAATAAAAAAAATCTTGGAGCTAATGCAACTTTAGCTGTGTCATTAGCTAATTCAAAGTCAGCTGCCCTCTCAGTTAAAAAACCTTTATATAAAAATTTAGGAAAATCTTTCTCTTTACCTAGTCCTTTAATGAATATTATTAATGGGGGCGCTCACGCAGATAATGATTTAAATATTCAAGAGTTTATGATTAGGCCAGATTCAGCAAAAAATTTTATGGATGCAGTAGAAAAATGTTTTCTTGTTATAAAAAATTTAAAAGATTTATTAAGATCAAATAAAATGCTAACTAATGTTGGAGATGAGGGCGGTTTTGCTCCATCAATTAATACCAATGAAGAAGCTCTTGAATTTATCGTTAAGGCAATAGAAAAATCAAAATTGATGCCAGGGAAAGATATTGTTATTTGTTTAGATGTAGCTGCCAACGAGCTTATGAACAAAGAAGGACAATATTCAATTGAGTCAAATAATTTTACAACAGTTGAAAACGTTGTTAATTACTATAAGAAATTAGTCTCAAAATATCCTATTAAATCAATCGAAGATCCTTTTTCCGAGGAAGATTGGATGTCTTGGAAAAAAATTACAGCTGAGATTGGACAAAATGTTCAAATTGTAGGAGATGATTTGTTTGTGACAAACTCTAAGAGATTGAATAAAGGTATAGACAATAAATCTGCAAATTGTATTTTAGTAAAGCCTAACCAAATTGGAACGCTATCTGAAACATTGGAAGTTGTCACAATGGCAAAGAAAGCTAATTTTAACACAATTATTTCTCATAGATCAGGAGATACAGAAGATACTTTTATTGCTGATTTGGCCGTAGCAACAGAATCATCACAAATAAAAACAGGATCATTAGCCAGATCAGAAAGAGTAGCCAAATATAATAGGCTGTTACGCATAGAAGAAGAACTTGGAAATCAAGTTAAAATGGCTAAAATCTAAAAATGCGGCTAATTGAAAGTTTAAAAAAGAAAAAACTTATATTATTAAATATATTCTTAACGCTTTATATTGGTATAAATCTTATAGGCGGAGAGAGAGGATTAGTCTCGTATGTTGAAAAGAAAAAAACTTATGAAGAGCTTGTTAAAGAAGAAACAATTTTAAAAGAGGAGCTTAAGGATTTGAAACATAAGATTAATTTAATAACTAACAATGATTTAGATTATTTAGACATGTTGTATAGAGAAAAATTAAAATATGGAAAAAAGGACGAAATTTTAATAAAACTAAAATGAATATAAAAACTAGACATCCAGAAAAAGTAAATAAACCAACTAATCCAATAAAAAAGAAACCAGAATGGATCAGGTCTAAAATTTTAGACTCAAAAATTTTTTTTCAAACTAAACAAGTTGTAAATCAAAATAATCTTATAACAGTTTGCCAAGAAGCTAATTGTCCAAATATAACAGAATGCTGGAGCAAAAAACATGCAACCTTTATGATAATGGGCGATACATGTACAAGAGCTTGTGCCTTCTGTGACGTCAAAACAGGTAAACCTGAAAAATTAGATATATTTGAACCAATTAAAATTTCTAATGCAGTAAAAAAACTTAATTTAAAGCATGTCGTTATAACGTCAGTAGATAGAGATGACCTTAAAGATGGTGGATCAGAACATTTTTATAATGTAGTTAAACTAACAAGACAAAAAAATCCAAACACTTCTATAGAAGTTCTAACTCCTGACTTTTTAAGAAAAGGAGATTCTTATAAAAAGATCCTTGAAGCAGACTTGGATGTGTTTAATCACAATATAGAAACAGTTCCAAGACTTTATACAGTAGTGAGACCTGGAGCTAGATATTTTGCTTCATTAGAACTTTTGAAAAATGCAAAAAAACAAAATAAAAAAATTTTTACAAAATCAGGTATAATGGTTGGCCTTGGAGAAGATAGAGAAGAAATTGTCCAAGTAATGGATGACCTAAGGTCTGCAGATGTAGACTTTATAACCATTGGTCAATACTTACAACCTTCACCTAAACACCATCCACTTCATCGATACTACCATCCTGATGAATTCAAAGAGTTAGAGACTATTGCTAAAACAAAAGGTTTTTTATTGGTATCATCTTCCCCGCTTACAAGATCATCATATCACGCTGATGAGGATTTCAGAAAGCTACAAGATGCGAGAAATAAAAAACTTGAATGTCTTCAGCTACAATAAAAAAAATAATACCCTGTAAAAAAGAGCAATTAATTGAAATGGTTCTTGATATTGAAAGATATCCTGAATTTGTGCCTTGGTGTATTGAAGGAAAAGCTTACGATAAAATTGAAAATAATGATCTAACAACTTTTCATGGAGATTTAAAAGTTGGAAAAAGTATTTTAAATGAAACATTTTCAAGTCATGTTTCGCATTATAAAGAGAAAGATAAAATAATTGTTACTAATCTTGACGGTCCTTTGAAACATTTAAAAAATGAGTGGAATTTCAAAGAGATAAATAATTCGACACAGTTAGAATTTTTTATAGATTTTGAGTTGAAAAATCCAATTTTGAATGGGATAATGAAAAAATCATTTGAAGTTGGTTTGAATAAAATAGCCAAAGCATTTGAGGAAAGAGCAATAAAGTTGTTTAAATAATGTTTATAGTCACTTCTTTACTAATACTATTTTTTTTATCATTCAAATTATTATCTAATTATATAAAGAAAATAAGGACAGGTGATCCAAATGAAAGTGATTTAACTTATTGGATGTTTTCATATGATTTTAAATCAACTAATCAAGAGTGGGTTCCTGAAAACTCAAAACTTAGGCAAAGAAAAAGAGCTAGAAACGCTTTAGTCTTTGTACTTTATCTAAATGCTTTTTGTATTTTTTTACTTTTAAACAATTTTGTTGCACATTTACTAGAAGTAATAGTCAGTCAAAAATTTTCTTATCCGGTTTAAATCATTTAATTAATTTAATTAATAAATTTTGAGCTTTTTTAATCGAAGCTTTTTGGATAGAGGTTCTTCCATTATTTTTAAAATGATTTTTACTAACAATTACTTTATTTCCGTTTTTTACACCTATATAAACAAGACCAACTGGCTTAAGTTTAGTTCCACCTTTAGGTCCAGCAATTCCAGTGATAGATACACATACTTTACTTTTGCTAATTTTACTGAGATTATTGATCATAGATAAACAACATTGAACACTTACAGCGCCATGTTTTTGGATAATCTTTTTTGGTACTTTTAAAATACTTATTTTAGATTGATTCGAGTAAGTGACTAAACCCATTGAAAATACTTTAGAGGCACCTTTTACTGAAGTTATAGCGCTTGATAACATTCCGCCAGTACAAGACTCAGCAATAGCTAATTTAAGTTTTTTTCTTTTTAACAATGATATGATTTTTTTATTTAAACTCATGTAAAAAGTTTTGATTTAATAATCATAAATATAATTAAAGTTAATACAACATATAAACCTGCAACAACGTCGTCCATAATGACACCAAAACTATTTTTAAACTTTTTATCAAAAAAGCTTACAGGAAATGGTTTTTTTATATCGAAGAATCTAAATAAAACAAAAATATATATATAAAATAAAATAGCTTCTTTAGAATTTTTACTTGTGCCGTGCGCTATTTCATAAAGATAAATAGGTATTGATTGTCCAATTACTTCATCAATAACAACTTCTTTTGGATCTTTGTCCGAGTCTTCTTTTATATAATTTGCAACTGCTAAAAAGGAATAGAGAAATATTGCAATTAATATTATTAAGACAGCAGTTTTAGGTAAATTTAAAATATGGAATGAACTAAATAACAATATTGTAGTAATCAATGAAGTTATTGTACCAGGCGCATATCTGATAGTTCCAATACCAAAAAAAGTTACAAATAAAAAATTTATATTCTTAATCATATTTGATAACTGAAGTTATTACTTCGCATGCAATAGCTTTTTCTTTTCCTACAACACCTAATTTTTCTGTTGTTTTACCTTTTATATTAATTTGATTTTTTGAAATTTCACAAAGTTTAGCAATACTTTCTATCATCTTATTTTTATATTTTTTAATTTTTGGAGTTTGAGTGATAATATTAACGTCTATATTATTTATAAAATAACCTTTTGCATTTATTTTTTCCATTACTTCTTGCAGTAAAATTGTAGATCTTATATTTTTAAATTTTTTACTTTTATCAGAAAACATTTGACCAATATCTCCCATTTTACACGCACCAAGAATTGCATCTGTAATTGAGTGTAATACTGGGTCTCCATCTGAGTGACCTAGTGTTCCTAAAGGCGATTTAATTTTTAATCCTGCTAAATAAAGTTTTCTTTTAGGAACAAGCCTATGAACATCAAAGCCTATTCCAACGGTTTGTTTAGATTTGTAAATATTCTTTAAATTTTGGAAATCTAATTTATCTGTAATCTTAAAGTTGTTTTTTTCTCCTTCAATAAATTTAACATTATTTAAATCCATGTACAAAGACACGTCATCATCTTTATATTTACCTGCATTAGTTTTGTGTAAATGATAGATTTCTTTTAAGTTAAATCCCTGAGGGGTTTGAGTAAGAAATAAGTTCTTTCTGTTTTTGGCTAATATATATTCATTTAAGCTTGATTCTATTCTTTGTTTTACAGCATCTTGAATATTTATCTTTGGTACTACTGCTCTGGCTTTCTTCATATTTCTTATTATTGAACTAAATAACTTTGAAGAAAAATTAGGTCTAGCAACATCGTGAATTAAAACTTTCGTAATTCCGTTAGTATTATTTAAATATCTCAAAGCATTGAAAGCAGATTTTTGTCGATTTTTTCCACCTAAAATTAACTTAACATCCTTTAATTTTAGTGACTTGACTCGTTTTGAGTCTTTTTTGTTATAAACGAGAATTATTTTTTTTATTTGTTTAAATTGACGAGCTTTATCGATATTAATTTCTACTAATGATTTACCAGCAATTTTTTGATAAGGTTTGCCTATATTAGATCTAAATCTATGGCTATTACCTCCTGCAAGAATGATTAAACAAAAACTCATGTTATAAACTTATATTATATTTATATGTATAATTAACGCTAATTTAGAATGTTTAAAATTATTAAAAACTTTAATTGGATTATATTATCTTCATTTTTATGTATTTTCATGGGGATAGTTACTTTTTTGACCTTTATTAATGAGGGTTTCATTCCTTTAACTGATAAAAATCTTCAATATTTATTAATTAGCGACATAGTTTTATTACTAATTTTCTTTACTTTAATATTTAGAAATTTCTATAGATTTTATTATGCTGGAAAAAGAGACAAAGTAGGATCTCAAACAAATCTTAAATACATATCTATTTTTTCGGTATTTACTCTAATCCCATCTTTGGTAGTTGCTATATTTTCATTATTTCTTTTTAACTTTGGTATTCAAAATTATTTCGATAAACAAATTACTAATGCAGTCAATAATTCTTATGATGTTGCAAGAAGCTATTTGGATGATAATAAAGAGAACGTTAAATCGGATGTAATTCTAATGAGTGTGGGTTTAAACAGAGCATCAAGTCTTTACTATTCAGACCCAAAAAGATTTAAAGCAATTGTGAAATCAGAAAAAATATTAAGGAGAGTTGATGATGTTTATTTAATTGATAGCTTAGGGAATATATTAATATCTGATGTTCGAGACATAACAGATGAGTTTGTAGTACCTTCTGATGAAGATTATGACCTGGTTCTAGAAGGAAAAACAGTTTTTATTTCAAATAATTTAGAAAATAAAACAACTGCTATGACTAAGCTTAACTCTTTAGTTGATACATATTTATATATTTCAAGAAACATTGATCCTGAAATTTTAAGATATTTAAATGAAACAGAAGAGGCAGTTAGTTTTTATTATTCAGTAGAAAATAGTCAGACAGGTATTAAAGTTACGTTCGCAATTATTTATATAATAGTTGTCACTTTACTTCTATTTTTATCTACATCAATAGCCATTACTTTTGCTTCAAGACTAACAAAACCAATAATAAATTTAATCGGCGCATCAAAAGCTATAAGCAAGGGCACCTTAAATGTAAAAGTACCAAATATTGAGTCAGATGATGAATTTAAATTGTTAAATGAAAATTTTAACTCGATGATTGAAAGACTAAAAAAACAACAGGAAAAATTACTTGCTAATGAAAGACATGAAGCTTGGGAGTCTGTTGCCCGTAAACTTGCTCATGAAATAAAAAATCCACTAACACCAATTCAATTATCAATCGATCGTTTAAGAGAAAAGTATTCCTCCAAGATTAATACTGATAGCGAAGATTTTGAAAGATATCTTGAAACAATCAATAGACAAATTAAAGATATTGAAAATTTAGTTAACGAATTTTCAAATTTTGCGAGAATGCCAAGGCCAGTGTTTAAAAAAGTAAATATTTTGGATTTAATTGAAAAATCAGTTGAATTTATAAAAATGTCGTCAAAAACAAAAATAGATATTAAATCTAATAAGAAAAAAATATTTATAAATGCGGATCCTGAGCAGCTTAATAGAGTGTTCATAAACTTAATTAAAAACTCTGAGGAGTCTTTTTTGGAAAAGGTTAAAAAAGACACGAATTTTAAGGGCAAAATTGACATAGTAATTACTTATAATAACGACTATATAGTTGTTAGATTAATGGACAATGGCACAGGTATTTCAGATACTAAAAAAGTAATGACGCCTTATTTCACTACCAAAACAAAAGGAACAGGTTTGGGCTTACCAATAGTTAATAAGATAATTAGTGAGCACGCTGGAGACTTTTTAATTAAAAATAAAAAAGATAGAAATGGAGTTGATATTGAAATTTCATTTCCAACAATAAATGCATAAAGATATTTTAGTTATTGACGATAATTCAGACATTCGCTTTTTAATTTGCAAAATATTAAAGGAGCAAAATTTTAATGTCCGATCAGCCGCTAATTATGACCAGGCTACGTTAGAAATTAAAAAGAAATTACCAGATCTAGCAATTATTGATATTAAGTTAGATAAAACAGACAAAGATGGAATTGATTTATTAAAACTGATTGTAAGTATTAATAAATTAACACCAGTTATAATGATTTCAGGACACGCAACGGTTAAAGTAGCTGTAGAAGCAATCAGGTTAGGGGCTTATGAATTTATCGAAAAACCTTTTTCTACTGAAAAAATAATTAACTACGTAAATAGAGGTCTTGAAACAGCTTCACTTAAGGAAGAGAAAGACATTATTGAAAACAAATTATTTCATTCCTTTGATCTTGTTGGTGATAGTCCACTAATTACAAAAACAAAAAAGATAATTGAAAAATTAGCTACTTCAGAAAGTAGGGTTTTAATTTCAGGACCTACTGGATCAGGCAAGGAGTTAGTTGCTAGAAAAATTCACAAAAATTCTCCAAGATCGAAAGAATCATTTGTTATTTTAAATGCAGCACTATTAAAAGAAAAAACATATGAAAAAGAACTTTTTGGACAAGAAATTGATGGAAATATTTCTTTTGGAGCATTAGAGAGAGCAAACAAAGGAACCTTGCTAATTGATGAGGTATCTGAGATTCCTTTTGAAACACAAGCTAATATTTTAAGAGTTTTAATCGATCAAAAATTTAAACGTGTTAATGGTTCGGAATATATTAATGTAAATATTCGGCTTATTTCATCTACGTCAAAAAATTTAAAAGAATTAGTTGAGATAGGAAAATTTAGAGAAGATTTATTTCATAGATTAAATGTAGTACCTATTGAATTGAATTCACTTTCATCAAGGACTGAAGATATCCCTTTGCTAATAGAATATTTCAAAGAAAAACTTTCAGAGTTAAATGGCGTACCAAAGCCAAAAATTGATATTAAAAATGATAATCTTTATACTTATAATTGGCCTGGTAACGTAAGAGAGTTGAGAAACTTAGTCGAGAGAGTAACAATTTTGTCTGCTAATGAAAGTGCTGAAAATATCAATAAATTAATGAATGATATTTTAAGTTCACAATCATTAATAGAGAATGATAAAACTTTGATTGAAAAATCTTTTTCATCCCCGTTAAAAGAAGCAAGAGAACATTTTGAAAAAGAATACCTAATTACACAATTGAAAAAAAACCACGGTAACATCTCCAAAACTGCAGACTTTATTGGGATGGAGAGATCTGCACTTCATCGAAAACTAAAATCTTTAGGTATAAAAGGTATAAACTAAAATGAATATAATAATATGTGGAGCCGGCAAGGTTGGCTTCTCTATAAGCAAACAACTATCAGCACAAGGTCACTCAGTAACAGTTATTGATCAATCTTCTGAGGATATAAAAAAGATCAATGATACCCAAGATGTTAAAGGAATAGTTGGCAGGGCTACATTGCCAAGCGTTTTAGAAAATGCTGGCGCAGAAAATGCTGATATGGTAATCGCTGTAACAAGAAATGATGAGACAAATATGATTGTTTGTCAATTAGCTAGCTCGTTATTCAACGTCTCAAAAAAAATTGCTCGTATTAGAACTAAAGATTTTTTAGAGGGAAAATGGGGAAAACTTTATAACAAATCAAATATACCTATAGACGTAATAATTTCTCCCGAACTTGAGGTAGCAAAATCTTTGTACAGAAGATTAGAAGCACCAGGAGCGTTAGATAACGTGCCATTCGGTAAAGACAAAGTAAAAATGCTAGAAATTTCAATAGAAAAAAATTGCCCAATTAAAGATATTCCATTGAAAGATTTAACAAACAAATTTCCAGATTTTAAAGCCAATATTTTAGGAGCGTTAAGAAAAGAAAAATTCATATATCTTAAAAAAAATGACAAAATGTTAGATGGGGACAACGTTTATGTTGTTGTAAGCAGCGACCAGTTAAATCCAATCTTAAAAGCATTTGGTCACGATGAAAAAGCTGCAAAAAATATTTTAATTATCGGAGGAGGAAACATTGGTTTAAATTTAGCAAAAATGTTGGAAAGCAACTTTGAAGACGTAAGGGTGAAGATAATAGAAAAAGATAAGAAAAGAGCTGAAGAAATTGCTAATGAACTTTCATCATCAATTGTAATTAATGGAGACGCATTAGATGAAGAGATTTTAAAAGAAGCAAATTTAGAAGACTCAGAAACAGTTCTAGCATTAACTAATGATGACGAGAATAATATGATGGCATGTGTGCTTGCTGAAAAAACTGGCTTAAAAAAAAGAACAATAGCTATAGTTAATAAAACAAATTACAACTTATTACAGGACTCATTAAATATCGATGATCTTGTAGATCCAAGAATGACAACAGTTTCAAGAATTATGGAGCATGTTCACCGTGGAACAATAGGAACTGTTTATTCACTTTTAGATGGCGCTTACGAATTTATTGAGGCTAAAATTTTAGAAAAATCGGAATTACTAAATAAAAAAATTAGAGACTCAAATTTACCAGAGGATATAAGAATAGGTGCAATTGTTAGAAAAAATAAAGTCATCATACCAAGATCTAATTTTATTTTTGAAAAGGATGATTTAGTTGTTTTTCTTGCCAAAAGAGAGCAATTAAAAGATGTTGAAAATATTTTTAGTGTTAGTTCAATCTAATAATGAATTTTAAAAGAATTAGTTATTACTTAGGTTTATTCTGTTTTCCTATAAGTATTTTAGCTTTTATTAATATTTTATATTCTTCATACTTTGATTATTTTTTAAGTATTAATTCCTACATCGTTACTTTAATTGTTTCTCTATTGTTTGGATTTATTCTTATTTTTATTGGGAAGAATTCCGAAAAAAAGATTAATTTTATTGAGCAATTAATTCTAATTATTTTTGTTTATTTACTTATAGCTGCACTTATATCCCTGCCATTTTATTTAAGCAATTATCAAGTAACTTTTCTAAATGCTTTCTTCGAGTCAGTTTCTGGTATCACTGGTACAGGTTTTTCAATTTTTAAAAATATTAAATATCTTGATCCAACTTTAATATTATGGCGTTCATCTTCACAATGGATTGGTGGATTATATTTTTTATTTTTTTTATTGCTTATTTTTTCTAATAAAAAATTTAATTATAAAATGAATGAATTTACTTATTCTGGTGATATAAGAATAAATTCTGAGGCCAACATTAAAAATTCTTTGATTAAAATATTTATTTTATACTCAATTTTAAGTTTCACAATCTTTTTATTTCTAAATGTTTCTGAAGTGAGAATGTTTAATTCACTAAATCTTAGTATGAGTTTGGTTTCAGCGGGTGGATTTATACCTACCAACTCTTTGGACAAGATAATTAATTCAAATTTTCAAAAGCTAGTATTTATATTTGCTTTATTAGTTTCGATGTTAAACTTTTTTTTGATATTTAATATTCTTCGAAAAAATACTATTCTTCGTAAACATCAAGAAGATCTTTATATTATTGTTTTATCTCTAATTTTAATCTTACTCATATATTTTAATGAGTATAGCGGGCTAAATATTACTATTAGTATTTTAAGTAGCCTTAGTAATTCAGGCTTATCTCTGATAAACTCAGATAACAATTTACATTTATATTTTATATTAGTAACTGCTATTGGTGGATCATTTATCTCAAACTCATCAGGAATAAAATTTACAAGAATTTATATTCTTTTAAAGACAGTTTCTTCAGAAATAATAAAATTAGTAAGTCCTAACAACGTAATTAATAAAAATATATTTAGTACAGAAAATAAGATAACTGAAGAAAATATAAAGATTTCTTTTTTAATTTTTATATCTTTCTTTATAAGTTTATTTTTTTTATCGAGTGTTTTGATAGTTGACAATATTGATTTTGAACAATCGTTTAAATTATCAATTTTAACGATAACCAATACTACGACCTCTGCGATGTACGGTATTGAAGAGATGGATTTTGCTAATTTACTAACAACTTCAAAATTAAGTTTGATTATCTTTATGATAATAGGAAAAATTGAGCTAGTATCTGTTTTTTTAATTATCAAAAGAATTTTTTTTAAAGAATAGTATGTCTAAAATCGTAATAATAGGGGCTGGTGCTATGGGATCTGCTTTTTCATTCCCATGTATAGACAATAATCACGACACAAACATTGTTGGAACTCACCTAGAAAATGAGTTTGTTGATAAATTAAAAAGTAATAAAAATTTACATCCAGCGCTTAATGTTTGTATTCCAGAAACTACTAAAATATTCAAATTTGATTATTTCAATGAACTATTCAAATCTAATGTAGATCTAATTGTTTTAGGAATTAGCTCAAAGGGAATAGAATGGGTCTCAGAGCAGCTAAAAACAATAGCTAAGGAAAACGAATTACCAAATATTTTAATGTTGACTAAAGGTCTTAGCATTTATGAAAATAAATATGAATTATTAGTTGATAAGCTTAAAAGAATGTTAAACTCAAAAGGGGTAGAAAATATAAATATTTCAGCACTAGGTGGCCCCTGTTTAGCTTCTGGTTTAGCTAACAGAATTCATAGCAGTGTAGTCATTGCAAATGAAGACATTAAGACAGCTTCTAAAATATCAAATATGCTTAAAACTAATTATTATCATACTACCTCATCAGACGATGTAAATGGGGTAGAAGTCTCAGCTGCTATCAAAAATATTTTCTCAATGGCTGTTGGAGCAGCAAAAGGCTTATGCAGCAATAACGCTTCAGATGAAATAAGAGAAAAAAATTATTTAAATACTGCTTCAGCTCTAATTAAGCAATCAATCTATGAAATGGAAATATTTGTAGAACGTCTTAATGGAAAAAAAGAGACAGTAAAAGGTCTTGCAGGTTTAGGAGATCTATATGTAAGTTGTGGAGGAGGAAGAAATGCAAAAATGGGCTCATTTATTGGAAAAGGACTTACTTTTTCTGAAGTTAAAAAAACTAAAATGGAAAAAATAACTGTAGAGGGAGCGGATTTAGCATTTGAAATTGCAAAAAAAGTAAATAAAGATTTTGATAAAAAAGAATTGCCTTTAATGCTTGGTATGATTAATGCAATCACAGAAAATAAAAAGCTTGAGCTTGACTGGGAATCATTTCAATGAAAAATTTTTTGATAATATTTATAGTTTTACTTTTTCATTCTCAATTATTAGCTAACAATAATCAAGACTCAAAAATTATAAATAGTCTTCCTGAACAACTTAAAACTTTACAGAATCTTTATGAGTCTGGAGTATTGAGTGGATATGAATATGAAACAGAAAAAAAAAAAATATTAAACAAATAATATGAAAAATTTTTTAATTTCCATTGATGCGGGGACTACTTCAAATAGATCGATTTTATTTGATTTAAAGGGCAAACCAATATATTCCTCACAAAAAGAATTTACACAATATTTTCCTAAAAATGGCTGGGTAGAACACGATCCAGAAGAGATTTGGAGAACAACTCTTAGAACTTTAAAAGACGTAATAAAGAAAGCAAAAAAATTAAAAGGTAAAATTCTAAGTATTGGAATTACCAATCAAAGAGAAACAACTATATTGTGGGATAAAAAGACAGGTAAGACTGTTTATAAAGCTATAGTATGGCAGGATAGAAGAACAGAGGAATATTGTAAAAAGCTAAGGAAGCAAAATAAAGATACATCTATTTTTAATAAAACAGGCTTGTTAATTGATCCTTACTTTTCAGGAACAAAAATAAAATGGATTTTAGAAAATGTTTCAAATGCAAAACTGTTAATGAATAAAAAACAATTATTGTTTGGAACAATTGATAGTTTTTTAATATGGAAACTTACCAAAGG
>CACNJC010000012.1 GCA_902620585.1 uncultured Pelagibacteraceae bacterium | reverse complement strand
CCCGTTTGTAACTTTCCAGAATAGATTCTGATAAATGTTAGTGACCCTACAAATGGGTCATTTGCCACTTTAAATGCTAAAGCTGAAAATGGTTCACTATTTTCAAATTTCATCTCAACTTTCTCTTCTGAACCTAATTTAGTACCTTCAATTGAACCTAAATCTTTTGGACTTGGTAGATAATCTATAACCGCATCAAGCAATGGCTGAACACCTTTATTTTTAAAAGCTGAACCGGTTATAATAGGTACAAAGTTAAAAGATAACGTTCCTTTTCTAATACATTTTATTAAATCTTCTTCAGATGGTTCTTTTCCCTCTAAGTAAGATTCCATTAATTTTTCATCTTCTTCAACAGCAGTCTCCACTAATTCTTTCCTGTATTTAGTTGCTTTTTCTTTTAAATCTTCTGGGATATCAACATACTCAAATTTAGCTCCTAAATCTTCATTTTGCCAAACAACGCCTTTCATTTTTACTAAATCAACTATCCCTTTGAGCTCAGCTTCTGAACCTATTGGTAGTTGAAGAACTAAAGGTTTACATCCTAGTCTATCTTTGATCATATCTACGCATCTGTAAAAATCAGCTCCAGTTCTATCAAGCTTATTTACAAAGCATATTCTTGGGACTTTATATTTATCTGCTTGACGCCAAACTGTTTCTGACTGAGGCTCAACACCAGCTACGCCATCAAAAACTGCTACAGCCCCATCAAGAACTTTTAAAGATCTTTCAACTTCAATTGTAAAATCAACATGTCCAGGTGTGTCTATGATATTAATTCTATGGTCTCTCCAAAAACAAGTTGTAGCGGCAGAGGTAATTGTAATACCTCTTTCTTGCTCTTGTTCCATCCAGTCCATTGTAGCTGCTCCATCATGGACCTCACCTATCTTATGGCTTTTTCCTGTATAATATAAAATTCTTTCTGTAGTGGTCGTTTTTCCAGCATCAATGTGAGCCATGATACCTATGTTTCTATATTTATCTAAAGAATATTTAGTAGCCATAAATTTTTACCATCTGAAGTGAGCAAAAGCTTTATTTGCTTCTGCCATTTTGTGAGTGTCTTCTCTTTTTTTAATTGCTGAACCCTTGTTTTGGGAAGCATCTAAAATTTCTGAATAAAGTTTGTCTGCCATAGTTTTATTTTTTCTTTTTCTAGTAGCATCCATTAACCATCTTAATGCCAAAGCTTGAGCACGTTTAGATTTTACTTCAACAGGTACCTGATATGTTGCCCCACCAACTCTTCTTGATCTACATTCTAAATTTGGTTTTACATTATTGATTGCAGTATTAAAAACTTTTAATGGATCTTCATTTTTAGATTTGATTTTATCTAATGCGTCATATAAAATTTTTTCAGCTGTTGACCTTTTTCCATCATACATAATTGAGTTTATAAACTTAGAAATAATTTCTGAGTGAAATTTAGGATCTGGATAAACTTTTCTAACAGGAGCTTTTCTTTTTCTGGACATAATATTTTATTTTGGTTTTTTTGCTCCGTATAAGGATCTTCTTTGCTTTCGATTTGCCACACCTTGTGTATCTAGGTTACCTCTTAGAATATGATATCTCACACCTGGTAAATCTTTTACTCTTCCTCCACGTAATAAAACTACTGAGTGTTCTTGAAGGTTATGCCCTTCTCCTGGTATGTATGCAGTAACTTCAAATCCATTTGATAATCTTACTCTTGCAACTTTTCTTAATGCCGAATTTGGTTTTTTTGGAGTAGTTGTATAGACTTTAACACATACACCTCTTTTTAAAGGTTGTCTTTCCAATGCTGGAACTTTATTCCTTGCTATTGGTTTTACCCTACTCTTTTTAATCAACTGATTAATCGTTGGCATAATAGTATTTTGAAGTAAAAGTGAAGATAAACCTGTTATGTTTATGTTAGTGTTTAAGGTTATAATACGCCTTACTTCTAACATTCAAAATGTGCCGTAAACTAGCATCGAAACGACAAAAGTCAATATTTTTTAGGTGTTTTATTGTAGCTTAAACTGGTTGTTCTGAGGCTGTAGAGCCTGAAGATTTTAACTCTTGTTTCTTCAGCTCTTCTAATCTGTTTTTATCCTGATCTCTTGCTTGCTTATCCCAGTCAATTTTGGTTAATCCAGTTCCCGCTGGAACTAATCTACCAACAATCACATTCTCCTTTAATCCTTCCAGCGTATCAACTTTTCCTTTAATAGATGCATCTGTTAAAACTCTTGTTGTTTCTTGGAAAGATGCAGCTGATATGAAAGAATTTGTTTGTAAAGACGCTTTAGTTATACCTAATAATACTCTTTCATATATTGCTGGTTTTTTCTTATTCTGTCTTAGTTCATCATTTATTTTATTAATGTCGAGTAAATCAATTACTTCCCCTGTTAATAGTTCTGAGTCTCCTGGGTCTTTAATCTCAACTCTTTTGAGCATCTGTCTTACAATTGTTTCGATATGTTTATCATTTATAACAACTCCTTGAAGTCTGTAAACTTCTTGAACTTCACTGACGAAATATTCTGTTAATTTTTCTACACCAAGTATTCTTAGAATATCGTGTGGTGCAGGGCTTCCGTCCAATAAATATTCTCCTTTTTTAATTTTTTCACCTTGATTAAAATTAACATGTTTGCCTTTAGGAATTAAATAATTAGATGTTTCACCGCCTGAAGAAACAATCGATATTTTTTGTTTGCCTCTTACTTCTTTTCCAAATTCTATTACCCCGTCGTTTTCAGCGATGATAGCACTGTCTTTTGGCCTTCTTGCTTCAAAGAGTTCTGCTACTCTCGGTAATCCTCCTGTAATATCTTTAGTCTTAGAAGTTTCTTTTGGAAGTCTAGCTAATACATCGCCTGCTGAAATTTTTTGACCGTCTTTAACAGATAAAATTGTATCCGGTACCAAATAATATCTTGCTTCATTTCCATCTGCTTTCTTAATTATTTCACCTTTGTCATTTCTTAATGTGATTCTTGGTTTTAATTCAGAATTTTTACTTAAAGATTTCCAGTCTGTAACTGATTTTGAGGATAATCCAGTTGCATCATCCAAAGTTTCAGTCAATGAACTTCCTTCCATCAAATCCATATAATTCACTATACCGCCTGTTTCAGCTATGACAGGTAGGGTATATGGATCCCATTCTGCTATTTTTTTTCCTTTTGTAATTTTGTCACCATCTTTAAAAAATAATTTTGATCCATAGTTAACTTTATATATAGCTAACTGTCTTCCACTATCATCTTCGATACTTAATTGAGTATTTCTACCCATAACAATTATATTTTTCTTGGAGTCTTCAATTAAATTTTTATTTATTATATTAAGTTTACCTTCAGATTGAGAAACAATTTGCGACTCTTCCTTAATCTGTGCGGTACCTCCAACGTGAAAAGTTCTCATCGTTAATTGAGTTCCAGGTTCCCCTATTGATTGTGCGGCTATCATTCCAACTGCCTCACCAACACTTACCAACTTCCCTCTAGCTAAATCCCTACCATAACTCATTGCGCATACACCTCTTGTAGATCCACAAGTTATAACTGAGTAAACATTTACAGACTTTACTCCAGCGGCATCAATTTTTTCGCAATCATTTTCATCAATTAATTTTTGTTTTTTAATAATAACCTCACCAGTAACTGGATTTTTTATATCTTCTGCTATAACTCTACCTAGCACTCTTTCTGACAAGCTAACTAAAATATTTCCACCCTCAATAATTTCAGAAATTTTTACAGAAGACTTGGATTTGCAATCACACTCTTTTTTAGTAACTTGAACATCTTGTGCAACATCACAGAGTCTTCTTGTAAGATAACCTGAGTTAGCTGTTTTTAAAGCAGTATCAGCTAAGCCTTTTCTTGCTCCATGTGTTGAGTTGAAATATTCTAATACAGACAAGCCTTCTTTAAAATTTGAAATTATAGGTGTTTCAATAATTTCTCCTGATGGCTTGGCAATTAGCCCTCTCATTCCTGCTAGCTGTTTCATTTGAGCTTGTGAGCCTCGAGCACCTGAGTCAGCCATCATATAAACTGAATTTGTTTCTATTCTATCATCGTCATAAATTTTTTCTGCTGATGAAATTTCTTTCATCATTTCATTTGCAACCGTATCTGTGCATTTAGACCAAATATCTACGACTTTATTATATTTTTCACCTCTAGTAATTAATCCATCAGAATACTGCTTTTCATATTCCTCTATCTGTTTTTTAGTGTTCGCTATTAAATTTTCTTTTGTTTTAGGAATTAATAGATCGTCTTTTCCAAAAGAAATACCTGCTTTGAAAGCATGTTTGAAACCGAGTGTTTTTATTCTATCACAAAAAATAACTGTTTGTTTTTGCCCGCAGTATCGGAAAATCGTATCAATTACTTCTGATACATTTTTTTTGGTTAATAACCTGTTAATTAAACTAAATTTAATATTTTGATTTTTTGGCAATAGATTTGCTAATAAAAATCTTCCTGCGGTACTTGTGTATTTTTCAAGTTTAGCAGATCCATCTCCATTGATGGTTTCAAATACTGATACGATTTTTGAGTGCAAACTAATTGATTTGCTTTCTAGTGCTTGTTCAATTTCTTCTACACTTGAAAAAATTCCTTTTGGTTTTTTTTCATTATCATCTGATTGTGAAAGGTAATAGATGCCCAAAACTATATCTTGACTTGGAACAATTATAGGTTTTCCATTTGAAGGACTTAATATATTGTTTGTTGACATCATTAAAACTCTTGCTTCAAGCTGTGCCTCTAAACTAAGTGGAATATGAACAGCCATTTGATCGCCATCAAAATCGGCATTGAATGCAGCGCAAACAAGTGGGTGTAATTCTATAGCGTTTCCCTCAATAAGTTTAGCTTCAAAAGCTTGAACTCCAAGCCTATGCAAAGTTGGAGCTCGATTCAAAAGTATTGGGTGCTCTCTAATTATATATTCTAAAGAATCCCAAACTTCACTTTTTTCTTTTTCTACTAACCTTTTAGCTTGTTTAATTGTTGTGGCCAATCCTAGTTTATCTAATCTTGCGTATAAAAATGGTTTAAAAAGTTCTAACGCCATTTTTTTTGGCAAACCACATTGGTGCAATTTAAGTTCCGGACCTACAACGATAACTGATCTTCCAGAATAATCTACTCTTTTACCTAGTAAATTTTGTCTAAATCTTCCTTGTTTCCCTTTTAGCATTTCTGCCAAAGATTTTAATGGTCTTTTTCCGGTTCCAGTAATTACTCTGCCTCTCCTTCCGTTGTCAAACAATGCATCAACTGATTCTTGAAGCATTCGTTTTTCGTTTCTAACTATTATATCTGGTGCTTTAAGATCTAACAGTCTCTTTAGACGATTGTTTCTATTAATTACTCTTCTATATAAATCGTTAAGATCTGAAGTTGCAAATCTTCCGCCGTCTAAAGGCACTAGAGGTCTTAATTCTGGTGGAATAACAGGAACAGAGGTTAAAATCATCCACTCAGGTTTATTACCTGAAGATATAAATGACTCTATTAATTTTAATCTTTTTGTTGTTCTTTCTTCGGTGACTTTTGATTTAATAGTTGGTAAAGAGTCTCTAAGTTTAGTTTGCTCTTTTTTTAAATCTAAATTTATCAATATCTCTCTTACTGCTTCTGCACCAATACCTGCTGTGAAAGCGTCCTCACCAAATTCGTCTTGAGCTTTTAGTAAAGCCTCTTCTGAAAGAAGTTGCCCTTTTTTTAAGGTAGTTAAACCTGGTTCAACAACTATGAAACTTTCAAAATATAGAACTTTTTCAACCTCTTTTAGCTTCATGTCTATAGCTAAAGATATTCTGCTTGGTAGTGATTTCAAAAACCAAATATGTGCTACAGGACAAGCTAGGTCTATATGACCCATTCTTTCTCTTCTTACATTTGATTTTGTTACTTCAACACCACATTTTTCACAAATTATACCTCTAAACTTCATTCGTTTATACTTACCGCATAAACATTCATAATCTTTTACAGGTCCAAATATTCTAGAACAAAATAATCCATCTTTTTCAGGTCTAAAAGTTCTATAATTAATTGTTTCTGGTTTCTTTATTTCGCCATAGGACCAAGATTTTATCTTTTCAGGACTTGCTAGAGTAATCTTGATACTATCAAAATTGTTTTCTGGTATTAAGTTTTGATTATCGAAATTCTTTGTAATATTTTTTTCCATTTTAATTTAATTCAATATTTAAACCTAATGCTCTAATCTCTTTAATTAAAACATTAAATGACTCTGGCACTCCAGACTCAAAATTATTATTTCCTTTAACAATAGTTTCGTAAACTTTAGTTCTTCCAGCAACATCGTCTGATTTAACAGTTAGAATTTCTTGTAAAGTATAAGAAGCTCCATATGCTTCTAAGGCCCATACTTCCATTTCCCCAAACCTTTGGCCTCCAAGCTGAGCTTTTCCTCCTAAAGGTTGTTGAGTTACTAAACTATAAGGTCCAGTGGATCTTGCGTGTATTTTATCTTCGACTAAATGATTTAGCTTTAACATGTAAATTATTCCTACTGTTACTGGTCGATCAAACATTTCTCCGGTTTGTCCGTTCCATAAATGAGTTTGCCCTGAATTTGGTAATTTGGCTATATCTAACATGTCTGTAATATCTTTCGTGCTTGCACCGTCGAATACTGGTGTTGATATCGGAACACCGTTAGAAAGATTTTCAACAAGTTCTGCTATTTCTTTTTTAGATAGTTTTGAAATAACTTCATCATAATAATTCTTTCCGTAAATTTCTTTTAACTTTTCTTTGATTTTTTCAACCTGTTGATCAAAGTCTTTAATATGTGCTTTAATTTGCTCTCCTAATTCAGAACAAGACCATCCTAAATGTGTTTCAAGAATCTGACCTACATTCATACGGCTTGGAACTCCTAATGGATTTAAAACTATATCAACTGGTTTACCGTTCTCCATATAAGGCATATCTTCAACAGGAACAATTTTACTTACAACACCCTTGTTTCCATGTCTGCCGGCCATCTTATCTCCAGGCATTAATCTTCTTTTTACAGCAACAAAGACTTTAACTACCTTCATCACTGTTGGTAACAAATCATCACCTTGTTGAATTTTTAAAACTTTGTCTTCAAATCTTAACTTTATATCTTCAGATGCATTATCAAACTGGTTCTTTAATTTGTCTAAATCATTATTTAATTCTTGTTTTTGAAAACTTAGTTTCCATAAATCTTTTAAATTTAAATTTTCAAAATCATTTTTATTTAATGTTGTACCTGGTTTTAAATTTTTGAATTGCTTATTAATGCTTTGATTATTTAATAAATCAATTACTCTAAGTTTTATATTTCTTTCTAAAATCTCTTCTTCAACTTTTTTATCTTCTTGAACTACCTCAATTTCTGCTCTTTCAATTGCAATAGAACGTTCATCTTTCTCAATGCCATGTCTATTAAAAACTCTTACATCAATTACAACACCTGCGCTACCTGAAGGTAGTTTAAGTGAAGAGTCTCTTACATCAGTAGCCTTCTCACCAAATATTGATCTTAATAATTTTTCTTCCGGACTAGATGATGTTTCGCTTTTAGGAGTAACTTTTCCTACTAATATATCTCCAGGTTTTACCTCAGCGCCTACATAAACAATCCCGGACTCGTCTAAATTTCTTAAACTTTCCTCGCTAACATTAGGAATATCTCTTGTAATTTCCTCTGCACCAAGTTTAGTATCTCTAGCCATAGACTCATATTCTTCAATATGAATAGACGTAAATACATCATCTGTAACACATCTTTCAGAAATTAAAATTGAGTCTTCAAAGTTGTATCCTTGCCACGGCATAAAGGCTACTGTAACATTTTTACCTAAAGCTAATTCACCAAGTTTAGTTGCAGGGCCGTCTGCTATTATATCACCTTTTTTAATTTCATCTCCAACTTTTACTAATGGCTTTTGGTTAATACACGTATTTTGATTTGATCTTTGAAATTTAGATAAATTGTATATGTCTACAGCTGACTGAGATAAATCTGTAACTTCAGTTGCTTTTACAACAATTCGTTTTCCATCAATCTTATCTACTACACCAGTTCTTTTAGCAACAATAGTCACGCCCGAGTCTAATGCAACATCGGACTCTATTCCAGTGCCAACTAATGGGGACTCAGGTTTTAATAACGGAACTGCTTGTCTCATCATATTAGATCCCATCAATGCTCTATTGGCATCGTCGTTTTCTAAAAAAGGTATTAAAGCAGCAGCAACTGAGACCAGTTGTTTTGGTGATACATCTATAAAATCAATATTTTCTCTATTTGCCAATTCAAAGTTTAGATTTTTTCTACAGGCAACCAATTCTTCTTCGAAAGATCCATCTTTTTTAATTGGTGAATTAGCTTGAGCGATAGTAAATTTTTCTTCTTCAATTGCAGATAGATATTTAATCTCTGATGTGACCTTTCCATTTACAACTTTTTTATATGGACTTTCTATATATCCAAACTTATTAACTCTACAATATGTAGCTAAACTGTTTATTAATCCAATGTTAGGACCTTCAGGTGTCTCAATAGGGCAAATTCGTCCATAGTGAGTTGGATGAACGTCTCTTACTTCAAATCCTGCTCTTTCCCGTGTTAAGCCTCCAGGACCTAAAGCTGAAACTCTTCTTTTATGAGTTATTTCAGATAATGGATTTGTTTGATCCATGAATTGAGAAAGTTGTGATGTTGCAAAAAAATCTTTTAAAGAGGTAGTTATAGGTTTTGCATTAATTAAATCCTGTGGCATTGCTGACTCAATCTCAAGAAATGTTGACATTTTTTCTTTTACAGTTCTTTCCATCCTTAAAAGCCCTATTCTAAATTGGTTTTCTACAAGTTCACCAACCGATCTAACTCTTCTATTTCCTAAATGGTCAATATCATCTACATCCCCTTTTCCATCTCTTAAATCTAACATAAACTGAATAATTGCTAGAATGTCTTCAGTAGTAAGGATTGTTTTTTTATTACTTATCTTTAAATTAAGTTTTGAATTTAATTTTACTCTTCCAACTTCAGACAAATCATATCGCTCTTTTTTAAAATATAAATTAGAAAAAATTTCCTCAGCGACCTCTAAAGAAGGGGCTTCGCCAGGTCTTAATACTTTATAAATATCGTTTAAAGCATCCGTTTTGCTTAAATTTTTATCTACTTTAAGCGTTTCTAATAAATAAGGTCCTTTGTTAATTGGATCAATATTAACTATATTTAAAGATTTTTCATTCTGAGCAATAATCTTTTCTAATTGTTCCTCAGTTAAATCAAAGCCTGCACCAACTAAAATTTCCCCATTATCATTTTTAATATCGTTTGTTATATACTTGCCTATAATTTGTTCATTTGTAACAAAAATTGAATTTAAACCTTTTTCTTGAAGTTTTTTTGCAATAATAAAATTTAATTTATCACCTTTTGATAAAATCTTTTTATCGTTTTTAGAATCTATCAAATCAAATGGGAGTTTAATTGGTCTCTTGTAGTTCTCAGGATTAAAATCAGTAAGCCATCTTTTGTTTTCTGGATCAAAAGTATATTTATTAGTTGTGTAAAAAGTATTTATAATTTTTTCTTTTGAAAAGCCTAAAGCAAATAAAATAGTTGTTATAGGTAACTTTTTCTTTCTATCTATTCTAAAATATAGAATATCCTTTGGATCAAATTCAAAATCTAACCATGAGCCTCTTCCAGGTATGATTCTACAATTGAACAACAACTTTCCACTAGAATGAGTTTTACCTTTATCATGATCAAAGAAAACACCAGGACTTCTATGCATTTGATTAACTACAACTCTTTCAACTCCGTTTGTAATAAAAGTTGCACTAGGTGTCATTAAAGGTAATTCACCTATAAAAACCTCTTGCTCCTTAGCAGATAAAATTTGCTTAGTATTGTTTTCTGGATCGATATCGTAAACAACTAATCTTAAAACTGCTTTAAGTGCAGCTGAATATGATAAACTTCGTTGTTTGCATTCTATTACATCAAATTTTGGCTTTTCTAGTTTGTAAGAAATATACTCAAGTGTAGACTTATCTGTACCATCCTCGATTGGAAAAATGTTTTTGAAAACCTTTTCTATGCCTTTTGATAATTCATCTAACTGTGTTTCTAAACTCTTAGACTCCAAGAATTCGTTATAGGAATTTTTCTGTACCTCAATAAGGTTAGGTATCGATAAGCCTTCTACAAGCTTTCCAAAGTTTTTTCTTATGTTTTTCTTTTGAGTAAAAGATAATTGCATTAATAAAAAAAATTCTACTGCAACACTTTTGCGCAGTAAAATTCAATCTTAAATTTTGTTTACTTTAATTCTACTTTAGCTCCAGCAGCTTCAAGTTTTTTCTTAAATTCTTCTGCTTCTTTCTTCGCTACACCACCTTTAATTTCTTTAGGTGCAGCTTCTACTAAATCTTTTGCTTCTTTCAAGCCGAGCCCAGTTATTGCTCTCACTTCTTTTATAACGTTAATTTTTTTGTCTCCAGCTGATGCAAGAAATAATGAAAATTCTGATTTTTCTTCAGCTGCTGGTGCCGCTGCTCCTCCGGCTACTGCTGCAACTGGTGCCGCTGCGGTTACTCCCCATTTTTCCTCTAACTTTTTAGAAAGTTCTGCTGCTTCTACAACAGTTAAAGTTGATAACTCGTCTATAATTTTGTTTAAGTCTGCCATCTTAGATCCTATGAATTAATTTTTTAAACTCTTTGAGCGCGTTAAATTAGCAATTTTTGAGCCAGGTGCAAGTAAAATACTCACTAATTTTTGAGCTGGAGATGATAAAATACCTACGATTTTAGCTCTTGCTTCCTCTAAAGAAGGTAGTGTGGCGATTATAGCCACCTCATTTTGATCTAAAACTTTTCCATCCATAAACCCAGCTACAATTTTTAATTTGTTATGAGATTTGGAAAATTTGGTTAAAATTTTTGCAGTAGAAATAGGGTCGGATGAAATTGCTGCAGCAGTTGGGCCTGTAAAATATTTTTCTAAATCTTTAACAGGAGTTTCCTTAATTGCAATTTTAGTGATTCTATTTTTAGTAATTTTAAAAAGAATTCCTTTTTTTCTTAGCTCACTTCTTAGCTCATCGAGCTCATTAACATTAAGTCCTTGATATTGAGCAATCATCACAGAGTCGTTAGATGTAAAATTCTTTTTCATTTCTTCTACATAATTTTTTTTAGCTTCTTTGTTCATCATAGTTATTTAGCCCCAACTTTGTATGAAATACCCATAGTAGAAGTTATGAATATATTTTTAATAAATTCTCCTTTTATAGTATCTGGTTTTTCTTTTTTAATTGTTTCAACCAAAAACTTATAATTCTCTAATAATTTTTCACTTGAAAAACTTTTTCTTCCAATTGTGGAAGCTAAATTACCATCTTTATCATTTCTTATTTCAACTAAACCTGTTTTAATATCTTTTACAGCTTTTTCTATATCGTTAGTAACTGTTCCAAGTTTAGGATTGGGCATTAAACCTTTTGGCCCTAAAACTTTTCCGTGTTTCCCAATTTTACCCATCATTGCTGGTGTGCAAATTAATTTTGTAAAATCAAACTTTCCTGAACTAATCATTTCAATTAAATCATCTGATCCAACTACCTCTGCTCCACTTTTTTTTGCATTCTGAATTTTGTCCTGTTCACATAAAACTGCAATTTTGCTTTTTTTTCCTGACCCGTTTGGAAGTTTTACAATTGTTCTTAAACTTAGATCGCCACCTTTTGATTGCTTTAAATTAATTCTCAATGATACATCTATAGACTCATCAAACTTGGTTGTTGAATTTTTTTTTACTAATTCAATTATTTCTTTAAGATCTTTAGCTTTAACTTTATCTTTAGTTTTAGAATTTAAAATTTCTTTATACCTTTTTGATCGCTTGTTCATTATTCTTTAACCTCAATACCCATTGATCTTGCAGACCCACAAATAATCTTTGTAGCTTCTTTTATATCAAATGCATTTAAATCTTTCATTTTCTCTTTAGCTATTGCTTCAGCTTGTTTCATAGTAATTGAACCAGCGATAACACGTCCAGGTTCTTGTGAGCCACTTTTTAATTTAGCAGCTTCTCTTATAAAATGTGAAGCAGGAGGAGACTTTATGATGAAATCAAATTTTTTATCTTTATATACAGTAATTACAACTGGAACAGGTTTGCCCATGAAGGCTTTAGTTTTTTCATTAAAAGCTTTACAAAATTCCATAATATTAATTCCACGTTGGCCTAAAGCTGGACCAACAGGAGGAGCTGGATTAGCTTGACCTCCTTTAATCTGTAGCTTTACGTAACCTGTTATTTCTTTAGCCATCTAATTTTTCTCCACTTGATTAAATTCTAAATCTACTGGTGTAGCCCTACCAAATATAGAAACAGATACCTTAAGTCTAGATTTTTCTTCGTCAATTTCTTCAATTAATCCGTTAAATGAGGCGAAAGGACCGTCACAAACTTTAACTTTTTCGCCAATTTCAAAACTAATACCACTTTTTTGATTAACAGCACTTTCAGAAACTTGACCAAGTATACGTTTTATTTCATCATCAGAAATAGGTGTAGGTCGATCTGCAGATCCTAAAAATCCACTTACTTTTTGCAGGTTTTTTATTAAATGATAAATCTGTTTTGTTAAGTCAACTTTAACCAAAACATAA
Organism: uncultured Pelagibacteraceae bacterium; assembly: GCA_902620585.1. Taxonomy (GTDB): domain Bacteria; phylum Pseudomonadota; class Alphaproteobacteria; order Pelagibacterales; family Pelagibacteraceae; genus Pelagilacustribacter. The sequence goes on along the minus strand of CACNJC010000012.1, from coordinate 13,976 downwards.
CCAGGAAAATATTTTTTTTCTTTTTTAGTTCTTTTTCCTTTTTTAACTTCTGTAACTTGATGAGTTGGAACTAGAATTTCACCCAAATTATCTTGAAGTTTGTTCTTTTTTAATTCATCTTTAATTGACTCTACAACTTTTTTTTCAAATCCAGAATATGCTTGAACTATATACCAATTCATAAATTAAAAATTAATAGTTAAAACTAAATTGAGTAAAAATCTTAAAATTTGATCTAAAATAAGAAAAAAGATTGCTGCAATAGAAGCTAAACCAAATACCATCAAGGCACCCATCATAGTATCTTTTTTAGTTGGCCAGGTTATTCTAAAAGTTTCTTGTTTTACTTCCTGTATAAATTTTAAAGGATTTTTCATATTTTTTTTTGGCAGGAGCGGAGGGACTCGAACCCACAACCTCCGGTTTTGGAGACCGGCGCTCTACCAATTGAACTACGCTCCTAAGCGTTTATTTAATAATTTTGGTTACTACCCCAGCTCCAACTGTTTTACCACCTTCTCTGATTGCGAAGTTTAATTTTTCACTCATCGCAATAGGAGTAATCAATTTCACTGAAAACTTTCCATCGTCACCGGGCATAACCATTTCTGTACCTGATGGTAAAGTAACTTCACCAGTTACATCAGTAGTTCTGAAATAAAATTGAGGTCTATATTTTGTAAAGAAAGGGGTATGTCTTCCACCTTCTTCCTTTTTTAAAATATAAGCCTGACACTCAAATTCAGTGTGTGGCGTAATTGATCCTGGTTTACAAAGAACTTGACCTCTTTCAACGTCTTCTCTTTCTACACCTCGCAACAAAGCTCCAATGTTATCTCCAGCTTCTCCGCTATCTAATAGTTTTCTAAACATTTCTACGCCGGTACAAACTGATTTTTTGGTATCCCTAATTCCAACAATTTCAATTTCTTCACCAACTTTAATAACTCCTGACTCAACTCTTCCAGTAACCACTGTTCCTCTTCCTGAAATAGAAAAAACATCTTCAACAGGCATTAAGAAAGGTTTGTCTTTAGGTCTATTAGGCTGAGGGATAGTATCATCCACGGCTTTCATAAGTTCCATAATTGCATTTTTACCAGTTGCTTCATCTTTACCTTCAACTGCGTTTAAAGCTGAGCCTTTTACAATTGGAATTTTATCTCCAGGAAATTTGTAAGAAGTTAAAAGTTCTCTAATTTCTTCTTCTACTAAATCAACTAGTTCCTTATCTTTAACTGTATCTATTTTATTTAAAAACACCACTATTGCAGGAACACCAACTTGACGAGCTAAAAGAATGTGCTCTCTTGTTTGAGGCATTGGTCCGTCGGCAGCATTTACAACTAGGATTGCGCCATCCATTTGAGCTGCTCCTGTTATCATATTTTTTACATAGTCAGCGTGACCTGGACAATCTACGTGAGCATAATGTCTTTTTTCAGTTTCATATTCAACGTGTGCTGTTGAAATTGTAATACCTCTCTCTTTTTCCTCTGGAGCTTTATCTATTTGATCGTAAGCAACAAAGTTTGCGCTAGATTTTCCACCTGCTTCAGATAACACTTTTGTTATTGCAGCGGTTAAAGTTGTTTTTCCATGGTCTACGTGTCCAATTGTACCAATGTTACAATGGGGTTTGTTTCGTTGAAACTTTTCTTTTGACATTTTATTTTTTCCTCACTTGTTTATTTTAATTTTTTTTTGGAGCGGGTAAAGGGAATCGAACCCTTACATCCAGCTTGGAAGGCTAGCGTTCTACCATTGAACTACACCCGCAATATCCAAACTTATCTCGCTCTTAATCATCAATTACTTCAAAGTTTGGTGGAGGGGGAAAGATTCGAACTTTCGAAGACCGAAGTCAACGGGTTTACAGCCCGCCCCATTTGACCGCTTTGGTACCCCTCCATTTTTTTAAACTTAGGGATACCCACTAACTTAAAAAGTATTTAACAACAAGGGTTTTATAAGCTTTTGTGAAATAATTGCAATCAATCATTTTTCCTTGAAATATGCTAATTATTTAAAAAAAATTGCTTAAAAAATATGAAAAAAACGACATTTTTAATAGTAGGTAGGCATGCTGTTACTGAAGCCTTAAAAAATCCACTAAGAAAAGTTGAAAGGGTTTTTCTGACTGAGGACTCTCAAAAAAAACTTAATAAGGAAAATCAATCTTTAAATTTGTTAAAAAATGTACATGTTTTTTATAAATCTCGAAAGGAGTTAGATAATTTATGCGGAAAAGATGAAATAGCTCACCAAGGATTTATTGCTGAAGTCGAACAATTGGAAGAGATTACGCTCAAAGATTTTATTAAAACTAATAACAAGAAAAATATTAATTTTTTAGCATTAGAAAATGTCACGGATCCAAGAAATATTGGATCAATTATTAGATCTGCAACATCGTTTAATATAGATGGAATTATAGTTAGGGAAAGATCTTTTCCATTCAAAAGCAAACTACTTTATAGAAGTGCTAGCGGTAGCGCAGAACACATGAATATATTTCAAGTTTCAAATATTAAAACCACTTTAAAATTTTTAAAAGATCATGATTTTTGGGTAAGTGCATTTGATGCATCTGCAGAAAAAAATTTTACTTCACATAAATGGACTGGAAGAAATATCTTATTGTTTGGTTCTGAAGGTTCTGGCCTTAAACATAAGACTTTAGAAATTTCCGATTTTATTTTTAAAATTAATATAAACAAAAAAGTTGAAAGTCTAAATGTTTCTAATTCAGTCTCTATAGTTTGCCATTATATAGATTATTATTTAAAAAATAATGAATAAATTTCTAACAAAAAAAAATATCGTATATGTAATTTTTTCTTTAATTATCTTTTCTTTTTTTTATGGATTTTATTTTGATGAAAATTCTGCAGGTTCGGGAGGTTACAATGGTGACATTACTTGGATACTTAATAATATAGAAATTTTTAAAAACAATTCTTTAAAAGAAGCAATTCACCATAGCGATTTTTTTGGTAACAGAACACCTTTAATTTATATTCTTAATAGTTTTCTAAATCCTTTCATGTTCGAATATGAAAAATATAGAATTAGTATTTTTTTATTATCTTTTATAGGTCCAGTTTTTATTTATTTATGTTTAAAAAAAAGGTTTCCAGAGACTAATAAAGAAATAATTTTATTATTATCAAGCGTTATCTTATTAAGTCCTTATTATAGAACTTCTGCATATTGGGCATTGAACGAAAATTATGGATTAATTACATCTTTGATAAGTTTACTTTTTCTAAATTTGTTTATAGAAAAAAATATCTCAATAACACAAAAATATTTTTATTTATTTACTATAATTTTTTTTAGTTCTTTGAGTGTTTATTTTGATTTAAAACTTTTAATCATCACAATAATTTGTTTTTTTTATATTATGAAAAGCAAAATATTGTTTAAAGAAAAATTTTTATCTTTTTTATTATATCTTACTTTTGGCATACCTTATCTGTTATTGATTCTTGAGTGGAACGGAATAGTTGCACCAAAAACTCAAGCAGCAAACCCGAACACTATAACAAACATCTCAAGGATAAATGACTTATATGTATATCATTTAGGTTACGTCAGTTCGATTATTGGATTCTATCTTTTTCCCTTCTTGTTTTTTAAAAAGAAAAATATCTTCCAAATGCTGAAAGATTTTTTAAATAATAAAGTAAAACTTGCTCTTTTAATATTACCATTGATTTATATTTTTTATATGTATTCGAATATAGATTTTAAATCTTTTACAATAGATGATTATTGGGTTGGTTTAGGCGTTGTAAAGAAAATTGCTGATCTCTTTTTTCAAGACATCCTATTTAGAGAAATGTTTACTTATTTAATGTTTTTTTTATCTTGGGTGGTAATTTTACTTTATATTGAGTTTCTAAGCGATTATTTAATTTTATCATTTTACTTTATTCTTTCACTAATCATTTGGCCTTTAATGCAGGAATATTTTGATCCAATTATAATCATACTAGTTCTTATGATTTTAAAAACTAAGGTAAAACTAAATTATCTTAATTCCTCTTTCCTAGTTTTTTACTTTGCTACACTATTAATAATTGCAAAAGTTTATTACTCAAGTTTGGTTTAAGAATTAAAGCAGATACTTTTTTTAATTTACTTTTTTTAAAACAATTCTTCTACCCATACAAAAAATACTTGGGAAAAGTGAAACAAGAAAATTATCAAATAAATTAAGTATCTTTAAAAGAAAGTTTGGCATAGGTATATGAAAAGTTTTTGAAGTCACGCCACCTGAATTTAAAAATATAAAACATTCAGTTAATTTTTCATATTCAATTGAAAAAAGATTTCCCAAATTTTTATTAAACTCATCACTATTATCAAAAATTAAATTTGTTACAGCTATATTTCCGTTCCAAACATTTGTTTCTTCGCTTTTGGGATTTTTGTCATCCCATACGTTTACAGTAAAATCGAAACCTTCATGTTTCATTAAAATAGTCATTACTTGTAAAATTACAGAACAATAAGGTTCAAAAATAATCAGTTTGCCATTTTTTTTTAAGATTCTATTCATTTCTTTAAAAAATTTAATAGGAAATGGAACATGATGAATCATATTTGAAGCTATGACATAGTCAAAAGAACTATCTTCAAATTTTGTATTTTGAGCATCAACATTTTTAAAATCCAAATGTTCATCATCACTTAAATCAGACGTCTTAAAATTTTTATTAGAGATAAAAAATTTTGCAAATCCAGCTCCTGATCCAACTTCGATCCCTTTTTCCTCCTCATTTATAAACTTATTCATCCATCCAAATCTTTCATTTAAAAGAAATTTCAAATTTTTTGATTTTGATGAATTAAAATATTCAATTGCTACTTTTGTGCTAGCAATACTTTGCATTTTATTTTTGTTTGCACTGAAATGAATTTTATTTAAAATTTTAAACATAACAATAGTATATTAGACTTAGAATCTTTAAACAATTTAAAGTAAAAGGCAAATAGTGCTTGAAGAATAAATTAATTTAAATTATGAAGTCATTTAAGCCCTCATAGCTCAATTGGTAGAGCAATTGATTTGTAATCAATAGGTTCGCGGTTCGAGTCCGTGTGAGGGCACCATTACCTAACTTCTTTTCTCAATTGCTCTAATTTAATCTTTTTTTGAAGACTGCTATTTGTGTCGTATAAAAGCTTAAATTTAACTTTATTGTGACTTGTAATCGTTATTGTTCTAGCATTTCTTGTTTCGATATTATCTGCCACAGCGCTGATAGGTCTTTTTTTTGGATTTAAATTTTTTATAACTATTAAAGATCTCTCGCTAACAATTTTTCCCTTCCATCTTCTTGGTCTAAATGCACTTATAGGAGCAATAGAAATTTTTTTTGAATTTAAATTTAAGATTGGTCCATTGACAGATAAATTATAAGCTGTGCTTCCTGCAGGTGTAGAAACTAGAACCCCATCAGAGATTAATCTTTTTATAATAAATTTTGTACCAGTCTTAATTGACAAAAAAGCCGCTTGTCTACTTTGTCTTAACACTGATACTTCATTAATTGCTAAAAAGGATTTCAACTTGTTGTTTGAAATCACTTTCATTTTTAAAGGTGAAATAGATGTAATTTTTGACTTCAGGATGTTTTTTATAGTATTTTTTCTTGAAAATTTATTCATTAAAAAACCATAGTTTCCAGAATTAATTCCATAATATAAGTTTGATTTTCTCTTACTTTTTTTTAGTGTTTGGAGCATGAAACCATCTCCTCCAATAACAATGACTAGATTAGGTCTGTTTAAAAAATTTGATTTTATTTTACTTAATAAGAATTTTTTTATTTTTTTTGATTTTTTATTATTATCTGCAATTATTGTGATTTTATTCATTTACTTAATCAGTTTATCAAAGTTAATTAAATTTTTACTTTTATTTTTGAAAATGCCATCAAATTGAATCAAAACATCGTTCCTATAATTTAAGTCAAATATATCAATTAATTCGAAGTTATACTCTATTAATTTGTTTATTATTTCTAAATATTTAGGTGCACCTTTGTTATAGTTTTGTAATGAAAGTTCAATCATTAGAAAATTTGCATTTTTTATTATCTCTTTACCTCCTTCTATTACCTCTAATTCTGAACCTTGCACATCTATTTTAATGAGATCAAACTTTTCATTTGAATTTATTACTGTGCTTAATCGTTTTGTCTTTCTTTTTTCAGGATTAAATTTCATAGATGTTTGCTCTAAAAAAAATACTATTGCCAGTATCAATTCTATTATCTATACATTTATAAAAATCCACTTCTTTATCATCTTTCGAGCCTAATAACTCAATTATATAATTTCCTTTTTTTTTTAAAATTTCTTCTTTATCTCTATTGGCCTCAATCATAAGAATTTGACTCTCAGGAAAAACTTTTTGAAAGAGTTCTTTCCATTCGCCATTGTGAGCGCCAATATCTAATACTTTTTCAAAGTTTAAACTATTTTTTTTGTAAAAAATTAGTCTTTTTTCTAATTCACTAACAATTTTTTTTGAAAACTTTTTTTTTAAAAATCTAATAAGTTGTCTTCTCATTTATTTAATTTTGTTTGAGATTTCCTTTATGAGCCCATAATTCATTTATAGCAATATCTTCTTTAGATATTTGTTTAAAAAGATTATAATTGTGATCGATTAAAAAACTGTTTATTTGATCAATAGTCAAGTTTTTAGGTAGTAATGTTGGATGCTTTTCTATCATTATTAACGGTCTGAAATTATTTAATGTTTTTGTCATACCTTTAAGAACATTTATCTCGGCACCCTCAACATCTATTTTAATAAATTTTGGATTTAAAGATAATCTTTTTACAAGTGAGTCAATTGTAGTTGATTTAATCTTTTTTTTAAGTCTATTCTCTTTTGATAAATTATCTTGATTTAAAAAAACTGGATGACCATATACCGTGTCTATAGTTACCACATCTTCACCATTGCTAATAGGGTCTGTTATTATTGAAAATTTAATATTTTTAAAAACATTTTTAAGTATATTTAAATTTTCAACTAAATCATTTTGAGCTTCCATATCTGGTTCGCAATTTATAAATTTATCTAATTTATTTGCTTTTGGGGATAAAAGAAATGAGTAAAAACCATGATAAGCTCCGACATCAATAAAATCACCTCCATTATAATTTTCAAATACTGTTTCAGTCTCTGCTCTTAGTCTTGGATAACTTTTCCATGGTTTAAAGAATGTTTTGATTTTTCTTGTAACTTTATATTTTCTTTTATCCCAAAACTCTATTTTTGCAGGGATTTTGTTTTCTATTAATTTGATTTTTTTATAAAAATTAGGAAATATTTTTTTTAACCTTAAGCTCATATGGTTCTATGGTGCCCTCGGCCAGACTCGAACTGGCACTCCCAAAAGGGCAAGGATTTTAAGTCCTTTGTGTCTACCAATTTCACCACGAGGGCACGTCGTTATTTTTATTGTTATTGTTAGTATATTACTACACAAGAGTTTTAAAGAAGTAAAAAAATAATTTATTATCTCCGTATGTACAAGTCATGTGCAAGTTTTCCAATATTTTATGGGATATTTATTTACCATTTTTAATCGGATCTATTAAAAGTTTTTTATGGTTATATTTAAATTTATCATGATTATAGTGAAGTGAATTAAGGACCACTATTCTTGAATTTTCCATATCAATTAAAATTGCACGTCCTCCATAGCCTCCCATTCCAAAAACAGCTTTGTCTTTTAATCCCGGATAATCAAAATGGAATTGGCCACCATAAGATTTTGTTCGATTATAATGAGGTTCACTCATGTGTTTTTTATTTAAATTTTTAGGCACCCTTCTTTTGTGAATTTCTTTTAGATATTTACCCACACAAGTATCGTTTTGATAATCATCCATCATTGCTTTTGCAATTCTCAACCAATCATATCTGCTTACACGTAAATTTGGGTGCAAGATTCCACTCTCTTCTGGTGCATCTGAATTAGAATATGTAGGAAAAATGCTATATTTAATTTTTACCTTATCTACAAAAATCTCTTTTAATAGTTTATTGTAATCATCACCTGTTTTATATTTTGTATAATTGGTAATAATTTGTGTCATAAATCCATTATAATAATATCTACTTTTTGTTTTTACAGAGCCTTGAAAAAAAAGGTTTGTAGATCTGGCAATACTTTCGTTTTCATACTTATGTGATGGACCCTCTATAAAAGTTCCATCATTTTTTATAAATTCATCTATATATTTTTGGTCACCTGTACTCATATTCAAAAAATCAATTAACTTTTGATTGTGATAAAGTGTATTTTCAATTGGAGGCCAATCATTAATTCTAGCGTCAACTCCGTCGATGTATCCACCACATATAGCATGACCTAAAATATAAGAAGTTATAGACTTCCCCATTGACATTGAGTAAAATTTTGTTTCATTATTTATAAATTCACCCATTTGTTCTTTGGGAGAAATTTCGTCAATTAAAATTTGGCCTTCTTGAAAGTATAAATAACTAATTATGCCTTTTGTTTTCATTTGTTTTTTTACAAATTGATCATCAATTAAATTAAATTTAAATTCATATGGTTTTGTAGAAGGTTTAATCTCATAATTGTCCACATTTCTAAATGCGGCGTTCCATAAATAATAAATAAGTGTGTCTCTGTTAGGATTTTGTTGAAATGCAATGTTATTTTTTTTTCTATTTAATTTAAGTTTTAAATTATTAGGATAAATTGGAGTAGATTTACGATCCTTATCTAGTATTATTTTTCCGTCAGCTCCAAAGCATCTCCAAGTTATTGTAGGTTTACAAAGTGATCTGTCATACAGTATATCAACAGGATCACCTGTTTTATCTAAATACTGATCATAACCATTCAAATTAAGCCATCTATTAAATTTTAGTACTTTACTATCTAGATTACTAAAGGCTTTGCTAATAAACATTAAATTAACAGAGATGAGTATGATTAAAAATCTTAAAATAATAAATATTTTTTTCATATAGAACTACCCTTTAACACCACCTGAAGTAAGGCCACTTACCAAATATTTTTCAAAATATACAAAAATAAAAAGCACCGGTAGAGTGACTATAACAGATCCAGCCATTAAATATTGACGTGGAGTTTCTGCATCCCCACTTAGATACTGAATAGCTCTTGATAATGTAAAAGATTTAGGACTATCTAAAAACATTAATGAAAAAAGAAATTCATTCCAAGCAATCATAAAAACATACAAAGCGACGGATGCAATCGCTGGTAAACTGAGAGGTATAATAATCTTTAAAATTATACCAAACCAATTCTGACCATCCATAATTCCTGCATCTTCAATTTCTTTTGGAATACTTTTGAAATATCCTTGCAACATATAGATAGCGACAGGCAAAGTTGTTGCTGTATAAACTATCAATAAACCAAAAATTGAATTTCTTAATCCAAGTTGACTAAACACAGTATATAATGGAATCACTAAGACTATAGCTGGAAACATGTAAATGATTAAAATTGAGGTTGATAAAAAATTTTTACCAAAAAAATTTAATCTGGCAACTGCATAGGCTGCAGGTATTGCAAATAACAATGTAACAATAACTGTTCCGATTGAAACAGCCGAACTAATTAAAATGTATCTGCCAAAATTATAAGTATCAAAAATTACAAAATAAGACCTGAATAAGTCAGTTAAACTTTTTGTCAAATCTAAACTAAAGTCTAAAGGATTTACCAATAAAGCTATCTGAGTTTTAAAACTTGTTACCAGCATAATATAAAATGGAAATAAAATTACAAATGCAAAGAAGACAATGCCAAACAAGGTGATAAAATCAAAAATAATCTTTTCAGATATGAAATCTTCCTTCAAGGACTCCATGCTATATTTTTTGAGTTTGTTCATAAAAAATAAAGTGACTAAGAAAACCCCAAAAGCATACCAATATGGAGAAGTCTCATTTAAGTAAAAATATACAATTGAAAATATAAACGATAATGAAAAAATTTTTATTAAGTGATTAATCTTATTACCAATTAAGACAAAGGCTAAAGATAACAGGATACCAATTGAGAAAACTTGTGTGATGTTTAAATTAGTAAAACTTAAACCCTGTAAGGTGGACATGATCTTCCAAATTGATAAAATACATGTCAGAAAAAAAGACGATATTATTAGAAATATTCCCAAAGATTTATATTTCATTGGCCCTTTTTCCAATTAATCTAAAATAGATAACCATAAAACTGATAAGTAACATCACAATCACAATAGAGACAGCAGAGCCCATCCCAATATCTGATACAGCAAACCCTTGTTGATAAACGTTAATGGGAAGTGTTCTTGTTCCTGATGCACCACCCGTTAATAAAAAAATATCCTCAAATTTATTAAAGTTCCAAATAAACCTAATCATGAATAAAATTGAAATTATTGCTGTGATTTGAGGCAAAGTTATATGAATAAATTTTTGGATTGGGCTTGCTCCATCTACATCCGCAGCTTCATATAAACTTTGCGGTATTGCTTGCAACCTTGCTAAAATAAAAAGAAAAGCAAGAGGAAAATAACGCCAAATTTCAAAAAATATTACTGTAGTTAAAGCTAGTCTTAATTTAAATTCAAAACCTAAAATACTCATTGTTATGTATTTTTGGCCCAATAAATTTATTGGTTTCTCTATAATATTAAAATTAACCAGTAACGCATTTAATGTTCCACTATTTGGATCTAATAACAAAGTCCAAGTATAAGCCAAAGCTACAACAGGACCCACATAAGGAAAAAGTAAAATACCTCGCATGTAAGTTCGACCTTGAATATTTTGGTTAACTAATTGTGCTGCTAAAATTCCAAAGATAATTGCACCAACAGTACCAAAAAAAGTGAAGTAAAAGGTAGTTAAAAGCAATTCAACAAAATTATTTTCATAAAAAACCTTTTTAAAATTTTCTAAAGTAAAATTTGTAGATAATAGTGGATTATCTGCTTTTCCACTTAAAATCGGTTTTTGAGATTTAATTAATTTAACATCAATTGTTTCACTATTATCATTTCTTATAATTATCTCAAAATTTTTTCTATATTTTGCCTCCCAGTTTCCAAAATTGCAAATCACTTTTTTGGATTGAAAATTACATCTTGAATCTAAATTAATTGGTGAAATATCTTTTGGAAATTTATCTTGGAACTGAACATTTCTTATTTCTTGGATTAACGAACTATTTCTTAATTTATAAATAATTTTTAATTCTGATTGATTTTCTGAAATTAATTTAACAATTTTCTTTACTCTAGGTTCAGGAATTCTAATATCTTTTAACTCAATGTTCTTAAAACTGATCCAAACATTTGCAAATATAGGAAATAAAACAATCGCAAAAACTAAAAGGACTGCAGGCAGTACTAAAGTGTAAGCAGTTCTTTTTTCTAATTTTAATAATGTATTGCTCATAATAAAGAGCGAATAATACTTTATTATCCGCTCTTTATAAATTCATTATTTAAAACTTAGCTAATTCAGCGTTAATTTTCTTAACCGCTTCATCAACTGAGATTTGATCATCAATATATTCTCTAGTGATTCTATTTAAAAACTGAGAATTAATGATTTTTGATGCTCGAGAAAGTTCACCTTCTTTAACACCCCATCTGTTTGCGGTATCTAAACCAGCAACAATGTTATCAATAACATCTGCAGAGTAAAGATCAGTCAATGGTGCTTTTCTATCAACACCTACAGGTAATTTACTCCAAGCTTTCGTGTAAGCACTAGGGTCACTTTTGTTTCCTCTTCTTACAGGGAATTTTCCTTCCGGAGCAATTCCTAATGTCGCTGTATATCCATCACTCATTGAGTATTCTATGAATTTTTTAGCTTCATCAGTATCTGCATCAGCTGTTATTCCAAAGTATCTTACGTCAGCCCAAGCAGCTCCTTTTTTATTATTAGGTCCACTAAAATTAGTAATAAAACCAGTTTTAGATGCTAGCTCTGGTGATGTAGGATCGCTATTTATTGTTGGAGGAGCAGAGTCTCTTAATCCCGCTAACTCGTCCATTATAAATGGTGACCAAATAACCATTGGCGTTTTTCCAGCAAAGTATAAAGCTCTAGATTGTTTCCAGAATAATTCTCCTGGAGGACTTGCTTTAGCAATTACTTTATAAAATTCTAAAGAATTCTTTAAAGCTTTACCTTGTTTTTTAGTCCCACCTTTTTTAACAAAGTTAACTCCATTTGCTAAAAGTACATGCTCAAGTACTTGACTCATAAAGTTTTCATCTGTTTTAGTAGCAGCTACAAAGCCAAACATGTCATTACTTGATAATGCGTTTACAGCTTTAATTATATTTGCATATGATGTTGGTGGTTCTAAACCAGCTTTTGCAAATAAATCTTTTCTATAAACAACCATTTGTGTCCACCCATCAACTGGAACAGCTGCAATTTTTCCACCTTTCTTAGCCATATTTAATGCACCTGGTGCAAATGTTTTTTTTCCCAATGATTTAACAACATCATTATTTGCATCTACATCTAATATGCCTGCTTCAGCCCAAGGTAAAACATATTGCAAAGTGTGATAAATCACATCTGGAAGATTTCCGGCTGCTGCGGCTGCAGTAGCTCTTGTTCCAAGATCTTTTTCTTCAACGGGTATTACTTCAACACTAATACCAGTTTTCGACTCAAAAGCCTTTGCCATTGATTTTTGTTTTTCCATTCTTTCTGGTTGAACTTCAGTTGTCCAGAACGTAATTCCGGCATAACTTGAGTTAACAAAAAATGAAAAAGCAAATATATATATTAATATTTTTTTCATTATACTCCCCATCATTATTAATTTTCATGAAAATTGTAACAAACTTGCAGAAATAATAAAACCTTCAAAAAAAATATGGCGGCTAAGCAAATTTTAGATTAACGTTGATTTTTGGTTAAAATAAAATCTAAAATATTTAAATTAAACTCTAGGTTGAAAATTTTTTATGGCATCTATTGAACTAAAAAATATTGAAAAAAGTTTTGGAACAAACAAGGTAATAAATAAATTTGATATAAAAATAAATCATGGAGAATTTATTGTTTTAGTTGGTCCATCAGGTTGTGGAAAGTCTACTCTTTTAAGAATGATCTCAGGTTTAGAGTCAGTTGATATAGGAGAAATTTATTTAGATAATAAACTAATAAATAATCTAATTCCTTCTAAACGTGAAATAGCAATGGTTTTTCAATCCTACGCTCTGTATCCACACATGAATGTTTTTGAAAATATGGCTTTTGGTTTAAAAATGGAAAAAATTCCAAAAAATGAAATCAGCCAAAAAGTAAATAGTGCTGCTGCTATACTTCAAATAGAAGATTTACTTGAAAGGAAGCCTAAACAGCTATCAGGCGGACAAAGACAAAGAGTTGCAATTGGTAGAGCAATCACAAGGAATCCTAAAGTTTTCTTATTTGATGAACCATTATCAAACCTTGATGCTGCTTTACGATCTGAAATGAGAGTTGAAATATCCAAGCTACATAAAAAAATGAATTCAAATATAATTTATGTAACACATGATCAAGTTGAAGCGATGACATTAGCTGATAGAATTGTAGTTCTAAACAAAGGAAACATCGAACAGTATGGAACACCAAATGAGATTTATTCAGATCCAAATAATATTTTTGTTGCAGAGTTTATTGGATCACCAAAAATGAATATAATTAAGATTAACAAAGAGCACATTACTAATTCACACATTTTGCACTTATTCAATAATGAAATAACTTTTGAAAATTTAGAATTTAAAGATGAGATATATATCGGCATTAGACCTGAGGATATAAGTTTAAAAAGCGATAATGAAATAAAATTTGAAGTAAAAATTGATCTTGTGGAAAATTTAGGGTTTGAAAAAATCATTTATTCTAAGGTTTCAAATAATCAAATTATAAT
>CACNJC010000011.1 GCA_902620585.1 uncultured Pelagibacteraceae bacterium | reverse complement strand
ATCGTCTATAGCTTTAATGCAGATGTCTAGGACCACCCTAGCTGTTAATGAATTAAAGAAAAAAAATATCCCTTACGTTGTTGTATTAACAAATCCAACTACAGGAGGTGTAACTGCTTCCTGGGCTATGCTTGGGGATATTTTAATTGCTGAACCTAAAGCAACTATTGGTTTTGCAGGTAGACGCGTTATTGAAGATACGGTTAGAGAAAATTTACCTGAGGAATTTCAAACAGCAGAGTATGTTAAAGATCATGGTGGCATAGATCTTGTGGTTGAGAGAAAATATTTAAATTCAACTATTGGTACTTTACTAAATGTATTATTGAAAAAAGCAGAAGCACAGGCTAAAAACGACTCATCTAATGTCACAATCGATAAGCCTTTACAATCAGCTAGTTAAAAATAAACTTTTTAATAAAACTATAAATTTTGACCTTAAAAGAATAAGGTTAGTATTAAGGAAGTTAAATCATCCAGAAAAAAAATTAAAAAACGTTGTCAATATCATAGGAAGTGATGGGAAATATTCATTATTAACATCTTTGAAATACTTTATTGAGGCAAATAATCAGAAAACGTCTGCTTATATTTCACCAAGTTTAAAAGATATTAGGGAACGTTTTTGGATGGGAAATAATTTTCTAAGTTATAAAGAAATAAAACAGACAATAAAAATTATTGAAAAACAAAAAATCAATCTTACAGTATTCGAAGTTTTAACAGTAATATTCATAGTAAATGCAGCAAAAATAAATAACGACTTTAATCTTATTGAAGCTGGAGCATTATTTGCAAAAGATTCCACTAATGTTTTTGATTTTCCAAAGATACAAGCCGTAGTGAATATAAATAAACAACACCTGAATTTTTTAAAAAAGAAAACTTTAAATGAAGTTATTTTTCAAAAAGTTGGTTTTTTAAACAATTTTACTAATATTTATATTGGTAAGCAAAAACCTGTTGTTTTGAAAAGAATTAGAAAATTATTAACAAAAAACAGCAGTTTAATTAAATATTCAAATTCTTGGAAATTAATTAAACTAAATAATAATTTTTATTATAAAGATAAGAATACTAAGATTAAATTAAATACGAAATATATTCATTCAAAAGGCTTATTAGAAAATCTTTGTTTAGCAATTAAAATCGCTTTAGATTTGAAAGTTGATAAACAGGTAATTATAAAAACTATTCCTAAAATTAAGTTTGAAGCTAGGATAGATTATATAAATAGAGGAAAATTAATAAAAAAAATAAATAAAAACGAAAAGCTTTTAATTGATGGGTGCCATTCACAAACAAGCGCAAAAAACTTAGCAAATTATCTTAAAACTTTAAAATTTCCAATTTATGGCATTTGGGCCATGACTAAAAACAAGGATCCAGATAAATTTATTAAAGAATTCAAAGGAATATTTAAGAAAATTATAACTATTCCAATAGAGAATGAGTCTGCTGCTTTGTCAAATCAACTATTATTCAAAATTGCAAAAAACAACAACTTCAGATCAGAAACCACTAAAAGTTTTGAGGATGCGCTTAAAAGAATAACTTCTAAAGAAAAGAAGATAATTTGCGTTTTTGGTTCTCTGTATTTATGTGGGAATATATTAAATAAAAACTAGATATTTTCTTTAATCCAAGAAACAATATTTGATTTTGTAGTTGCTCCTACTTTAGTTGCCTTTAACTCACCACCTTTAAATAACAGCATAGTCGGTATACCTTTAATTCCATACTTGGTAGGAGTGTTTGGCTCTTGATCAATATTATGTTTTGCAATAATAACTTGATCTTTCATTTCATCTGATATTTCTTCAAGAACTGGACCAATTTGTTTACAAGGGCCACACCATTCAGCCCAAAAGTCTACAATAGTAGGTTTATCTGATTTGATAACATCGTTATCAAAACTTTCGTCTGTAATTGCTTTTGTTGCCATACACTTTAATTAAATATTTTTGATTTAAAGTCAACTAGACAGAAGAGTAAATTTTTTCTAACTCTTCAACGTATGCGTTAATTTCATCTAGGATAACTAATTTTTCAGGCTGTTGCTCCTTTTCAAACTTAGCTCTAAGGGTGTCTATTTCTGAATAAGTTCTTGGGATTGTATTCCATTTTTCATTATTAGTGCTTAAGAGTTTTTTCGCTGTATCCCTATGAATTAAATTGTAATCTGACTTACTTAAGATTTCAGGTTTTTCCATATAAAGAAGTTTTTTTCCAAAATACTTAAGTCTTTCATCATTAAATTTTGCTATCACTGATAATTTTTTACTCCAGTCTGCTTTATGAAATTCGGGCATTACCTTATTATCTTCAGCTGAAGTAAATTTAGCATATATGCTTTCTTCGTTATACAAATCCTCTTGAGATTTAGACTGTTCTTTTTCTTCTACTTCGGAACGCTTTATAGAAATTATTTTTTCTGCAAATTCTTTGTTATCTTTAATAAGCTTAGCTCTAGCTTCTAATTTTTTAGTCCCAATCATCTTATATTCATCAAATCTATCACCATAAGAAGGGTTCATAATAACTGGATGTTTATTGTGTCTAACGGTTCTTATAAATTTTGGTTGTTTTTTCATAGCTGCTGTAAGTTCTTGAATTGGCATCTTTAAATAAATATTTGGATCGTGCCTGAGATCAAAACATAAAGGCCACTGATATAGAGGATGTTGGCAAATAAAAGTTTGAACATAAGGTCTGCTTTTTCCATAAAAATATTCATTAGTGCAAAATAGCAGTTCTTTTTGAATCAAGTTTAATGTTTGATTTTTATCTAATGACAGCATACTAGCCTTCCAAACATTAGGGGCTTTGTTAGCAATTAACTTTGCTATACCTACTGTTGCTATGACATCTCCTATGGCACTATGAGCATCTCCATGATCAATTCCATTCAAAGGCGCCATTTGATCCAATTTATAAACGTCGTTGCCTTTTTCATTAACAGAGTTTTTTAAAGTATTGGGATAGTATAGATTTGCTGCACGAGCCAAACTTAAAACATCACCTCTTGTATTTCCGTTTGTGCTAGTAATATATGGATACTCCAAAGTTTGAAAAAGGGTGCATCTTAAAAATTCTTCATCAAACTCTATACTATTAAACCCAATATAAGTTGCTTTACCCCATCTCTTTAATGTTTCAACAAATTGTCTAATCATTTGATAATGAGAAAGATTAGATTTTTTTAACATATTTGGTGAAGTTTTATTAACTATTAAAGCCATAGCTTCAGGTATTATTCCAGGGCTAAGTCTGCATCTTGAGTCAAAACGATCTAATTCTTCCAAATTGTCATTAGTTAAAATCGCACCGATTTGAATTATTTGACCCCAATATTTATTAGAGGAACTGGTCTCAAAGTCGTAAAAGACAAAGTTAGACATAGTTTATGATTACTTTAAAACTTTTATCTTTTCTGGATTTTCTTTCAAGGAATCCGTTATTTTCTCTGGATTTTTGATATTTCCAAGCGTATTCATTATTGATCTTGCGTCTCTACCAAAACCATCCGTTGCTGCCATAGCCTGTTCTAATTTCTTTCTTAAGTCTTTAATTCCGTCAAAATGCTTTTCAAATCTTGAACTAATATTTCTTAAATCACTATAAATTTGCGTAGCATGTTGTTGAACTTTTAATGTTTGAAATCCTAAATGGTAAGATTGTAACAAAGCGGATAAAGTGTTTGGTCCTGAAATTGTAACTTTAAATTTTGTTCTAAGTTCTTGTAATAATAATTCTTTTGTTTTCGGATCTCTATAACTTGAGAGTTCAGAGAACAATCCTTCGGTAGGTACATATACAATTGCAAAATCTGTACTTTTAGGTGGAGCTATATATTTTGAATGCACTGTTTTAGCTTTTAATCTAAAAGCAGCAGCTAAATCTTTTCTCGCTTCTGCTTGAGCCTCTTTATCATTTGCATTATAAGCATCATCAATTGCTTTATATTTTTCTACAGGCCAATGACTATCAATAGGAAGTAAAACATCCTGGAGTTTTATTGCAAATTCAACTGTTTCGGATGTATCTTCCTTCATTTTAACATTAGCTATGAATTGTGATGCAGGTAGTAAATCTTTCAGAAGAGCACCCAATCCAAATTCTGCAAGAGTTCCATATGTTTTAACGCCACTTAAAATTTTACTAAAATTATCTTGGCTTTTATTCAATTCACTAACTTGTTGATTAAACACAGAAACTTTTTCATCAACTTTAGTAAGAGCGCCTGTCATATCCTTTGCGATCTCCTTACTCATAGATCCAAAAGATTGGCTGAAAGAATTCTTCAGTGAATTTACTTCATCTTTAAATATTTGTTCGTTGTTAGTTTGTTCAGGTTGCTTACGTTTTAATAATATAATCAAACCAACTAAATTGGCTGCTAACACCAACAATATTACTAAACTTACTATCGAATCCATATAGCATTATATAACATTTAATTATTTTATGCTTTTTTATTTGCTAAAGAACCACATGACGCATTGATATCCCTGCCTCTACTTCTTCTAAACAAAGAGAGAAACCCTGCATCTTGAATAGTTTTTGAAAATTTGTCGATATTTTCCTGACTAGCGGCCTTTAAATTTTTATTAGAAAGTGGATTAAACTCAATTAAATTTAATTTTGAAGGTACTTTTTTCATAATCTTAATTAGCTCTTTAGCGTGATTGTCTGTTAAATTTTCATCTAAACATATCCATTCAATAAAAATCGGTAGTTTTGTTTTTTCATAATATTTTTTCAATTGAGGTATTAATGAATTAATTGAATACTTGTCATTAATAGGCATTAATTCTGATCTATGCTTTGATATTGAACTATGTAAACTCCAAGCAAGATAAACATCTAGTTCATTTGCAGCCCACTCAATAGCATTTATATTATCTTTTTTAATTCCAACCCCCACAGTGCTTACTGTTATTCTTGTTCTTCCATAATCTAAACCATCTTTATTTTTTGAATTTTCTATAGCAATTTTAACATTGTCCAAATTTAAAAAAGGACTTCCCTCACCCATATAAACTTGATTTGTAATTTGTTTGTTTGTTGACCAATCATTTATGTAGTCTTTACATAAAATAATTTGAGAAATAATTTCACCTGGAGAAAGATTTCTTACTAATTTTTTTGAAATTTGAGCCGTTGCGCAAAATTCACATGAAAGATAGCAGCCAACTGATACTGATAAACAAATAGTATATCTACTTTGATTTTTGTCTGGTATAAGAACTGTCTCAACGTTTCTTTTGTCTTTAAGTTCTAAAAGAAATTTAATTGTTCCATCTTTAGATTTTTGAACATCTATAATTTTTGGTTTGTCTAAACTTATTATATCTTTAATTTGCTTTCTTAACTCTAACCCAAAAGTAGTTAGCTCATCAAAATTTTTTATATTCTTTTTATAAACTGCATTAAATAGTTGTTGAGACCTCATTTTAGCTTTTTTGGAATCAATCTTCATATTCTCAACTAAAAAAGCTTTCAGTTGATTAAAGTTCAGATCATAGAAATTTTGTTTTTCCATCTATGAGATTATTAAAGATTTGAGAGGGGTTTTAAAGCCCCTCTCTATAAAGATTAAAGTTTATTTTTATCAGTTTTTAAATGCTTAAGTACTTTTCCAGCATTTTTGCCCTCCTTAATTAAATAGCCGCTTGTTCCATTGGCATAAGCCTCTGGTGCTTCGACTGATTTATTAAGCTGCCTTGCAAGTTTAGCCTCTGACTTTTTTCGGCTGAACTCACCAAGCAAACGTGAAAATCTATCCATCACATCTCCTTTCTTTCAACCTACTTTGTAACTCTTTATAGAGTCCTGCATGTAGATGCAGAGTCTTTTTTTCCATGACATATGGATTTTCAAACTTTAATATAAGGGTTATAATTGTCAATGGATAATAAACTATTAGGAGTGATCATTATAGGCTTTGGTCTCTTAGTTCTGTTTAGTGAACAAGAATATTCTTGGATTGTGTCTGCGTTGTCTGTTGGAGTAGGTGCAGGATTCTTAATTAGAAAAACTAAAAATGATGATGGTATAGAGGAATAAAATGTCAAAAACAATATTTATAGTTTACGGTCACCACGACACAAAAAAAAGTTTTAATGCTTCAATTAGGGACACTTTTATAGATGAAGCGAAAAAAAAAGGTTATCAAATCGATTTAATAAATTTACATGAAGAAAAGCCTATTCCTTTTTTTGATGGATCTGAACCAAGTGAACAAATTATAGATTATAGGAAAAGATTAGAAAATAGTGACATTCTATTTATGATATCTCCATGCTACAATTTAAGAGCAACGGCTATTTTAGAAAACTGGATTGATCTTGTTCTTGCGCCAAAATGGTTTTTTTCTTTTAAAAGACTAGTAGGAAATTGGGGATACCCTGTGGCTGGTGCAATGAAAGGAAAAAAAGCGATTATGTCTATGACCTATGGTGGTAACTGGTTTTCAATACAAACATGGTTTCAAAATATACCTTTTAGAAGAATAAAAGCTGGGGTTCTTAAACTTGGAGACATGAAAACTAATTATTTAAGATTTTATGAGGTACTACCTGGAATGTCTCAAGAAAAATTTGAAAAACATATGAATAGAGTTAGAAAATTAGTAAGAGAGTTATAATTATGTCTAAAAGGTATTCAGGTAAAAGTCAGAAAGATCGTAGCTTTATGAAAAAAGCTAAACTTAATCTTAAAGAAAAAAGAAAACTTAAGAGAGAAAAGAAAAATAAATAATGTGTGGAAGATACGCCGTAAAAAAATCAACTTTACTAGTAGCTAATAGTTTAGTTAAGAAAAATATAAATGTTGATTTAGAGCAAGATAATTTTAATTGTTCACCGGGAAGTAAATATCCAGTAATTAAATCGGCTTCAAACGGAAAATACTTAGAAATGACAACTTGGGGGATAAAACCTTCATGGGCAAAGGAAGACTTTAAAAGCCTTCATAATGCAAGGTTAGAGGGCATAGATACAAAAGTAAGTTTTAAAAAATTAATTGTAAATTCAAGAGCTATAATTCCTTGCTCCGGTTACTACGAGTGGAAAAAGACTGAGAATAAAAAAATACCTTATTATTTTACTAAAGTTGATGATCAAGATATTTTTTTAGCAGGTATTCACGATAACGGACAGTTTTGTGTAATTACTAAAAGTGCTGAAGAAAAAAATGCAGACATACATCATCGGCAACCTCTCATTATTCAAAAATCTCAAATCAACAATTACTTTAATTTGAATAATAATGCGGTTGATTTTTTAAATAATGTAACCCCACCAAAATTAAAATTTTTTGAAATATCGACAGCAGTTAATAATCCTGCTAAAAATGATCCTTCAATTATAAAACCAATAAAATAATGGATACTATAAAAATTTCACCAGGAAAAAATAACGTAGGTGCCTATATAAACGATATAAATCTAAATCTGCTAAACAAAGATTTAATAGAACAAATTAAAAATATACTTAAAAAATTTGGAGTAATTTTTATTAAAAAGCAAAACATTGACTCCAATGCTTATCAAGCTTTTGCTGAGTCAATTGGTCAGCTAGTAGAATATCCTAGATTAAAAGGATTAGAAAACTTTCCCTATATTAATGTTCTAGAACGAAAACCTACCGATAAAAGTTTAGCTTTTGGAGGATCTTGGTTACATCAAGATACCTCTTATTTAGAGAAAGATAGGCCTAGATTTACATGTCTACTTGGTATTGAAATTCCTAAAGGTCAAGGAAATACTATTTTTTCATCAGGTTTTAATGCATACAAAAAACTTCCAGATGAAATCAAACAAAAAATTAAAAATGCAAAAGGTATTTTTTCATCTGCAGGACCAATAAGTAAAACAAGGATCGAATTAGAAAAAAGGGCTGGGATACAATCCTCAAAAGTAATGGAGGCTGAACATCCTATTGTACAAGAGGTAAATGGGCAAAAGTCATTATACGTTTCTCCTGGTCATCTTATAAAAATCAAGGATGTTATCGATGCAGATAGTGATAAAATTAAAAAATTTTTATTAGATCACGTTAATAAAGATGAATTTATATTCTCTTATGAATGGTCTAAGGGAGACTTAGTCTTGTGGGATAACCTAAGTATAATGCATAAAGCGAGTGAAATAAAAAACTGTACAAGAATTATGCATCGTATCACAATTAAATAATTTAATTTTTTAGAGTTGTGATATGACCCATTTTCCGACCAGGTCTTATATCTTTCTTTAAGTAATCAAAAAAAAACTCGTTTTGTTTATGTTTTTTTTTCCTAAATTTTAGTATTTCATCACCTAAAATGTTTAACATTTCTGCATTAGAAATTTTTTTATTTTCAATATAATCTAGACCGCAAACTGCTCTAACGTGATTAGTAAACTGACAAATCTCATAGCTATTAACAGAGTGCCAAAATCCATTATGACACCTATTTGCATATTCATTAAAAAAAAGATTATCTTTTTCATCAATCATGAATTCTAAATTTAAAGTTCCTAAATATTTTAATTTTTCTGCAAATTTCACTGTAATCTCTTGAGCTTGATTAAATATTTTTTTGCTAATATTGGCAGGTATCTTTGAACGTCTAAGAATACCGTTTTCATGTGTGTTTTCTGTGGGTTCATATATAGAAATTTTTCCATTTTTATATCTTGTTGCTGCTACAGATATCTCTTTTTTAAAATTAAGAAATTTTTCTAAAATATATTCTTTGCTAAAATCTATCTTGAAGTCGATTTCATCAATAGACTTGAATCTAAATTGCTGTTTGCCATCATAACCCCCTGAAACAGATTTCATTATACAATTACCATATAATTTTATTCCTTCTTTTAAATCCATTAATGAGTTTACGGGTTTCCAATCAGTAGTATTAATTCCGAGTTTATTAGCAAATTTTTTTTCTAGAATTCTATTTTGTGCAATCTTAAGTGTATCTGGTGAGGGGTGAACTTCTTTTTTTTCAGAAATTGTTTCTAAAATTTCACAAGATAAATTTTCAAATGCATAGGTACATATATCTATTTGTTCGATAAAATCTTTTATTAGTTCCTTGTCACTTAAATTACCACAAATAAATTTATCGCAAAAATGTTTAGCCGGTCCATTTTTATCGTCTGTAAGTACTGTGGTTTTTATTCTTCCAATTTTTTTTGCAGATTTTATAAGCTGAGTTTCTAATTGACCGCTATATAAAATTCCTAGCGTTATATCTTTTGACATTTATTTTGGTTTTCTTTTAATGGATTGAGTTTGAATGCGCTTCCACTTTTCTAAATTAGATTTAACTTTTAAATCTGAATTGCTAATAATCGATGCAGCAAGCAAACCTGCATTAAAAGATCCGTTGATAGCAAGACATCCTATCGGTACTCCTTTAGGCATTTGTACCATTGAAAGCAAACTGTCTAAGCCTTTTAATTTCTTGGTTTCTATTGGTACTCCAAGGACAGGTAAAGTAGTTAAAGATGCTACCATTCCTGGTAAATGAGCTGCACCACCTGCTCCAGCTACAATTACGCCAAAACCGTTTTTTTTAGCTGTTTCAGCAAATTCAAACATTCGTTTTGGTGTCCTGTGGGCGCTTACAATTAAAACTTGATATTTTATCTTAAGAGTTTTTAAAATTTTTTCACATTCCTTCATAATAGAATAGTCAGATTGTGACCCCATTATGATTGCTACTTTATTATTTCGTTTATTGAGTTTCACAAAATAATTTAATCAATTTTATAAATAAAAACAATAGACTTTTGTTTTCTTTTTTTGGACTAATTTATGCCAATCAAAACACAAATTTTTCATAAACAATGAAAGTATGAAAATATTATCTATTATATCACTGTTAGTTTTATTAACAAACTGTGCAGGTGGAAATGTTGCCAAGGTAAAGTTTGGAAAACGTTGCACAGCTGCTGATAATAATGGTCTTAAAGAAAGTTCATATGTGTGGGTGATTAGTAAAGATGCTTTGAAATCATTCGATAAAAGAATAAATAAGTCCAATTGTTCAGACAGCTAAATAAATATTGAATTCAAAATATTTATGATAATAAGGGGTTTATGAATAAGTATTTACCCCTTATTATAACTTGTATAATCTGTTTTTTTTTAAACCAAAATTTAATAGCTATGGACCAAAAACCCTATCATCACATTTACAAAGATGGAAAACTTTACGCTTTTAGGAATCTCGAAGATGGTCCTAAAAGAGATCCTAATTTTAAATGGAAATGGAAAGTTTTTAGTGAAGAAAAGAAAAAACTTGAAATAAATTACCCTTCGAGTCATGTAATAGGTAGGGAAGAAGCTTTAAAAAATCTTCAAAAACATAAAACAGACTCATATGTCATGTGGTTAGATCATGCTAGCTTCATTATTAAGCTTGGAAATACTACAATTATTACTGATCCAGTTTTTGAAAAAAATTATGGACCTTTATGGTTTGGCCCAGAAAAATTCGTGGAATCTCCTTTAAGTTTGAAGGATCTACCAGAGATAAATGTATTTTTACTAACACATAATCATTATGATCATATGAGCATAAGAACTATTAAAAATTTTCCCTTTAAAAAGACAAAAGTACTTGTTCCGTTAAAACTTGGAAAATATTTTGTTAAGAATGGCTACAAAAAAGATAATGTTAAGGAGATGGATTGGTTTGACAAAATTAAAGTAAATGACGAAATTACCATCACAATGCTCCCCGCTCAACATTGGAGTAAACGTTGGATTTGGGGTGATGGAAATACTGATAGAAGTCTTTGGGGAAGTTTTTTGATTGAGTATAAAGACAAAAAGATCTTTTTTGCTTGTGATACAGGTCCTGCTCCAATTTATAAAAAATTAGGAAAAATGTTTGGTCCAATTGATTTAGCTTTTGGAAATATAGGTGCGTATAATTTTTATCCAATTATTCCGGTAAAAGATAAATCAGTATTTCATACAAACCCTGAAGAACTTTTATCTCTAATGCAAGATTTAAAAGTAAAAAAAGTAATCGGGATGCACTGGGGAACTGCAATCTTGAGTTTAGAACCAATTTGGGAACCTCCCACTAGATTTAAAAAAAATGCTGAGAAATTTGGATATAAAAAAGACGAGGCTATAATATTTAAAATTGGTGAAATAAAAAAACTTGAAGAATTAATTAACTAGCCTTTCTTTTGTTTCTTTCTCGATCTAATAATTGAGTTAATGACTCTACCATCATGTCGCTTGCTTGAAAAATTTCAGATGATTTAAACTCCTTAGAAATATTTTGTTCAGGATTTGTTTTATCTTCTATTATTATACCTTCATCTGGAGAATTGTTTTTAAGATAAATTAATATTAACCATTCCTCGTCA
Organism: uncultured Pelagibacteraceae bacterium; assembly: GCA_902620585.1. Taxonomy (GTDB): domain Bacteria; phylum Pseudomonadota; class Alphaproteobacteria; order Pelagibacterales; family Pelagibacteraceae; genus Pelagilacustribacter. The sequence continues at coordinate 17,361 of CACNJC010000011.1, read as the reverse complement.
GGAGCGTCGTCCCATTTTATAAAAATTTCACTAGTTTCAAAGCGTCTATCAACTAATCTTAATATGCTTAAATACTTAGGAATATATCTTTTATTAATTTGAAAACATAAACTATGCGCAGATCTATAAAAGCTTTCCAAAGCAAATTCAATTTTCTGTCTTTCTAAATTGTAAATTCTTTCTTTTTCAAGCAACGTAGCTCTATCATCACCCTCCTCTACTTTTACACCAAGCTGCTCCACTCTTTCTCTAATTTTTTGATCTCTTAATGCTTGATATTTTAATTTTATTTGGTTGATACGTTGTTGAACATCAAGATAAGACTCTCGTTGATGGCTTAGAACATAACGTTCTAAATTTTTTATTTCTAAAGCTTCGCGCTTCCTGAACTTTTCTATCTTTTTCTCTAATCTGATTTGTTCAAGAAATTTTCTTTGTTTTTCAGCTTGTTCTTTTCTTACTTCAGCCTGTTCTAGCTTGATGAATTTTTGTAACTCTAGTTTTCTTTCTTTACCAAGCTTTATTTCTTCTTGTAATTCTAGTTGTTTTGCTTTGAGTTCTTTTTCTTGTTCAATCTTAAATTTATTTTGAATTTCTTTTCTTTCTTTCTCTATCGCTTGAATTCTTAAACGTTTTTGTTTTTCTCTTTCCTCTTGCACAATTTTTCTTATTTCTAAAATCTTATTAGACATGCCCTGAAAAAATTTCTGCAAAGATTGATCTAAATTAAAATTGAACCGAAAAATTGATTTTAACTTTTCATTAATTTTGATAAAACCTGAAACTACCGATCTTGTTTTTTTTGGAGATTTTAGTCTTTTTCGTTTTTTGTTTTTTTTCTTTTTTTTCTTTTTTTTCTTTTTTTTTCTGGATATTTTTTTAATTCTTTTTCTTAAAGATGTTTTTTTAAGTTTTTTCTTCTTGTGTTTTTTTTTAAATTTCTTTTTCTTTTTTTTCATACCCGTATTTAAATAAATACCAGGTTTTATGAATATATATAGTCTCTTGTTCTATGGGCAGATTGAAAGTTCTTCACAATTTGTAATTGAAAAACAACTAAGTCTCTATATCTAAAAGCTGCGGCACAACTTGCAAAATAAAACTCCCACATTTTTACAAACCTTTCATCAAATAAGTCTTTCACCTCTTTCTTTTTTAGTAAAAATCTATCTAGCCAATTTTCTAATGTTTTATCGTAATGTCTAATAAGAGTTTCAGTGTCAGATACAATTAATCCTGTTTTTTCAATAGGCTTGATTATTTGACTAAATGAAGGGCAAACACCCCCTGGAAAAATATACTTATTAATAAACTTATTTGGGGGAGACGGTTTATCAACAACTCCAATAGTATGTAAAAGAAATATTCCGTCATCTTTTAGAAGTTTGTTAATTGACTGAAAAAATGCTTTGTAAAATTTTTTTCCTACGTGTTCGAACATTCCTACTGAATAAATTCTATCATATTGACCTTTTATTTCCCTGTAATCAGCTAGTTCAAAATTAACTTGATTATCTAATCCGAGTTCTTTAGATTTTTTTTTACAATAGTCTACCTGATTTTTACTTAATGAAATTCCATGAACTTCACATCCTTTTTGCTTTGCGATCTCGAAAGCCATTCCACCCCAACCACAACCAACTTCTAAAACTTTTTGACCTTGCTTAATGTCTAATTTTTTCACGATATGATCTATTTTATTTTTTTGTGCCTCTTCTAAAGTTTTTGTGTCGTCTTTCCAGTAAGCACAAGAATATAATCTATGATCTCTATCCAAAAAAATATCATAAAGTTTTTCACCTTTTTGACCTCCAACATCATAATGATGTTCAGCATTTCTACGCGATTTTCCTGGTAGATTAAAATTTGACAAATATCTCCAAAATTGGAAAATTTTTTTCGACACATAACTTGCTGAATTCACTTCTCTTCTTCCTAGATTTTTTACTAACTCCATTAAAAATTCTTTAAGCGAAGCATTTTCAATTTCTATTTCATTTCTCATGTATGCCTCTGGAAACTCTAATTCTGGATCTAAAATTAATTTCCAATTAAGGTTTTTTTTTAAAAGTTTGACTGTTATAGGATTGTCTTTTTTGGGATTTCCACAAATATATTTTTGACCTTTAGCATCAATAAGAATAATGCCGCCCTCTTTATATATATTTGAAAATATTCTTGCTAAAATCATATTTAAGCTGCTAAATCATCTTTGTTGATAAATTTTAAATTATCTAATTTTTTAATTAAATCTTTTTTTTCATTTGGCTTTAAAAGAACTAAGGGAGGTAACAAATTTTTGAATTTATCATCATTGAATGACAAATAGCTATGAATACCTGATATCAAATTATATTCATCAAAGACCTTTCTTACCTCTATCAACTTTTCATTTTGAGTTTGCTCTTTTTTATTTTCAAAATCATCAAAAACTTTTCTAGCTAATGAACTTGTTACATTACAAACAGCAGAGATAATTCCACTATTTCCTAATTTTAATCCTTTTAATAATTTTGTTTCTGTGCCTGGAAATATTAAAAAGTTGGGAATATTCAAATTTTCAAATAAATTTGCTGTCGAGTCTTTACAACCAATTATATTTTTGGGGTACGATTTAACAAGTTTTTTAACTGCCTCTACTGAAAACTTATATCCACTTAGATGTTCATAATTATACAAAATAATTTTTATTTTAGGCAATTTAGAAACTATTTTAGAATAAAAGTTAAATACTCCTTCATCAGTGTTGCCTTTATAATACGCCGGAGGCATAATTAAGTATTCTTTAAAATCGTATTCAAATCCATATTTAATTAAATCAATTGTATCTTTCAGCGAGTTACAACCTGTTCCTAGGAAAAATTTTTTTTTAAGTTTATGTGTGGAAATTTTATTAATTAAATCTTTTTTTTCAGAAACTGAAATTAATTGGCTCTGTCCAGTAGAGCCAAAAAATATAGCTCCATGTAAACCTTTATTTATTGTTGAAACTGCGTGCTCTATTGTTGATTCTATATTTAATGAAAAATCATCGTTTAAAATACTACAAGTAGCTGAATATATTCCTCTAGTAATCATAATCTTACCCAATTTATTTTATCTAAGTTATATTAATAAACCAAGTATGAAAATATTAATAATACAAACAAAAATAGGCATGGGTGATATGGTTATTTATCTGCCGTATCTACATGCGATATCAAAAAAATACAAAAAATCGATTTCAATTCTAGTTAAAGAAAATTCAAGGGCAAAAGAATTACTTGGAGATGATAAACATATAGATGAAATAATTACTCTTGATAAAAAAATGGATGGTATTAGTGGAATCTTTAAATTATCTAAAGAATTAAAAAAAAGAAAATTTGATAAAGTATTTATTTTCAATTCATCTGCTAGATATAATTTAATTGCAAGATTAGCCGGAATAAAATTTATAGAGCAATATCCTTTATTCAGATCAAAAGATAATATTGTTCATAGCGCTAAAATTTTTACTGAGGATAAAATAAATGAAATTGTCTCAACAGAGCCAAATCTAATAATTGATAAAAAAGATAGCAATCTTGATAGAAATTTTAAGTATATTTGTCTTGGTGTAAGTGCATCGGGACCTACTAAACGTTGGGACATTAACAATTATATCAAATTAGCGGAGGAACTATCTAAAAAAGTTAAATGTAAATTTTATATAGCTGGAGGAAAAAAAGATACTGATTTAATAAATAAATTTAAGCAATCTCAAGTCGGTAAAAACTCTTTTTCTTTTGAAAATCTTAATATTAAAGAAACCCTTCAAAAAATTTCAGATTGTAACTTATATATAGGAAATGACACTGGCTGGGCACATATATCCGTGGCCTTAAAAGTAAAATCCATCACAATCTTTTGTGACAGTCCAGTTTTAGCGTATGGTCGTTATAGTAATAAAATGATTACAATTGAGCCCGAAGGTGAGTTTGAAACAACAACTCATGATACATTAGGTAAAAATAAAGTTTCTTTTAAAGATGTATTAGAAGAATCTTTGAAATTATTAGCTTAACTAAAATCGTTTCTGATTATTTTTTCTTTAGCTTCATTAACTAGTTGACTGAGTCTCTCAGTTTTAACATCTCTGTTCATATCTGGATGAATCTTTTTTTGTAAAGAATTTGCAGCTTTAAGAACTTCCTCTTTTGAACAGCCTTTTGATAAACCAAGTAACTTATAAGCTTCCTCGTTTGAAAGATTTGATGATCCTTGCGGCTGATTAAATTGACCTTGGGAAAACTTTCCTGAATTTTTAAGATACTGAATAAGTCTCCATAATTGAAATATTTGTAAAGCTGTTAATCCTTTAATTTTAAGTCCGCTTAAAATTACAAATAAAAAAGGTAATGAAAATATAAATTTTCCACCGATTGTTAATATTGTTGCTATTAATAATGATAAGTAAACTGTAATTTTTTTTAAAATTTGAGCAATTCTTTTCGAACTAGTTCTAGCGAACCAATTCAAGAATAAATAAACAATGACAAAAATGATTATTCCGATTAAAACTAAATTCATATAATTTTCAAATATGAGTATACCAAAACTTAAAAAAATTAAGAATGAGAAAAAGTATCACGACTTAACTTTATCTGATGAATATGCTTGGGTTGATCAACCAAATATTCTTGAAGTGTTGAAAGATGCTAATAAACTTGATCCAGAGGTCAAAGATTACATTGGTGCTAACAATAAGATTACAGAAGATTACTTTAAAGACGTTAAAGATTTACAAAAAAACTTATTCCAAGAGATAAAATCTAAAATTAAATTAGATGACACTTCTCTTAAGTTTAAAGATAAAAGATATTATTATTGGACAAAAACTGAAGCCAAGGGAAATTATGGCAAAAGAATCAGACAATTAATTGATGGATCAAAACCAGAAGAAATTTATTTTGATGGTGATCTTGAAAAAAAAAATTATGGCTCTGAATACTTTGGTGTTGGCGCAGTTAGTACCTCCCATTGTGACAGTTACATGGCCTACTCTTTGGACCTAAAAGGTTCTGAATATTATACGGTTTACTTAAGAGATTTAAGAACTGGAAAAAATGAGAATGACATTATTGAAAATACAAGCGGAGGGATAACATGGTCTTTAAATAGCAAAAGTTTTTTTTATTCAAAGTTAGATAAATTCCATAGACCCAGGCAAATTTTTAAACATGTACTTGGTACTCAAGTAAAAGACGATAAACTTATTTTCGAAGAAAAGGATGAGACTTTTACATGTGGAATAAGTCTTTCATCTGATGAAAAATATTTTATCATTTCAACATCTGATCATATTACAACAGAAGAATATTACTTTTCATCTAATGCTGTAGATATAAAACCAACCTTATTTAAAAAAAGAAAAAAAGACGTAAGATATTCACTCGATTCTTGGAGGGGATATTTTTATATTCATACGAATGAAGATGCTAGAGATTATAAAATACTGAAGTGTAAAACTGATCAAACAGATAAGCTTGAGACTTTTATACCCGCAAAAAAAGAGACGGTGATTGGTGGTTTAGATTTTCTAGATAATTACATTTTGCGTGCTGAAAAGTCAGACGCCATATCAAGATTATATGTAAGAAACATAAAAACTAATATCGAAGAAGAGATTAAAATCTCTGACGAAGCTATTGGTGTTCCTGGAGCTTCATTAATGCAGAAAGAAACTAATACCACAAAAATTAGAGTTAGTTGGGAAAGTATGGCTACACCCGGTAAAATTTATGAATACGATATTGTTACAAAAGAAAAAAAATTAGTTAAAGAAATTGAAATTCCTTCAGGACATGATCCCAAAAAATATGTAGTAGAGAGAATTAAAGCTAAGTCGCATGATGGAAGAATGATTCCTATTAGTTTAGTAAGGCTAAAAACTGCAAAGCAAGATGGCAAATCAAAAATTCTACTCTATGCTTACGGTGCTTACAAACATAGTATTTCTCCATCCTTTAGTGCTTCAAGATTTTGCCTTGTCGATAGAGGAATTACTTTTGCTATTGCTCATATAAGAGGTGGCGGAGATCTTGGTGATGCTTGGCATGAAGAAGGAAAAAAGAAACTTAAAAGAAATACTTTTTTAGACTATATTGCTTGTGCAAATCATTTAATAGAGCAACGTTATACGCATAAAGGTGGACTTTGTTTTTATGGTGGGAGTGCTGGTGGGCTTACAGGTGGTGCAGTAGCCAACATGGCTCCCGATTTATTTTATTCAATGCTTCTTCTTGTGCCTTTCGTAGATACGATGACAACAATGTTGAATGAAAAACTTCCTTTAACTCCAGCGGAATGGGAACTTTGGGGAAATCCTATTGAGAGTAAAGATTATTTTGAATATATCCTCTCTTATGCTCCATATAATAATCTCGAAAAAAAAGATTACCCTTCAATGTTAATTACAACATCTTTGTTTGATAACCGTGTTCTCTATTCTGAGCCGGTAAAGTATATTGCAAAACTTAGAGATGTTAAATCTGATAATAATATTCAATTGCTTAAATGTAAAATGGAAGCAGCGGGTCATGGTGGCATGAGTGGAAGAGATAACGCAATTACTGAACTTGCAGAAGAATATAGTTTTATTTTAAAGACTGCTAAAATTTTCGATTAATTGTTTAAAAGCAATTTTTACTACTAAATCCTACTACAATATTTTTTGGATTTATTTCAAATTTTCTTTGGCACTTAATATTAAATTTTTTACTTTTGTAAATATAAAATCTATTTCGTGTATCTGAAAATTCTATTTTATCTGGTTGACCGTAAAAGATTTTTAATTCTGACTCTGATTTTCTTAACCATTTACTCAGCTCTCTTTCTTCTTGTAGAGTTTTTTCATCTATTTTTTTTGATACTGACTCACATCCTAAAAAGAATAATATTGTAAAAATAATAATAAAAATTGGGGTTATTCTGGTCATGGTTAAGTTTTCATTTTACACCTAAAACTTATAAACAGAAATATTACCTCTAGGTTGTAAAATGACTGAGATAAGTGCTTTTAAAAGGATTTTTTCAACGAATCGGAGTAATTAATCTTAACTGGAGGTTTTATCTATGATGGAAAAATATTTTGAATATAAAAAACACAAAACGACATTTAAAACAGAGGTAATTGCTGGAGTAACAACATTTCTTACGATGGCTTACATAATGTTTTTAAATCCTTTTATCCTTTCTGGAGAGTTTGCGGGACCGGAAAAAGGTTTTTTTGATTTCGGTGCTGTATTTACAGCGACCATACTTGCTACAGCTATAGCTTGTTTCATAATGGCTTTTTATGGAAAAACTTGGCCAATTGGATTAGCGCCCGGTATGGGTATAAATGCTTTTGTAGCATTTGGTGTAGTGGCTGGAATGGGTTACACACCTCAAGCGGCTCTTGGAGCAGTTTTAGTTGCAGGTGTGCTTTTTTTAATAATATCTTTAACGCCTATAAGAGCTTGGTTAATAAATTCAATTCCTAAAAGTTTAAAACTTGGAATAGGTGGTGGTATTGGATTGTTTCTTGCTATCATTGGTTTAGAAATCATGGGCGTAGTTGGAGATCACCCAGTAACACTTGTAACAATTGGTGATATTAAGAATCCATTAGTGCTTCTAGGATGTTTAGCTTTTGTGGTGATGATTGTTTTAGAAAAGATGAAAGTTAAAGGAAATATAATAATTGGTATTTTGGTTTTTAGTATCATTGCTTGGGCAACAGGTTTAGCCAAGTTTAACGGTGTGGTTGGGACTATTCCACCAATGACTTATCTTTTTGATTTTGATCTCACAGCTGCATTTACGGCTGGAATGTCAACGGTAATCTTTACTTTATTGTTTATTGACTTTTTTGATACTGCGGGAACTTTGACTTCAGTAGCGAATGTAGCAGGTAAAGTAAGTAGAGATGGAAAAGTAAAAGATATTAATAAAGCGATGCTATCTGACAGTGTTGGAACAGTTGCTGGTGCTTTAATGGGAACGACAACAGTAACAAGTTATGTTGAGTCTGGAGCTGGAGTAAAGGCGGGCGGTAGAACTGGAATGACCTCACTGGTTATAGGGGTTCTATTTTTAGCTTGCTTGTTCTTTTCTCCTCTAGCTACAAGCTTGCCAAAAGAAATTGACGGAGCTGCGTTGTTATATGTTGCTATTTTATTTGTTAGAAATATCACTGATATAGAATGGGATGACATAGCTGAATCTGCGCCTGCAGTTGTCGCTATGATTACAATGCCTTTAACATATAGTATAAGTAACGGTATTGCTTTGGCATTTATATCTTACGCATTAATCAAAATATTTACTGGAAAATTTTCAAAAACTTCTCCAGCAATTTGGGTTATTGCAATTTTGAGTGTTTTAAGTTTTTATGTAGCTTAATAAATTTAAGGGCTAGCTCCGGTTAGCCCTTATTTACTTTTATGTTTTTTCAATAAATCTTCTATTCGGATCTCTTCATAGCGCTCAAACGGTTGTACTATCCAAGGATTACTATTTAATTTTTGTGCACAAAAATTTGGTTCAAATGTAGAGTCTTTTTTCTTCCAAAGCACTGCTGTTTTAATTGTATTTATTTTTCCTTTAAGTGGAGGATAATTTTTTAACCAATCAATGCTTTTATTTAAAGTGACCCCAGTATCAGATAAATCATCACATAAAAGAATGTTACCTTTCATATCTTGAACTGTAGAACTCATTTCTCGAGAAAATACTAAAGTGCCTTGCTGGTCCTCTACTCCTTTACCAGAGTAAGACTCCACAGCTAAATAAGCACATTTCAATTTAAAAATTCTACTTAAAACATCTATTATTGGTAGCCCACCACGAGCTATCCCAATTAATAAATCAGGTTTAAACCCGCTTTCGTTTATTTTAATTGCTAACTTCTCAACGATTAAATTATATTCTTTCCAATCTATGATAAGTTTATCGGCCATAGAAAAAACTAAATTATTTAATAGGAGTTGTAAATGAAAGGTTACGTAGTTTGTGTTTATAAAAGTATAAGTAGTCAAGAAAAGCTTAAAGAATACGCTAATAAAGCTAGAACAGCAGTTCAAAAATATAAAGGCAAATTCTTGATCAGAGGTGGTAAGACTATTACAAATGAGGGCGTAAGTTCACCTAGAACGGTAGTTATAGAATTCCCATCATATGATGATGCAAATTTATTTTACAATTCTAAGGAGTATCAAGATGCACATGAAATTTTAAAAGGATATGCTGAGAGACATCACCAAACTATTGAGGGTAACTAATATTGTATAGGCTCATCATCTATAGATCTCCATAAATACCAAGTAGCAACAGAGCAATATGGTGTAAATTTTTTATAGAGTTTATTTAGAAATTTTTTCGGTGGAAAATACTTTTTGTTATAATTGTTTGAAATAGCTCTAAGTAAACCAATATCTTGTAAGGGCCAAATATTTGAACGATTAAACGTAAAAAGTAAAATCATCTCAGCAGACCATCTTCCGATTTGTTTTAAATCAGATAAGTATTCTATTGCTTCTTCATCTGACATTTTGCTTATTAGGCTTGGATTAAAAGTTTTGTTGAGAGTCCTTTTAGCTAAATCTTTAATACCTCTGACTTTTTGTCTGCTCAAACCACAGCTTTTTAAACTACTAAAGGACAATTTATTAACTGTTTTAGCATTAATTTTACTCTTACATTTTTTCTTGAACTTTAAAAAAACTGAGTTTGCAGCAGCTACACTAATTTGTTGTCCAATAATACTTTTGCAAAGAGAAAAAAAAACATCATTACGTGAAATAAGATTTCCATCTTTGTAATAAAAAATTAATTTTTTCATTACTTTATCTCTTTTCGATAAAATTTTTTTTGCCTTTTCCCAATATTTAGGGGGCTTACTCATGGTCTAGGAGTGACTATTTGTTTATTTAATTTATTCTCTCTCATGAAAATAATTAAAGAGCTAGTTATGACTAAAGCTGCTCCTAATAAAGTTAAAATTTTGGGTACCTCACTCCAAATTAAAAAACCAAATAGAATAGCAAACACTAAACTAAGATATTTAATTGGTGTCACAAGTGATGCCTCAGCCAATCTATAGCTTTGAGTTAATAATAAATTGGCTATACTTCCGCATAATCCAAGAATAAAAAATAATAAAAAGTCTATATATGTTGGCATTACCCAGTCACTAAATAAAATTGTACTTAACCCTAAAAGAGTGCAAAGTAATGTAAAATAAAAGGCAATCGTGTAGTTAGCCTCTGTCTTGGAAAGAGATCTAACACTGATAGCAACACATGCAAAAAATATGCAGAAAATAATTGGAGTAATGTAATAGTAATTAAGATCTGTGAAAGCAGGTTGTACAATTAAAAGCATCCCCAAAAATCCAAGAAACACTGCTGACCATCTTTTAATTCCAACTTTTTCTGATAAAAAAACAATAGAGGCAATTGTAACAAATATTGGTCCTCCAAAAGTTAAGGATACTACATCAGCTAAAGGTAATTCTCTTAAACCGAAAAATAAAGCGATTATAGCTAAAGCACCACATATAGCTCTAAAAGCATGTAATCCAGGGCGTGATGTTTTGTAAAAAGAAAATATTTTATCTTTTGGTATAATAAAAAATATAGGTATGAACCCTATAAAAAATCTTAAAAAAAGAACTTGCCCAATTGGATAATAATCTAACCACTTAACGCAAATATCCATTATAGAGAAGCAAATAACACTTCCTACCATGTACAATACGCCTATTTGATTTTGTGTTAACAATTTTATACCTTAATAATTATTTTCAAAGATATTAAATAAATTATGAAGAAATGTACACTCGCACTTGGTTGTTTTTGGAAACCTGAGGAAAACTTTAAGAATAAGCCTGGAATTGTTCAAACTGAAGTTGGTTACGCAGGAGGAGTAAATCCACAGGTAACTTATAAAGAAGTCTGTAACGGAAATACTGGTCATGCAGAGGTAGTAAGACTTACATTTGATGAGAAAATCATCTCTTACAAAAAAATATTGGATCTATTTTTCAAGATGCATGATCCAACGCAAAAGGACATGCAACTTCCTGATATTGGAACACAATACAGAAGTGAAATATTTTATGAAAATGATGAACAAAAAAAAGAGGCTGAAGAGGTTATAAATGAAAAGAAAAAAGATTTTGATAAAAAAATTCAAACAAATATCACAAAAATTAAAAACTATTGTAAAGCAGAGGAATATCATCAAAAATATATAGAAAAAAATAGACAATGAAAAGTTTAGTATCTACTAATTGGCTTCAAAAAAATTTAGACAACGTCAGAATTTTTGATGGTAGCTGGCATTTACCTTCAACTAACCGAAATGCTTTCGATGAATTTAAAATGGCACACATCAAAAACTCAATTTTTTTTGATATTGATAAGAATTCAAATCTTGATTCAAGTTTGCCACATATGTTACCAAAAAAAGATAGTTGGGAAAAAATTTTATCTAAGTTAGGTATTAAAAATTCTGATCATGTTGTAATTTATGATAATTCTGATGTGATAAGCTCATGTCGCATCTGGTATACATTTTTATATTTTAATCACGACGTAAACTTAGTCTCTGTTTTAGATGGTGGCTTAAAAAAATGGTTAAAAGAAAAAAAAGAAATTACAAAAGAAATTAAAGTTTTTAAAAATAGTACTTATTTCGCTGAAGAAAAAACATCCTTAGTTTTAGATAAAAATCAAATAATAGATAATATAAGAAATAAATCTTTCGATCTAATTGATGCACGTAGTAAGCAAAGATTTTTAGGTTTACAACCAGAAACAAGAAAGCAATTAAGAAGTGGAAGTATAGAAGGATCAAAAAATCTGCCCTACACCGAGTTGATAAATGCCAAAGACCATACTTTTAAAAAAAAAGGAGAGCTAATTTCCATTTTTAAAAAAAAAAATATAGATCCAAATAAGAATATTGCATTTACATGTGGATCGGGAATAACTGCATGCGTTTTAGGGTTAACTTATTCTATCATAGGTGGTAGAAAACCCGTTGTATACGACGGATCTTGGGCAGAATACGGACTAAAATAATAATGAAAACTACATCAAAAGTAAAAATTTTTTTAATAATTTTTTTTATTGTAATTTTTACAATAATAGCTGCAAGATATTTCATTGGGTTACATTTTGAGAAAAAATTTAGTATTAGACCAGCGCCAGGAGTAATTGTAACTAAGGTTGAAAAGTCTCTTTTTTATAAAAGTATAGAAACATTTGGAACTGCAATTGCGCAAAACTCAAAAGTATACAGAGTTCAAAAAGATAATATTGCTGGAAATCTTAATATTGAAAATAGATTTGTAAAAAAAAACGAAATAATTGTTGCATTAAAAGATGGAAAAAATATTGTTGCTGACTTTAATGGTAAATTAGGTAAAAGAGAAATTGCTCAAGGTGTACTAGGATCAAATAGCTTAATTATAACACTCGATGATTTAAAAAAGATAGTAATAGATATTAAAGTTCCTGAGAATTATGTTGGTGTTCTTAAGCCTGGTTTAAAAGCTGAGATAACTAGTACTGCTTTCAACAAAAAGTTTAATGGAAATATTGAGACAATAAGCTCAAGAATTGATCCATCAACTAGATCAATCTTATCTAGAGTTATAGTAGATAACTCAAATTTTGAAATAATACCAGGACAATTAATGACAGTAAAAATTATATATAATGAGTCTAATCAAATAGGTGTTCCTGAAAGCGCTGTTACAATTCAAGGTAATACAGCATTTGTTTATATTGTTAACGATCAAATAGCAGAAAAAAAAGATATCAAAATTGGAAAAAGAAACTTTGGAAAGGTTTCAATTATTTCCGGTATTAATGAAGGTGATGTAGTAATTACAGAAGGTGTTTCAAAAGTTAGAAATAAAGCTAAAGTTAAAATTATTGCTACGAAAAATTAAATGTTCTTAACAGATTTATCTATTAAAAGACCAGTTGTTGCCTCAGTTATGAGTTTGGTTTTAGTCATATTTGGTCTTGTTACCTTTCAAGAAATTCCGACGGATGAATTACCTGATGTGCAGCCTCCAGTGGTCACAATTCAAACAGAATACAGAGGTGCTTCTGCAGAAATTGTTGATACCCAGATAACCCAAAAAATTGAAGATTTCGTTGGTGGAACTCCAGGTTTAGAAACTATTGACTCTTTTAGTGAAGATGAAAGTTCAAGAATAACTTTAACCTTTGAAACAAGTTTGGACTTAGATGACGTCGCAAATGATGTGAGAAGTTCTGTATCTAGAGTATTGGATAATCTACCTGAGGGGGCAGAACAGCCTGAAATATTTAAGCAAAGTGCAGGAATGAGAACAACTATGTGGCTATCTTTTAACTCTGAAACAATGACAGATTTAGAACTAACAGATTATGCTGATAGATATTTAACAGATGTATTTTCTACAGTTGAAGGTGTAGGTAGGGTTCGTCTTGGAGGACAAAGAGAGCTTTCGTTAAGGGTGTGGCTTGACCCAATAGCCTTAGCTGCTAGAGATTTAACTACTCAAGAAGTTGAAACAGTTTTAAGAAGAGAGAATATTGAATTTCCAGCTGGACGAATTGAGTCAAAAGATATCGATCTTACAATAAAACTTGATAAGGCTTATAACGAAGTTGAAAATTACAAAAATCTGCCTCTTAAAAGAGCAAAAGATGGATCGATAATTACTTTATCAGATGTCTCTAGAATTGAATTAGGGGCTGAGTCAACTAGGACACTTTTTAAAGGAAATGGAAAACAAGTTGTTGGAATAGGAATATATCAACAATCTGATGCAAATACTATTGCTGTGGCAAATGGCATTAAAGAAAAGATTAAGGAACTAAAACCAAGCCTTCCTCCAAGTACAACTTTAGAAGTATCGTTCGATAGAAGTAATTACATCAAGGCAGCAATAAAAGAAGTTTATAAAACATTAATTATAGCACTGATACTGGTTACTATAATTATTTATTTGTTTCTTGGAAATATAAGAGCATTAATTGTTCCTTTAATTGCTTTACCTGTTTCACTGATATCAACTTTTCTGTCCATATATATTTTTGATTTTTCCATAAATCTTTTTACCTTAATGGCTTTAGTTCTCGCTATAGGAATTGTAGTAGACGATGCAATTGTAATGTTAGAAAATATCGTTAGAAGAATTGAATTGGGTGACACTCCTTTAGTAGCAGCTTATAAAGGTGCTAAACAAGTTTCGTTTGCTATAATCGCTACTACCGTAGTACTCGTAGCAGTTTTTATTCCTTTAATCTTTATAAAAGGAATAACAGGAGTATTATTTACACAAACAGCTATTACTCTTGCTTCTGCAGTTGTTATTTCAAGTTTTGTTGCATTATCACTTAGCCCCATGTTGGCAAGCAAATTCCTTAGAAAAAATATGAAAAAATCTAAATTAGTAATTAAATTTGAAGGTTATTTAAAAGAAATTACGTATCTTTACAAAGTTTCTTTATTGAATTGGATAAAAAAAAGAAAAACAATAACAATCTTTTTATTAGTTACCCTTATTTTAACTGTTTTCTTTTTTAATTTTACAAAAAAAGAATTGATAGCACCAGAAGATAGGGGCGCTTTTTTTGTAATCGTAAAAGCACCACAAGGCTCGGGCTTTAATTTTACCAAAGATAGGGCAGAAGAAATTGAAAAATTGCTATTACCCAACGTTGGGAATGGAGAGTATAGAAAATTGATAATGCGGGTTCCTGGATTTGGAAAATCTGCGAAACAAGTAAATAGTGGCTTCATCATAGTTCTTTTAGAGCCATGGAAAAAAAGAGACCGACACGGAGTAAAGATCATGAGAGAGTCATTCGGTCAAATTTCAAAAGTTCCGGGTGTTTTAGCTTTTCCAATTATGCCTCAAGGGATTAGAACTGGTGGTATTGAGAGTCCAGTCCAATTTGTAGTTTTAGGTAATACCTATGATCAATTAATTGAATGGAAAGAAATTATAAAAGAAGAAGCAAGAAAAAATCCTGGTCTAACATCCGTAGAAGATGACTTTGATTTAAACAAACCACAATTAAATGTTAAAATTGATCAAAAAAAAGCTGCAGACTTAGGTGTTTCGACTGAAGATATAGGAAAAACAATTGAAACAATCTTTGGTTCTAAAAGAGTTACAAATTTTACTAGAGATGGAAAAGAATATTCTATCATTCTGCAAGGTGATATTAAAGATAGGCAGGAGCCTGAGAGTATTAGTAAAGTTTTTGTCAGATCCAAAAATAACGGTAAACTTGTATCAATATCTAATTTAGTAGCTTACGACGAAGAGGGCCAGTCTCCTTTTTTAGCAAGATATAATAGACAAAAAGCAGTAACAATTTCTGCAAGACTCGTAGGTGATTACTCTCTAGATGAAGCACTAAAATTTTTAGTTGCAGTAGTGGAACAAAATACTCCTCAAGCAAAAATTGCCTACAAAGGTGAGAGTGAAGAATACAAAAAAACTAATACCGAGCTGTATGTGATATTTGCACTTGCCTTAATAACTGCCTATCTTGCTATGAGTGCGCAATTTGAAAGCTGGAGACATCCATTAACAATCATGTTGACGGTTCCCATGGCAATATTAGGAGGATTGTTAGGTCTCCTAGTAGTTGGATCCTCTTTAAATGTTTACAGTCAGATAGCTTTAATAATCTTAATTGGTTTATCAGCAAAAAATGGAATTTTAATTGTCGAATTTGCTAATCAATTAAGAAAAGAAGGTAAAAATTTAGAAGTTGCAGTTTTTGAATCAGCCTCAATTAGATTGCGGCCAATTCTTATGACGAGTATTTCAACTATCATAGGTGTTTTGCCTCTTATATTAGGAACAGGTCCTGGTGCTGCAAGTAGATTAACGGTAGGGATAACAATATTTAGCGGAATGTTATTTTCTACTTTTTTTACCCTGTTTGTAATTCCAACTGTCTATACTATTGTTGGAAAAAATACTCAAAGAATTGATGCAATTGAAATAGAGTTAAAAAAGCAACTTAAAAGATAATGTATTTATTTTTATCTAAATTTTTTTTACAAAGAGTAAGTTGTTTTCTATATTTATTAGCCATATCTTTAACTGATTTAGCGTAAATAATTGCCTTTTTATCCTTAGAGTAATTTTTATAATCTCCCCAACCTTTATAATAAGCTAGATATTGTCTGTAGGCATCTTTCTTAGATATCTTCAATATCTTAGAAGTTTTATGAATATACCAGCCTATAAAATCAACTGAGTCTTTAAAACGAGCTCTTGTTGCTATTGGGTTGTTTGTTTCTTTCTTATATTGTTTCCAAGTTCCCTCTACCGCTTGAGAGTAACCGAATGAACTAGAAGGTCTTTTAAAAGGTATGACTTTAAACAATTTTCTTCTTGGAGGTTTGGCCAACCAATTAAAATCACTCTCCTTTTTTACAAAAGCTAATTGTAAATGAATAGGTGCTCCCCATTTCTCGTATGAAGCTTTAGCATGTTTGTACCAAAGATATCTTTCTTCAAATATCGCACAGCTATTTTGAGTATTTTTTGGTATGGAAGAGCAGGCAGTAACAAAGAATAAAAAAATTAATATTAAAAAAAATTTCTTTTTCATATTATTTTAAAAATCTTTTTTTTATCCGCATTTTTTTTCCCACGAGGAGTTATATTTCATTTTCCAAATACCTAGTTTTTTACTTTTAGCATATTTTTGTTCCTCTGCATATTTCCCTTTAGAGTAGTAGATAAAATCACAAGCATATCCATTTTTTACCATAAAAGATGAAAGGCTTTCTTTGTCAACAAAACATTCGGCAACTGTTCTTTGATATTTGTCTTTATTTTTTTCTCTCACGCAAGTAACAACTTGATTAGCTATTTTTTTTATAAGCTTATCTTTTGCTAGTTGATATCCAACTTCTTTTCTTTCAGGAGAATTTATCCCACCAAAACGAATTCTTTCTTTTTTAATCACAATTGTGTCTCCGTCTACAACTCTAGCTTTTCCAGAAGCATAATGTTTTCCGGCAAACAATTTTGTAATAAATAGAGAAAATAATATGATTGATATAAATAAACTTAATTTTTTCATAAAATCTTTTTATACTTTTTATAAGAAATAATTATAAAAATTCCTAATGAAGTTCCAAGTAAATTAGCAAAAAAATCTAGAAGTTCAAAAGATCTATTGGGTATAAAATAATGAAATAATTCTAAAATTATTGATAAAGATATTAAAAAAATAATAGTTTGATTAAAACTTTTACCTCTAATATGGCTCATTAAACCAAGCATTGATAAATATAAAAAAGCTAATGCATGATTAATAG
>CACNJC010000010.1 GCA_902620585.1 uncultured Pelagibacteraceae bacterium | reverse complement strand
AAAGGAACAAATGGCGTAAGTTCAAACAGATTAATGCAACTTTCTTCATTTTTGAAAGTACCGATAATTTATTTTTTTGAGGATTATAGAGAATTTAAGGATGTTAATTCAAATGAACCAATTAATGAGGATCTCAATTATTCATTTTTAAGCAGAACATTTTCATCTTTATCAAAAACACAAAAGGACAAAATTTTTCAAATATTAAGCAATACATCAAAATTTGAAAAAGTTGGTTAAATTATTGGCTCCTCGGGCAGGACTCGAACCTGCGACCAATTGATTAACAGTCAACTGCTCTACCAACTGAGCTACCGAGGAATGAAATGAACATACTTTTTTTAAAAAAAAAAACAACTAATTTTTTTGGAGGCCACGCCCAGAATCGAACTGGGATAAAAGGATTTGCAATCCTCTGCGTAACCATTCCGCCACGTGGCCAATCTAATTGAGTTAACCAATTGTTATGTTTTATTGGAATAACTAAATATCATTATTATGAATATAATTATATCAACAAAAGAAAAAAGTACAGCTAGTAACTGATAATCTATTAAAAATTAATAACACTAATTACGTAATTCTTTTAATTAAATACTATTTAAGATTTAAAATTTTAAATGGTATAAATAATAAAATTTGTATTAAAATTAATTGTAAATTTTAAAATGGCCAAAAAAATACTTATAATGGGTCTTCCTGGCTCAGGCAAAACTACCCTAGCTTCAAAATTAGTCCCTATAATGAAAGCAAAGTGGTTAAACGCAGATAAGATAAGATCCAAGGCTAATGATTGGGATTTTTCATTTGAAGGAAGAAATCGACAAGCAATTAGGATGGCTGAATTTGCCAATGAATATAAAAAAAAAGGTTTTCATGTAATAGCTGATTTTATTTGTCCAACACCTGAGGCTAGAAAATTATTTAATCCTGATGTTATAATTTGGATGAATACCATCAAAAAAAGCAGATTTGATGATACTAACGAAATGTTTGTAAATCCTGACAAGTTTGATTTTGAAATAAATTCAAAAAATGCGGAATATTGGGCGCTAAAAATTTCAAAAGCTTTAAGTAAAATAGAGTAAATTTTAAATATTCATAAATTTTTAATTTTTATATAATTACAATTATATATAAATTAGTGCCTTTTTTTGCTATTAAAAATAGATGCTTAAAAAAATCTTCTCTTATCCTGCATTATTAGCAATTGTAATATCTATAATTGGTTTAATTTTACTTGCTTCATTATTAAGGGGTCACTTTGAAGGCCGAAAAAATTTTCACTCTTTAAAAGAAATAACAATATTTCTATCTGAAATCCCAAAGACTGCAAAAACAATGATTAAATATAAGACTTTTAATATCAACAAACCACCACCATTAAAGAAACATAAAGATAAACAGAATTTTCAACAATTTATACCAAATCAAAGAGAAGCTCTATTAATATTACCTAGATACGATCACAGCTTAAGCAGATCAGTTGTCGAAGTGATCGATTTAAAAAATTTCAAAAAAATTCATACCTATAAACATAATATAGACGAAATGAATCAGAGACTTAGCAATATCAAGGAATTTGCAAGGCTTAACATAGATGATGCACCAATTAGATTTGAATATAGACACCCATTAGTTCTAGAAGACGGTTCACTAATAAGTGATAGTGATTATTCAATAGAATTTAAAATAGATTTTTGCTCAAATTTGATATGGATAAATGAGGAAGAAAAATTTCACCATAGCAAAATGCTAGACCATGAAAAAAATATTTGGGTACCGGGTCAGTTAAGACCTTTTTCAAAATATATAAATGAATATCAAATTGAGGATTTTCACGATGATGCAATTATGAAAATTAATTCTGATGGTAAAATACTTTATAAGAAAAGCGTATTTGAAATTTTAGTTGAAAATAAAATTTTACCACAAAATTATGGCTTTAATCATCAGAGCTTTAAAAATGGCGATCTTATTCATTTGAATGATATCGAGCCTGTTTTAACTGATGGAGATTATTGGAAAAAAGGTGATTTATTTTTGAGCATACGTTTCAAATCTGCGATTATTCATTATAGACCTAGTACAAACAAAATTTTAAATTATATCATTGGACCATTTGCAGAACAACATGATGTAGATATTATTTCTAATAAAGAAATTTCAATTTTTAACAATAATAATTTTATTTTCAACAATGAACACTCGGAGATTTTGATTTATAATTTTGAAAAAAAAAATTTTAAAAAGATTTTCAACAACCAACTAAAGAAAGAAAACTTTAAAACTGAAACACAGGGGTTATCTCATTTTTTTAAAGACGGGTCATTAATGGTAGAAGAACAGAATCATGGAAGAATTATTTTATTCAATAACAAAGGAGAAAAGGAGTGGGAATTTGTTAATAGAAGCAAAAATGGTAACATTGGATTTATTAGCTGGAGTAGAGTCATAGAAGATAAATTTTTTATTGAAAAATTTAAATCATTAGTGGAGAATAAGAAATGTATAAATTAGCTTTAATTATATTTTTAATTTTAAATATGAATACTCCATCAATTGCCTATTTAGGTCCCGGCGTAGGTGGAGGAGTCATAGCTGCAACTATAGGAATAATAATTGCAATTTTTGCCGCTATTTTAGGATTAATATGGTTTCCTATTAAAAGATTATTAAAAAAAAAAAAAGAAATTAAAGAAAAAAGTCAAAATAAAATTGATTAATCATATATTACTTATCTGTTTTACAATTTTTGTTTATGAATTTTTGAAATTTTCTAAACTTAAAGATATTTTAAAATCAAATCTAAAAATATTAAAAAAAATAATCAATTTATTTTACTTGAAAAATACATCCGATTTAGAAAAAGAAAAAAAAATTTTAAGTTATGCGAAGTCATTATTCACAACATCTTTGAAAATACTTTTGATAATCTTTATAATACTTATTATAACGATGTTTTTAAGCTCCTTATCAAGGCCGTTCTTAGATTTAGTATTATCTTTTATTGGCTTAATTGAGGTTAGTTTAATTTTTATAATATATCATCAAATTAGAAAAAAAGTTAATGCAAAATTATAATTTTATTCAAAAATTGTTTCACGATATTGTTCTTGGCAACAAATTTATTAACAAATCTTTATTTGAATTTGAAAAGTTTTTTTATTTAAAAAATAATGATATCAAAAATCAATTACATATTTTTATATCAGGTCTACCAAGATCAGGCACAACTAGCATTTTGAATTTTATTTATTCATTTAATCAGCATGCATCTTTAACATATAAAAACATGCCTTTCGTACTCTCACCAAATTTTTCTAATTTATTTAATAAAGAAAATATTTTAAAAAAAGAAAGGCTACATGGTGATGGTATTACTTATGATATCAATAGTCCTGAAGCTTTAGATGAAATTTTTTTTAAAAATGATGAAAAGTTTATCAAAAATGAATTATTGAATTATCTTCAATTAATTCTATTTTCAAAAAAAAAATTTAAATATCTAAGCAAAAATAATCTGAATTATAAAAGAATTAATTTAATAAACTCAATATTACCTAATTCTATTTTTCTAATTCCTATTAGAGAACCACTACAACATGCATATTCTTTACTAAATCAACATTTGCGTTTTAGTAAATTACAAAAAAAAGATAAATTTATTTTAAGATATATGAATTATCTAGGTCATAATGAATTTGGTTTAAACCATAAGTCCTGGCATCAACCAATAAATTTTCATGATCAAAATAAAATCAATTATTGGTTAGAACAATGGTTTTTATTTTATGAATTATTATTTAACAAATATTCGTCTCATAAAAATTGTATTTTTGTTATATATGAAGAACTTGTAAATCCAAATTATCTGAGAGTTTTATTAAATAAAATTAACTTAGATAAAGTCAAAGATCACAATTTTGATTACATTAAAAATCTTAATAAAAATGAAATTAATATTAATTTTTCGGATAATATGTACGAAAAAACAAAAGATCTTTATGTCACTTTTAAAGATAAAAGTCTGATTAAATAACAATTTTTTAAATTAATTTAATCTATCGCTTTTAGGTTTTTATTCTTTTGATATAAACTATATTGTAAATATTCAAAAAAATGGAATTTAAAAAATACAATCATATAGAACAAGAGAAAATAATCTCAGATTTCTGGATAAAAAATGGGTTATTCAAACCTCGTAAAAGTAAATTAAATAAGAGTTTTTCAATTGTGATTCCACCTCCCAACGTAACTGGCAGGTTACATATGGGCCATGCTTTAAACAATAGTCTGCAAGATGTTCTTGTTAGATTTAATAGAATGAAGGGTCTTGAAACGTTATGGCAGCCAGGAACAGACCACGCAGGAATTGCAACACAGGCTGTTGTCGAGAAAAACTTACTACAAGAAGGAATTAGCAAAAAAGATTTAGGAAGAGAAAATTTTATAAAAAAAGTTTGGGATTGGAAAAAAGAGTCTGGTGAAATAATTTTAGATCAACTTAAAAAACTTGGTTGTTCTTGTGACTGGTCCAGAACTAGATTTACAATGGATAAGGATTTATCTAAGGCTGTATTGAAAGTTTTTGTAGACCTTTATAATAATAAGTTAATTTATAAGGATAAAAAATTAGTTAATTGGGATACTCAGCTTCAAACAGCAATTTCTGACTTAGAAGTAATACAAAAAGAAGTTCAATCCCAATTATATTATATCGATTATTCAATAGAGAACTCTGATCAAAAAATTACTATTGCGACTACCAGACCAGAAACTATGATGGGAGACACCGCTATTGCAGTAAACCCTAAAGACAAAAGGTATACTAATTTAATTGGAAAATTTGTTTTAATCCCAATCGTTAATAGAAGAATTAAGATAATTACTGATCATTATGCTGATCCAGAACAAGGTTCGGGTGCAGTTAAAATCACCCCGGCCCACGATTTTAATGACTATGCAGTTGGTAAAAGAAATAAATTGGCACTAATTAATATTTTTGAAAAAAACGGTAAAATTAATAAAAATGGAATAAAAGAATTTTATGGCTTAGATAGATTTGAAGCAAGAAAACTTTTAATTAAAAAACTAAAGGAAAAAGGTAATCTGGTAAAAATCGAAAACATTAAAAATAAGGTTCCATATGGAGATAGGTCAAACTCAATAATAGAACCTCTATTAACAGAACAGTGGTTTGTAGATGCAAAAAAATTATCAAAAAAACCAATTAAGATAGTTAAAGATGGAAAAACTTCGTTTTTTCCAAATAATTGGTCTAAAACTTTTTTTCAATGGATGAATGATATTGAGCCTTGGTGTATTTCACGACAAATTTGGTGGGGTCATAGAATACCCGCATGGTACGACAATAGTGGTAATATCTTTGTTGCTGAAAATGAAAAAGACGCACAATTCCTAGCTAAGAAAAAAAATAAAAATAAAAAATTTAAATTAAGACAGGAAACTGACGTTTTAGATACATGGTTTTCGTCTGCGTTATGGCCTTTTGCAACACTTGGTTGGCCAGCCAAAACCAAAGAGTTAGATAAATTTTATCCTACATCAGTTCTTGTAACTGGTTTCGACATCATTTTCTTCTGGGTAGCAAGAATGTTAATGATGGGAAATTATTTTAAGAAAAATACTCCATTTAAAAAAGTATATGTTCATGCACTTGTAAGGGATGAAAAGGGTCAAAAAATGTCAAAGTCTAAAGGAAATGTAGTTGATCCAATAGAGCTAATAAACGAGTTTGGAGCTGATAGTTTAAGGTTCACATTAATTTCAATGGCATCTCCAGGGAGAGATGTGAAATTATCAAAAGATAGAATTACAGGTAATAGAAACTTTATGACAAAAATATGGAATGCAAATAATTTTTTAAGACTTAATAATTGTAAATTAGATAAAAAAATAAATCTTAATTTAGTAAAACTTTCAATAAATCATTGGATATTTAGTGAATTTATCAAAACACAAAATATAGTCACTAAAAGTATTGAAATTTTTAGATTTGATGAAGCTGCTAAACACGTATACCAATTTGTTTGGCATTCTTATTGTGATTGGTACTTAGAGTTTTTAAAACCAATATTGAATTCTAAAAATAAAGATGAAATTAAAGAAGCAAAATTTTTCTCTTCATTTATGATGGCAAATATACTTAAAATTCTTCACCCATTTATTCCTTTTTTTACCGAGTCATTATGGTTTTCTAATGGTTATAAAAAGATCTTTAAAGAATATTTAATTTCGTCTAATTGGCCCGATTATAAAAAGATAAGCAAATTTACTAAAAATCAAATTGATATAAATAATTTAATTGAATTAATTTCTACAATTAGATCTACAAAAGCTGAATTAAAAATTACACCAAAACTTTTTTGTGATATTTCCTTTTATGAAAAATCGGGAAATATTAAAAAAATAGTTAATAAAAACCTTAGTCTTGTTAAACAAGTTGGACGTGTAAACAGTGTTATCAAAAGTAAAATTAACAATAAAAATTCTATAGATATTTTAGTTTTAAAAGAAAAAATTTCCCTTAAATTTAATGAAGATGTAGATTTAGTGTCTCAGAAGGAAAGAATATTGCAAAAAATAGAAAGTATAAATAAGCAAATTTCTGCCCTCAATAAGAAGCTGAAAAATAAGGCATATACGACTAATGCCCCTAAAGAAATTGTTAAAAATGATAAAAATTTAGTAAAAGAATTAACTATTGAAGATGAAAAATTAAGAAGTATTGTATCTAGTATTAATTAAAAATGTCTAAAATTGATAAGAAAAAACTACCTAGCCGTCACACTTCTTTAGGTCCAGATAGGGCTCCTCATAGATCTTTTTATTATGCAATGGGTGAAACAGAGGAAGACGTTGCTAAACCTTTTGTTGGAGTAGTTTCAACTTGGAATGAAGCAGCTCCATGCAATACAGCTTTAATGAGACAAGCTCAATCAGTTAAAAAGGGAGTTAAACAGTCAGGCGGTACTCCGAGGGAATTTTGCACAATAACTGTAACTGACGGTATTGCTATGGGACATGAAGGAATGAAATCTTCATTGATTTCAAGAGAAGTCATAGCTGATTCAGCAGAGTTAACTGTTAGAGGTCATTGCTATGATGCATTAGTTGGTATAGCTGGTTGTGATAAATCATTACCAGGGCTAATGATGTCAATGTTAAGATTAAATGTTCCAAGTGTTTTCATTTATGGTGGATCAATATTGCCAGGAAAATTTAAAGGTAAAGACGTTACTGTTGTTGACGTGTTCGAAGCAGTTGGAAAACATTCTTCAGGAAAAATGTCATCAGAAGAGTTGAGAGAATTAGAATTAGTTGCATGCCCAAGTGCGGGTGCATGTGGAGGACAGTTTACAGCTAATACCATGGCATGTGTATCCGAGGCCATTGGTTTAGCATTGCCTTATTCAGCAGGGACACCAGCTCCATATGAAGAAAGAGATAAGTATGCTTTTAAAAGTGGCGAAACAGTAATGAACTTATTAGAAAAAAGAATTAAACCAAGAGATATAGTTACAAAGAAAGCTTTAGAAAATGCCGCAACAATTGTAGCAGCAACTGGAGGATCTACTAACGCTGCGCTTCATCTACCAGCATTAGCAAACGAAATTGGAGTTAAATTTGATTTAATGGATGTAGCAAAAATATTTAAAAAAACTCCTTATCTTGCAGACTTAAAACCGGGTGGAAAATATGTTGCCAAAGATATGTGGGAAGCTGGAGGTGTTCCAATGTTGCTGAAGACATTATACGACGGTGGTTTTATTCATGGTGAATGTATGACAGTTACTGGAAAAACTATGAAAGAAAATTTAACGAATGTAGAATTTAATATAAATCAAAAAGTTTTGAGGAAATACAACAATCCATTATCACCAGATGGAGGAGTCGTAGGCTTGAAAGGAAATTTAGCTCCTGATGGAGCAATAGTAAAAATTGCTGGATTAAAGAAATTGCAATTTACTGGCAAAGCAAGATGCTTTGACAATGAAGAAGATGCAATGAAAGCAGTACAATCTAAAAAATACAAAGATGGAGATGTAATTATAATTAGGTATGAAGGACCCAGAGGAGGACCAGGTATGCGTGAGATGCTATCGACTACAGGAGCAATATACGGTCAAGGAAAAGGAGAAAAGGTTGCATTAATCACTGATGGCAGATTTTCTGGAGCAACAAGAGGTTTTTGTGTAGGACACGTCGGTCCAGAGGCCGCATTAGGAGGTCCAATAGCATTGTTAAAAAATGGAGATAAAATAGATATAGATGCAAAAAAAGGAACAATAAATGTAAGATTAACTAAAGCTCAGTTGTTATCTAGAAAAAAAAAATGGAAAGCAAAAAAATCACAATTTGGTTCAGGAACATTATGGAAATATGCTCAGACAGTTGGGCCTGCATATCTAGGAGCACCAACTCACCCAGGTAAGAAAAAAGAAGTTAAAGATTATTCAAAAATTTAATGAAAATTAGACCAGTTATTTTATGTGGAGGTGCTGGAACAAGACTTTGGCCTGGTATAAAAAAACATCAAGCCAAACAATTTATAGATTTCGGTGGATGGACATTATTAGGTAAAACTTTAGAAAGAGTAAAAAATTCCATATTTGATTACCCAATTATCAGTACAAACCTGGGTTATCTAAAAGATATTAAAAAAATCCTAAAAAAATATAAAATTAAAAGATACAGGATAGTGTTAGAACCAGTAAAAAAAAATACAGCGCCTGCTATTTTATCATCAACTTTAATTAAGGATATTCCAGAAAAACAACCAATAATATTTTTATCCTCAGATCATTTACTTGAAAAAGTAAGTAAATTTAATAAAGAAATAAAAAGACATAAAAAATTTCTTAATAATAAAAATATTTTCATTTTTGGTATTAAACCAAGTTCAATTTCTGACCAATTTGGATATTTTATTACTAAAAAAAAAGAAAATTTAAATCAAGTTTATAGATTTATTGAAAAACCTAAACAAGAAAAAGCCAAAATAATTATTAAAAAAGGAGGCTATTGGAATTCAGGAATGTTTCTTATAAGAAAAGACTCATTAATATTTAATTTTAAAAAATACCAAAAAAAAATTTATAGAAATTCCTTAAAAGCAGTTAAAAATAGTAAATTTAAAAATAATATTTATTATCTAAATAGAAAATCATTTATTAAAAATCCGTCAAAATCTTTTGATTATGCTATCTTAGAAAAGACAAATAAGATAAATGCAATTAAATTAAATATACCATGGTCAGATCTAGGTAGCTGGAAAGAAATTCTCTTAATGTTTAAAAAAAACAAGATGAAATATTTTATCAAAAAAAATATTCATTATAGGCCTTGGGGCAGTTATACAAACTTATATACTGGGAACAATTTTTTAATAAAAGAATTAAATGTAAAGCCAAAAGGTATATTGAGTTTACAGAAACACTTTCATAGATCTGAGCACTGGGTTATTACACAGGGAGTTCCAAAAATTATTTTAAACAAAAAATTTTTTTTAAAAAAACCATACGAAACAATTTTTATACCTAAAGGAGCAATACACAGAATCCAAAATCCAAGCAAAAAAATAGTAAAAATAATGGAAGTCCAACTCGGCTCAATTTTAAAAGAAACCGATATTATTCGATATTCTGATATTTATGGTCGTACTAAATAATTTCTAATTCAACAGGAGTATGATCAGAAGGTTTAATTTTTGATCTAGGATTCTTATTAATTCTAATAGACTTAATATTTTCTATTAAACTATTTGATAAAAGAAAATGATCAATTCTCATGCCATAATTTTTTTGCCACGAACCGGCGAAATAGTCCCAAAAAGTATATTCTTGTTTCTCTTTATTTTTAAGTCGAAAAATATCTTTGAAACCTAAATTTAATAATTCACGGAATTTTTTTCTTATTTCTAATTTGCCAAGAGCATCATTTTCATATCTTTTAAAATCATAAACATCTATTTCCTCTGGTATAATATTAAAATCTCCTGCTATTAATAAGTTTGAATTTTTTGAGAGTTTTTTTTTAATTCCTAAAATAAATTTTTTTAACCAATCTTTTTTATAATCATATTTAGCCGTTTCTATTGGATTGCCATTAGGTACGTAAATATTAATTAGCTCTATTTTCTTTTTTTTAACTTGGATTTCTCCAGTAATTATTCTCGACTGATTTAGACTATCTTTAATAAAATTCTTAGAAATATTTTTGACCTCTATTTTTGATATAATTGCTACCCCATTATAACTTTTTTGACCATATACATAAGTTAAATATCCTAAATTTTTAAATTCATTATAAGGGAAATTCTCGTCTTGAGTTTTAATTTCTTGAAGAAGCAAAATATCTGGCTTTATTTCTTTAATATAATTTAAAATGTTATTTATTCTAGCTCTTACTGAATTTACATTCCAAGATATTATTTTCATTAAACTGAAAAAGATAATCCACAACCACATGAAGCTGAAGCTTTAGGATTATTTATCACAAAAGACTGCCCAATTAGCTCTTCTTTAAAATCTACCGTTGATCCCGCAATAATGTCTAATGAAGACTTGTCTATAATTGTTTGATCGAATAAAACATCATCTTTTTCTAGTTTATCATCGAAGCTAAACTCATATTTAAATCCAGAACAACCACCACCCTGAACCGCAATCCTAAAATATTTTTTAGCTTCAGTTTTCGTGATTTTTAGTATCTGACTTTTAGCTCTATTAGTAAATTCTAATTTTTTTTCCATAATTATCTAGTATATAATCTATATGGTAAGCATGCAAAAAAAATCAATCCATTTATTATCCAAACTAGCTGTACCATTGAAATCAAAAGGGAGGTTTTTTAAAGAAAAAAAAAATGATTTAAGGTCAGACTTTCAAAGAGATAGAGATAGAATAATACATTCTACTGCATTTCGAAGATTAAAACATAAAACTCAAGTATTTGTTAATACTTCAGGAGATCATTATAGAACTAGAATCACACATTCATTAGAAGTAGCTCAAATTGCAAGAACACTATCCAAATATTTTAATTTAAATGAAGACTTATGCGAAACTTTAAGTTTAGCACATGATCTAGGACATACTCCTTTTGGTCATGCCGGTGAGGAAGCGCTTAACAAATGTATGAAAAAATTTGGAGGTTTTGATCACAATATTCAAACAATTAGAACAATTCTATTCTTAGAAAACAGATACTATGAATTCAAAGGACTTAATTTAACGTTGGAAACTCTTGATGGACTTTTAAAACATAATGGACCAATTAAAAATCTTAAAAGATATAATAAAATTTTAGGAAAAAATTATTTTAAAAATAAGATTAAATTTTTATTTAGTCCATCACTGGAAGCTCAAATAGCCTCAATATCAGATGATATTGCTTATAACAGCCATGATCTTGAGGATGGTTTGAAGTCAAACTTATTTATACTTAATGATTTAGAACATATTCCTGTTCTTAAAAATATTATTAATAAACATAAAAAGAAACTAAAGAAATTCTCAATTGATTTAATTATAAGACAAATTATTAGAGAAGTAATTAATGAAATGGTAAAAGATATTATTATTACAACTCAAAATAATTTAGAAAAATATAAAATAAAAAAGTTAGAGGATGTATATAATTCAAAATATCCAATTGTAAATTTTTCAAAAAAAATGAAAGTATTTGATAAAAAAATTAAAAGTTTTTTAAGAAAAAAAATGTATTTCCATAAAAAGGTAAGAAATAATACAAATTTAGGAAAAAAAATTATTAATAGATTATTTATATCTATTAAAAAAAATCCAAAGCGATATATAAATGTTAGTAAGTATGATAAATCAAATATTGATAGATCAATTTGTGACTTTATAGCTGGCATGACTGACAGATATGCAATAAATCTGTATAAAAGAATAAAATGAATATATTTGAAAATTATTTATCAAAGGTAAATAAAATCATTTTAGATAATAAAAATATTTTAAAATTAGAAAATCTTGAACAGCTTAATAATGTTAATCTAGAAGTCCCACCAGAACATTTCAATTTTGATTTGTCCTCCAATATTGCTTTGATCTTAGCGAAAACAAATAAAATGAATTCAAATAATTTAGCTAGCAATATAAAAGATTTATTATTAAAAAAAGTTGATCATTTTGAAAAAATTGAAGTTGCAGGTCCCGGGTTTTTGAATATTAAATTATCTAAAGAGGGATTAGTTTCAAATATAAATATAATTTTTAGCAACAAAGAAACTTATGGCTCTAAAAAATCTGCTGAAACTTACAATATAGAGTTTGTATCGGCCAACCCAACAGGCCCAATGCATGTAGGTCACTGTAGGGGGGCAATTTTTGGAGATGTTTTATCTAATTTGCTTAAATTTAACGGTAATAAAGTTGTCAAAGAATATTATATAAATGATTATGGAAATCAAATTAACAGTTTTGTTGAGTCAGTTTATTTGAGAATAAGAGAAATTAAATTTAAGGAAAAATTTGTTTTAAAAGAAAATTTGTATCCTGGTGATTACATTAAAGAAATAGCATCAAACATTGTTAAAGATAATGAAAATATTAAAGCTGATAATCTCAAAGACTGCTTTGAAGAATTAAAAAGATTATCTTTAAAAGGATCGATGTCTTTGATTAAAGATGATTTAAAACAATTAGGAATTGTTCACGATAATTTCTTTTCGGAAACAGAACTCGTAAAAAAAGATTTAGTAAATAAAGTTGTGAAACAATTACAAAGCAAAAATTATGTAGAGGAAGGATTTTTATCTCCACCAAAAGGTGAAGTTTTAAAAAATTGGAAAAAAATAAAAAGACTTGTGTTTAAATCAAGTGAATTCGGGGATGATACAGATAGAGCTTTACAAAAAAATGATGGTTCGTGGACATATTTTGCAAACGACATAGCTTATCATTCAAATAAGATAGAGAGAAAATTTAATAATTTGATAAACATTCTTGGAGCTGACCACACAGGGTATATAAAGCGAATTTCGGCCGCTGTGGCAGCTTTATCTAATAAAAAAGTAAAACTTAATTGTAAAGTCTGTCAATTAGTAAAACTTTATAAAAATGGAAAACCATTTAAAATGTCAAAAAGATCAGGCGATTTTATTTCTGTTCAAGATTTACTAAATGAAGTAAATAAAGATTCTATAAGATTTATGATGCTTAATAGAAGTAATGATGTTGAGCTAGATTTTGATTTTGATAAGGTTAAGGAAAAGACAAAAGATAATCCGGTATATTATGTTCAATATGCATATGCTAGAATTAATTCAATTTTCAGAATATTAAATAAAAATTTAAATGATAAAATTACAATTAATTCAGAAAAATTTTTACCAAACATGTATGAAGAAAAAATACTAAGAAAAATTTTTGAATGGCCTAAAATAGTAGACTCTGCAGCCTATAAATTTGAACCTCATAAAATTCCTTTCTATTTGTACGAACTTTCAACAATATTTCACTCATACTGGAGTAAAGGAAATGAAGATAGCAAATTTAGGTTTATTGAAGACGGTAAAATTAAAAGATTAGAGTCTTTGGTATTTATCTATCTAATTGCGATAGTTATTAAAAATGGAATGAATATTTTAGGAGTTTCACTTCCTGAAAAAATGTAATGTATAGATTTGTAGATTTATTTTTAGCCGTTATAATTTTTTTATTTTTTTTTATTGTATATAACTACTATTCATCGAACAAAAATATTAAAAATGTTAATTTAAATAGGCTAAACATTCAAGAAAACTTAAAAAGTCAATCAACAAATCTGCCAATCCTGGATAACGACACAAATGACGTTATCGAATTTAATTCATCATTTTCTAATGAAATAGAAAAAGAAAAAAAAAGAAATTTTTGGAATTTGTTAAAAATTAAATGAGAAAAAAAGCAATCATTATCAGTATAAAAGGTTTTGACTTATCTATTAAGGAAAAAAGTCTAATAAAAAAGGAAAAACCGTGGGGATTAATTCTTTTTAAAAGAAATATTAAGTCTTTACCACAAATAATTGAGTTGATTAAAAATATTAGAAAATCAAGCGGTGACCCAAAATTTCCTATTATGATAGATGAAGAAGGAGGATCTGTAACAAGATTAAGTAGAATAATAGACCATAAATTAAATCAAAAATTGTTTGGAAATATTTATAGATATAACCCTGAAATTTCAGAAATTATTTACAAACACTATATTAATAATTTAACTAATATATTAAATAAGGTTGGTATCAATATTAATACTGTGCCTGTTCTTGATGTAACAAGAAATATTACTAACAAGATAATAGGCAATAGAAGTTTTTCTAACGATACAAAAATTGTTAAAAAATTGGGTCAAATTTGCGTTAAACAATATCACTTGAATAAAATTGGTACCGTAATTAAACATATACCAGGACATGGATGCGCTTCTTCTGACAGTCATCTTAAAATGCCAAAAGTTGATTTAAAGTTTAAAGAGTTGAATAGAGTTGATTTTAATCCGTTTAAGCAAAATTATTCACATTTTGCTATGACCGCACATATTCTATACTCAAATTTGGATAATATTAATGTTGCAACTTTCTCAAAAAAAATTATTTCTCAAATAATTAGAAAAAGAATAGGCTTTAAGGGGATTTTAATTTCTGACGATATATCAATGAAGGCTTTAAAATATGACTTAATCACTAATGCAAAAAGATCACTTACTGCAGGTTGTAACTTGGTTTTATACTGTGCAGGAAATTTTAAAGATTGTAATAAACTGATAAAAAAACTTCCATTTATAGACAAATTCACTGCAAAAAAAACTTCAGAATTTTATAAATTTTTAAGTTAAAATTAATATATGGAATCAAATAATTTAAACGCGATATCAATTAATATTCCTAATTACTCAGGTCCAATGGAGGTTTTGCTTGACCTAGCTAAATCACAAAAAGTTGATTTAGCAGAAATATCTATAACTAAATTAGCAGACCAATTTTTAGATTTTATTAAAAAAACGGAAAATTTAAACTTGGAGACAGCTTCTGAGCACTTGTTAATGGCCACTTGGTTAGCTTATTTAAAATCAAAACTTTTATTACCAGAGGACGAAGATGACGATTTTAAAGCTTTAGAGGTGGCTGAAAAACTTAAAATGCAATTAAAGAAACTTGAATTAATTAGAATTCTTTCTGATCAAATGTTGCAAAAGAAAAGATTAGGTGTCCACATCTTTACAAGAGGCATGAAAGGGGGGATTAGATCAATAAATACCCCAATCTATGATATTTCTTTGTACGAGCTTTTAAAAACTTATTCAAACATTCAAATGGAAAAATCTTTTCAAACAATCAATATACCAAGACTTCCAGTTTTTCCTACAGAAGTTGCAATAAAACAAATAAGAAGTAATTTAGACTTAATAATTGACTGGAAAAATATTTACGAATTGATACCAAAATTCTATTCAAATAAAAAAATGCGAAAAACTGGAATAGCTGGAATACTTGCGGCTAGTTTGGAATTAACAAAAGAGGGTAAAATTGAAATTTTGCAAGAAAAAATATTTGATAAAATTTTGATAAAAAAAACGACTTAGTTTATGAAAAATAAAAATAAAAATAATATAATTTCATTTCCAACAAATGTTTCGAAACTTGAACGCCAAGTAGAGGCAATACTTTTTTCAGCTTCAGAGCCTTTAGATGTAGAAACTATCGAAAACAGAGTAAAAACTACTTCGGATATTTTAAAAATTTTACAAAAAATTAAAGAGACTTACAAGAACAGAGGAATTAATTTAATTTGTATAAGAAATAAATGGTCTTTTAGAACTGCTGAAGATCTTTCAAAACTGATGTCACTTCAAAAATCAACTCAAAAAAAATTATCTAAGGCGACAATTGAAACATTAGCAATTATTGTTTATCATCAACCAGTTACTAGATCAGAGATTGAGGAGATAAGAGGTGTATCATTTGGAGCTAATACTTTAGAAATATTATTAGAACTAGATTGGGTTAGACCGGCTGGAAGAAAAGATGTCCCTGGAAAACCAATACAATATATAACAACAGAGAATTTTTTAAACCATTTTAATATACAAAAATTGTCTGATCTGCCTAATATCGATGAGCTAGGTTCTGCTGGTTTAATAGATACTGCTAGTATTGACAAATCTATTTTTGGAACTGGAAAATTTTTTAAAGAACAATCTTTAAATGAAAAACAGAATATTTATGAAGAAATTGAAGAAGTAATGAAAGAAACTCCTGTTCCGACGAAAACTCCTGAAACAGATAAATAAAGATATCTATTTAATTAAAATTATTGTATATAGTTGATAATTATGGGAATTAGTTTTTGGCAAATAGCTATAGTTGTTGTGATTGTTGTTCTACTTTTTGGGAGAGGCAAAATTTCAAGTTTGATGGGAGATGTCGCTAAAGGGATCAAAAGTTTTAAGAGAGGTATGTCAGATGACACTTCTTCAAATAACGACCAAGATAAAAATAATTCAGAAAACTCAGAATCCGATAACAAATAATCAAAATGCCTCAAATTGGTTGGTTAGAGATTTTAGCGGTAGTTATAATTGCAGTTTTAGTTTTGGGACCTAAGGAATTTCCTGTTGCATTAAAAAAAATAGGTTCATATGTTGCAAAAATAAAAAATTCCTTCAGTAGCTTTCAAAGAGAAATTTCATCAGTTACTAATGAAATAGACTTTGAAAAAGATGACGCTAGTAAGAAAAAAATACCAAAAAAAGAACAAGATGAGTAATCCAAATTCCTTTACAAGCCATTTTGTAGAGCTTAGATCAAGACTTATAAAATCAATAGTTTTTATCTTTGCAGCTTTCATTATCTCATACATTTTTGCAGAGCAAATATATAATTTTTTGGTTGAGCCATATGCAAACGCTGTTAGGGATGATCAAAATTCAAGAAGATTGATATTTACAGCTTTACACGAAACATTTATTACATATTTAAAAGTAGCATTTTTTGCAGCGATTTTTTTAGGAAGTCCGGTCTTAATAATTCAAGTATATAAATTTATTGCGCCTGGATTATATAACAATGAAAAAAAAGCTCTTCTTCCTTATTTGATATTTACTCCAATTCTTTTTTTATTTGGAGGATTTTTAGTTTATTATTTAATCATGCCGCTCGCCATTAAGTTTTTTCTATCTTTTGAAACAATTGGCTCTAACACAACTCTACCAATTCAATTAGAGGCAAAAGTGAATGAGTATTTGTCACTAATTATGAGATTAATTTTTGCCTTTGGTATTAGTTTTCAATTACCAATACTTTTAAATTTATTGGCAAAAATCGGTGTAGTAAATTCTTTATATTTAAAAAAAACAAGAAGATACGTTATTGTTATTATTTTTGCAGCTGCAGCTATATTAACACCTCCTGACCCAATTACACAAATTGGTCTGGCTATACCTTTATTATTGCTTTATGAATTATCTATAATAACTGTAAAATTTACAGAAAAAAAAGATAAAGAAAAAGAAATTGAAGATGCATAATCTCAAAGATTTAAGAAAAAATTTAGATTTATTTAAAAAAAAATTTAATGATAGAAATTTAAATTTTGATATTAACGGGTTCAGTAATCTTGATAAAAGAAACCGGGAATTAATCAGCAAAAAAGAAACATTAGAGCAAGAAAAAAAAAATTTATCAAAATTAAAAGAAAAACAAAATTTTGAAAAATCAAAAAAAATTTCAGAAGAAATTGACAAATTAATAATAGATCAAAAAAAAATCCAAAAAAAAATTGATGAAATAATTTACAATCTTCCTAATATAGCTACCGACGATGTTCCAGTTGGAAATAATGAGAAATTTAATAAATTAATAAAAAAGTCCAAGCAAATAAAAGAATTTAATTTCGAAATAAAATCTCATGTAGATATAGGAAAAGATAATGGTAAAATTGACTTTGAAACATCAATAAAATTATCAGGTTCTAGGTTTGTTATTCTTAAAGATAAGTTTGCACTGTTAGAAAGAGCTTTAATTAATTTTATGCTTGATACACATATTAATGAGTTTGGCTATAAAGAAATTTCACCTCCATTAATAGTAAATGAAGAAGTAATGTTTGGCACGGGTCAGCTTCCCAAATTCGAAGATGATCAGTTTGAAGTTAAGCTTGAAAATTCAGAAGATAGAAAATTTTTAATTCCTACAGCGGAAGTAGTTTTAACTAATTTAGTAAGAAAATCTAGTTTAAGTTCTAAGGACCTCCCTTTAAGATTTGTAGCTGCCACTCCTTGTTTCAGAAAAGAAGCTGGTAGTTATGGAAAAGATACAAAAGGTATGATGAGACAGCATCAATTTTATAAAGTTGAATTAGTAAGTATAGTGGAACCAAAAAATTGTATGTCTGAACTAGATAGAATGCTAAATTGTGCTGAAAGTATTTTGAAAAAACTTGAGTTACCATATCAAATAATTTTATTATCATCTGGAGATATGGGATTTAGTGCTGAAAAAACTTTTGATATTGAAGTGTGGATTCCCTCAGAAAAAAAATTTAGAGAAATATCAAGCTGTTCTTCTTGCGGTTCTTTTCAAGCAAGAAGAATGGGGACAAAATATAAAGGCGCTAGTGGAAGTGAGTTTGTTGGGACTTTAAATGGCTCGGGTTTAGCAGTAGGAAGATTAATGATAGCCTTGATAGAAAACTATCAAAATAAAGATGGATCAATTAACATCCCAAAAAATTTAAAAAAATATATGAATAATTTAGATAAAATTTGAAAATTATTTTCTTGTTTAACTAACTCTTTTATTATAATTATCCACTAATGGACGGTCAAGGAATAGCACAATTCATACCACTAATTCTGATATTTGTAATTTTTTACTTTTTTTTGATTAGACCTCAGCAGAAAAGGGTAAAAGACCATAAGGCTATGGTTGCTTCACTAAAAAGAGGCGATGAAATAATAACTTCAGGAGGAATTATAGGCACTATTGAGAGGGTAATGGAAGACGATCGTATTGAAGTGAATATTGGAGAAAACGTTAAAGTTCAGATTATAAAATCTACAATAACAAGCTTACTTAAAAAAGAAGAAATTAAAAAATAATTCTTTTTCGTGTTAAATTTTTCAAAAATAAATATTATTTTAATTTATGTTATTTTTTTATTTGTATCTTTTTTTGCGATACTTAATTTTCAAAACTCGAATAATCAATTTATAGACAAAAAATTAAATCTAGGTTTGGATCTTCAAGGTGGATCTTACCTACTTCTAGAAATTAATTCAAACCCACTTATAAAAGAAAAAATACAATCAAAAGTTATTCCGATAAAAAAACTTTTAAAAGACAACAATCTATCTTACTCAAATTTTAAAATTAATAGCTCAAATTTAACTTTTTCAATTAATGATACAAAAAAATTTGAGACATTATTTTTTTCTAGAAAAGATAACGAATTAAATCCTTACATTGACAATTACAATTCTTTTGAATTAGATTTCGAAGTTGCTAATAGTAATATAATAAAAATTTTTTTTTCAAAATATGGTTTATTGACAATTAATAATGCTGCATTAAAACAGTCTATTGAAATCGTAAGACGTAGAATAGATGATATCGGCACAAAAGAACCAACTATACTACAAAGAGGGGATAAAAGAATTTTAGTTGAATTACCTGGCTTAAAAGATCCAGAAAGAATTAAAAGTCTTCTTGGAAAGACTGCTCAATTAAATTTTAGATTGGTATCAGATAATGTGGAATTTGGTGTTGAAAAACTTATTTCAGAAATTGGAGAAGAATTGAATGTTAGCAAAAGAATCATAATGAGTGGTGAAAATTTAATTGATGCCCAACCAAATTTTAATAATCAATCTAATCAACCTACAGTATCTTTTACTTTAGACAGACTTGGTGCACAAAAATTTGGAAGAACAACAACTGATAGTGTGGGAAAAAGACTTGCTATTGTTTTAGATGGAAAAATTATAAGTGCTCCAACAATCAATGAACCTATTACCTCTGGAAATGGAATGATTTCGGGAAATTTTTCTTTTCAAGAAGCAACAGATCTAGCTCTTTTATTAAGATCTGGAGCTTTGCCAACACCTTTGTCAGTTGTTGAAGAAAGAACTGTTGGACCTGATTTAGGAGCAGACTCAATCAAGAAGGGGATAACATCTTTAATTATAGGTTTTATCTTAGTAATTTTCTTTATGATTTATAAATATAAAATATTCGGTCTAATTGCTAATTTAGCTTTAGTTGCAAATTTAACTATGCTTATTGGAGTTTTAACAATTTTAGAGGCCACTTTAACTTTACCTGGTATAGCAGGAATTATTTTAACTGTTGGAATGGCTGTTGATGCTAATGTCTTAATATTTGAGAGAATCAAAGAAGAGTTAAAAACAGAAAAATCAATAATTCATGCTTTTGATATTGGTTATTCTAAGGCAAAAATCACAGTTTTAGATGCTAATATAACTACATTAATAGCAGCAATCATACTGTTTGCTTTTGGCTCAGGTCCAGTAAAAGGTTTCGCAATTACTCTGGGCATTGGAATTGTAACAACATTATATTCTGCTTATTTTTTAGCTAGACATTTAACATCATTTATAATCTTAAATAAAAAAAAAGATAAGGTTAATATATGATGAAAACAAATATAGATTTTTCTTCAAAATTTTTTAAAGCAAACCTAATCTCAATACTATTTTTCACTATGAGTGTTTTATTAATATTTTTTAAAGGTTTGAATTTTGGTATTGATTTCAAAGGTGGCACACTTATAGAACTTAGAAGTGAAAGTAAAAATGTAAATATTTCTGAAATAAGGTCGAGTTTAAATTCACTGAATTTGGGAGATGTTAATGTTAAAGAATTTGGAAATAAAGGTGATTACTTAATCAAAGTAGAACAAAAAGAACAAAATAACAGCGAATTGATACCCCAAATTAAAAAAACTTTAACAAGCAATCTTAACTCGGAAATCAATTTTAGAAGAGTTGAAAATGTAGGTCCTAAAGTAAGCGCTGAACTTTTACAATCTGGAATAATTGCAATTTCTTTATCATTATTAGCTATGCTTTTTTATATTTGGATAAGATTTGAATGGCAATTTAGTATTGGCTCTATTGTTGCACTTTTTCACGATATAATAATTACTATAGGAATATTTTCAATTTTATCTTTAGAAATAAATCTATCAATTATTGCTGCAGTATTAACTATAGTTGGATATTCAATGAACGACACAGTTGTTATTTATGATCGCATTCGAGAAAATTTAAATAAACATACAAGACTAAATATTACTGAAACATCAAATCTTTCAATAAACGAGACTTTATCTAGAACAGTTATAACATCCATAACGACATTATTAGCTTTATTTTCTATATATATTTTAGGTGGTGAAATATTAAGAGGTTTTTCATTTGCTATGATATTAGGGGTTTTAATTGGAACTTATTCATCAATTTTTGTAGCAGCACCAGTTTTAAAATTTTTAAAAGTAAGCTCGAAGACTTTAGAAAAAAAAGAGGAAAAAATAGTACCTTAAGCTGTTTTTTTCATCATACTGTTTCCGATAATTTCTTTTATAAATTTACCAGTATAACTTTCTTTGATTGTAGATACTTTTTCTGGAGTACCCTCTGCGATAATTCTTCCACCATTTATTCCACCTTCAGGTCCCATATCAATTATATGGTCAGCTGTTTTAATGACATCTAAATTATGTTCAATTACTACTACTGTATTTCCTGTATTTGCAAAAGCCTGTAAAATTTCTAATAATTTTTTTATATCATGAGAATGTAAACCAGTAGTAGGTTCATCTAAAATGTATAAAGTTCTTCCAGTGGGTCTTTTAGATAATTCTTTTGCTAATTTTATTCTTTGTGCCTCACCACCAGATAAAGTAGTAGCTTGTTGGCCTATTTTCATATATCCGAGACCAACGTGTTTTAAAGTAATCAGTTTAGACCGAATACTTTGGATGTTTTCGAAAAATTCACAACCTTCATCAACAGTCATATCTAAAACTTCTGCTATATTCTTGTTTTTAAATCTAATTTCTAATGTCTCCCTGTTATATCTCGCACCTTTACATGTGTCACATGGTATGAATACATCTGGCAAAAAATGCATTTCATATGTAAGAACTCCATCTCCTTCACAAGTTTCACATCTTCCGCCTTTTACATTGAATGAATATCTACCAACTTTATAACCTCTAGCTTTAGACTCTGGCAAACCAGCAAACCACTCTCTAATTGGACCAAAGGCACCTGTATAAGTCGCGGGATTTGACCTTGGCGTTCTACCAATTGGAGATTGATCAATGTCTATAATTTTGTCAATTAACTCTGTTCCTTTAAACCCAGTAAAAGCTTTAGGAACTTTCCTAGTTTTATTTTTGTTTAGCATTAAATTAAAAGCATTATATAGCGTGTGCAATATTAAAGTTGATTTTCCACTACCTGATACGCCTGTGACACAAGTAAAAGTTCCTACAGGTACTTTTAAATTTACTTTTTTTAAATTATTTCCACTTGCTCCGCTAATTTCAATAAATCTTCCATTTTTTGCAGATCTTCTTTTTTTAGGGACAGGTATAAATTTTTTTCCTGATAAATAATTTCCTGTAATGCTATCGTTATTTTTAATTATTTCTTTTACTTCACCTTCAGCAACTATCTGTCCTCCTTTAAGTCCAGCTTCAGGACCTATATCAATAATGTGATCAGAACTTTCCATTGTTTCAATATCATGCTCAACCACAATAACTGTATTACCTAAATCTCTAAGTTTCTTAAGAGCTGCAATTAATTTTTTATTATCTCTTTGATGAAGACCAATTGATGGTTCATCTAAAACATATAGTACGCCAGTTAAACCTGAGCCGATTTGCGAAGCCAGTCTAATTCTTTGTGCTTCACCACCAGAAAGTGTTCCTGACTCTCTTGATAAAGTTAAGTAGTTTAAGCCAACATTCAAAAGAAAATTTAGTCTTTCGTTTATTTCCTTAAGTATATGCTGAGCAATTTTGTTTTCTCTTTCATTTAAAACATTTTCTAAATTAGAAAACCACTTTTGAGCTTCATCAATTGACTTTTCGGTTACTTGACTAATATTTAAAGAATTAATCTTTATACATAAAGCTTCATCTTTTAACCTCATTCCTTTACATTTTTCACAATTTGACTCACTTTGATATTGAGAAATTTCTTCTCTTTTCCATTCACTGTCAGTTTCAAGATAACGTCTTTCTAGATTGTTTATAACTCCTTCAAAAGTTTTTTTTGTTGTATAAGACTCGTAACCATCATCATAAAAAAATTTTATTTCTTCCTCATCTGAACCGTATAAAATAATATCTTGAATTTTCTTCGGTATTTTTCTCCAAGATTCTGACATTGAGATTTTAAAGTGTTTTGCAATTGAGGCTAGCGTTTGGGCATAGTATAAAGAAGTTGACTTAGCCCATGGTTCAATCACTCCATCCTGAAGACTTTTCTTTGGATTTGATATAACTAAATTTGGATCAACATTAAGGTTGTGTCCAATACCCTCGCATTCCTCACAAGCCCCATAAGGGGAATTAAAAGAAAACAATCTTGGTTCTATTTCTTCAATTGTAAACCCACTTTCCGGACAAGAAAATTTTGATGAAAAGATGATGGTTTCTTTTTTTCTTAACTTTTTTGGTAAGGTTTCATTTTCATACTCGACAACTAATAAACCATCAGATAAATTTACGGCAGTTTCAACGCTGTCGGCTAGCCTATTACCAACCTTTGAATTAAGTACAACTCTATCTACTATTATTGAGATATCATGTTTAAGTTTTTTATTAAGATCGGGAAACTCATCAATGTTAAGATATTTCCCATCAACTTTTATTTTTGTAAAACCTCTTTTTTTGTAATTAAGAATTTCTTTTTTATATTCACCTTTTCGCCCCCTAACGATTGGAGCAAGTAAGAAAATTGTGCAATTTTTTGGTAATTTGTTAATTCTATCAACCATTTCACTTATAGGCTGAGAAACAATTGGCTTTCCAGTAAAAGGTGAATAAGGAACACCAATTCTTGCAAATAAAACACGCATATAATCATAAATTTCAGTTACAGTAGCAACGGTTGATCTAGGATTTTTTGAGGTATTTTTTTGCTCAATTGATATAGCAGGACTTAAACCCTCAATAAAATCCACATTGGGTTTTTTCATTTTATCTAAAAATTGTCTCGCATATGATGATAAACTTTCAACATATCTTCTCTGTCCTTCTGCATATATTGTATCAAATGCTAGTGATGATTTTCCTGATCCAGATAGACCCGTTATCACAACTAATTTTTCCTTTGGAATTTCCAAAGAAACATTTTTTAAGTTGTGTTCTTTAGCGCCTTTTACAACGATTTTTTTCACCATTTTTTTTCCTTTAAATAATAATCATCTTATATTTACTTTACAAATATGATATAAATTTAGGACTTTAAATATTAAAAATCAAAATTTATTCAAAATAATATGGCTGGAAGTTTAAATAAAGTACAATTAATAGGTCGTTTAGGCGCAGACCCCGAAATTAAACAAATGGTAAACGGTAAAAGCGTAGCAAGATTAAGCATTGCGACAAGTCAGTCGTGGAAAGATAAATCTAGTGGAGAGAGAAAAGAAAAAACTGAATGGCATAGAGTAGTAATTTTCAACGAAGGCTTAGTAAATGTGGTTCAACAATATGTTAAAAAAGGAGCCAATGTGTATATTGAAGGTCAACTTAGCACTAGAAAATGGAGAGATGAAGCATCAGGTCAAGATAAATATTCAACAGAGATAGTATTGCAGGGTTATAATTCTAGCTTAACAATGTTAGATAGTCGAAATAGTAAAAATGATAATTCAAGTTTAGTTAGTGAAAACAAAAGTTCTTTACCTAATGAAAATCTAAATCAAGATAGTTCAGATTTAGATGATGAAATTCCATTTTAAATTTCATGGAAAAATCTACTATAGAAAAAGAAAATAAGAAGAGCTTCAAACCTATTTTTGTACAAGACGAAATGAGTTCGTCTTACTTATCTTACGCTATGAGTGTAATTATAAGTAGAGCTCTACCAGATGTTAGGGATGGACTAAAACCTGTACATAGAAGAATAATATATGCAATGTACAAAGGTGGTTATGACTGGTCCAAATCATTTAGAAAGTCTGCAAGAATAGTCGGAGACGTAATTGGTAAATATCATCCACATGGCGATCAATCAGTTTATGACGCACTTGTTAGATTAGTTCAAGATTTTTCGATGAGTTTGCCATTAATATCCGGTCAAGGAAATTTTGGATCAATAGATGGAGATCCTCCTGCTGCTATGAGATACACAGAGACAAAA
Source organism: uncultured Pelagibacteraceae bacterium (assembly GCA_902620585.1). GTDB lineage: Bacteria > Pseudomonadota > Alphaproteobacteria > Pelagibacterales > Pelagibacteraceae > Pelagilacustribacter. The sequence continues at coordinate 21,336 of CACNJC010000010.1, read as the reverse complement.
CTTGGCAAAATTGCACAACACTTAACGGAAGATTTAGAAAAAAATACAGTAAACTTTAGAAACAATTATGACGAAACTGAAAAGGAACCTGAGGTATTACCCTCTCAATATCCAAATATTTTAGTCAACGGAGCTGGCGGTATTGCTGTAGGGATGGCTACAAGTATTCCTCCACATAATTTAGGCGAGATTATAAACGGAACTATCGCCTATATAGAAAATAAAGATATTACAATTGGTCAACTTATGAAACATGTTCCTGGCCCAGATTTTCCTACTGGTGGAATTATTATAGGAAAAGATATTTTAAAACAAGGATACAACAAAGGCAGAGGTTCATTTAAAATTAGAGGTGAAATAGATTTAGAGGAAAAAAAAGGTGGTAGAGAGTGTTTAATTATTAAATCAATTCCTTACCAGGTTAACAAATCAGCTCTAATTGAAAAAATTGCACAATTAGTAAGGGATAAAAAAATTGAGGGAATTAGAGATATTAGAGACGAGTCTAATAGAGAAGGAATAAGGGTCGTTATAGAATTAAGAAAATCTGTTGAACCAGAGACTATTAGAAGACAGTTATACAAATTAACAAGTATAGAAAGTTCGTTTGGATTTAATACACTTGCAATAGTTGATAATAAGCCAAAAATTTTAAATTTAAAAGAATTTATTTCTGAATTTTTAAAGTTTAGAGAAGACACTGTTTTAAAAAGAATAAAATTTGATTTAAAAAAAGCAGAAGAGAGAGCTCACATACTGATCGGATTAGCAACTGCTGTAGAAAATATTGATGAAATAATTAAGATCATTAAAAATTCTAAAGACACTGAAATTGCAAAGAAAAATATTTTAGCAAAAAAATGGAAAATTAAAAAAAGTATTAAGCTTGTTACTTTAATAGAAAAAAAGAAAAATATTTCAAGCTATCAACTATCTAAAGAGCAAGTTAATGCCATTCTTGAGTTAAGACTTCAAAAATTAACAGCCTATGGAATTACTGAAATTTCTAATGAGTTAAATAAGTTATCAGATTTAATTATTGAGTATATTAAAATTATAAATTCAAAAAAAGAGCTTAATAAATTAATTGTGAAAGAGTTAGAAAATATTAAAGAAAAGTTTAGTTGTCCTAGAAGAACAAAAATTATTGATGCTGTTTTAAATTATAATATAGAAGAAACTATTCAAAAAGAGTCAGTTGTTATTAGCATAACAAATCAAGGGTATATTAAAAGAAGTCCATTAAGTTCTCTTAAAGCTCAAAAAAGAGGTGGAAAAGGCAAAACAGGAATATCAACAAGAGAGGAAGATTTTGTAGTACAAATATTTACTGCTAACACACACACTCCAGTTCTATTTTTCTCTACACAAGGGCTGTCATATAAAATTAAAGCTCACAAAATACCTGAAGGAACTGCTGCTTCAAAAGGAAAGTCCATATTTAATATCTTACCATTAAAAAGTCATCATTCTATAAGTTCAATTATGCCTTTACCAGAAGATGAAACCCAATGGAAAAATTTAATGGTTATTTTTGCGACCTCTAATGGAAATGTCAGAAAAAATACATTAGAAGATTTTGTTAATATAAATAACAGTGGAAAAATCGCTATGAAATTAGACCAAGACGACAAAATAATTGGTGTTAAAATCTGCAAAGATGACCAAGACATATTATTAAGTACAAAATTTGGTAAGTGCATAAGGTTTAAGTCCAAAAAATTAAGATTATTTAAAGGCAGATCGTCTAAAGGCATAAAAGGAATTTCTTTAAATGATAAAGATAAGGTAATTTCACTTTCAATCTTAGATAATACAAACATAAGCACAAAAACAATAAATAAAGATAAAAAAATTAAAAATGCTATTGATCGTTTTATTTTGTCTGTATCCGAAAATGGATTTGGAAAAAGATCCTCTTATTTAGATTATAGAGTCACTAATAGGGGAGGCAAAGGAATCATTGGCATAATAAATTCTCCAAGAAATGGGAATATAGCAGCATCCTTGGTAGTAAATGAGTCAGACGAAATAATATTGTCTACAGATAAAGGTAGTATAATGAGATGCGCGGTTAAAGAGATAAGGGTGGCAGGAAGAAATACCCAGGGCGTAAGAATAAAAAAACTGTCTGGAAGCGAAAAGGTTGTCTCTGTTATCAAGATAGAGGATAATATTCAATAATTATGAAGACAGCAATTTACCCAGGAACCTTTGATCCAATTACTTTTGGTCATATTGATGTAATAAAAAAATCACTTAAGATTTTTGATAGAGTCGTTGTAGGTACAACTGATAATATAAATAAAGATTATTATTTTTCTATCGAAGAGAGATTATCAATTATAAACAACTCATTATTCAAAGATTTAAAATTAAACAAAAAAAGAATTAAAGTAGTTGCTTTTGACACACTTACCATCAACCTGTGTAAAAAATATAATGCATCTGTAATAATAAGAGGCTTAAGAGCTGTTTCAGATTTTGAGTATGAATTTCAATTAGCAGGAATGAATAAAAAGTTAAGTTCAAACGTCGAAACAATATTTTTAATGTCAGATGTAGAAAATCAAATAATCTCATCAAATTTTGTAAAAGAAATTACCAAATTAAATGGGGATATTAATAAGTTTGTTACTAAATCAACTGTTAAAATGTTAAAAAATAAATTTTAATGAAGAAATTTGCCTTCTTTTCTATACTATTTTTTAGTTTGCTTAATACACATTCACTTGCTAAAGAAAACATTATGATACTAAAATTAAAATATGGCGAGGTAGTTCTTGAGCTTTATCCTGAAAAAGCACCTAATCACGTAAAAAGATTTAAAAAACTTTCTGATGAAGGTAAATACGATAATGTGGTTTTTCATCGGGTTATCGATGGCTTTATGGCTCAAACAGGAGATGTTAAATTTGGAAACTCTAGTAGCCCTGATTTTAATTTATCTCTAGCTGGTACAGGCGGTTCAGACTTACCAGATCTTAAAGCGGAGTTTTCAGATATCGCACATTCTAGAGGAATATTATCTGCAGCAAGATCCGCTGATCCAAATAGTGCTAATAGTCAATTTTTTATTTGTTTTGAGTCAGCTCCTCATTTAGACAGACAATACTCAGCTTTTGGCAAAGTTGTTAAAGGTATGGAGTTTGTAGATATGATAAAAAAAGGTGACCCAAATAGTGGATCTGTTTCTGATCCAGACAAGATTATAAGTCTCAGATCAAAATAATCTTAATGCAAAACAATAAATTTTCTTTTGAGTTAATAACTCAAGATGTGAATGCTAGACTTGGTAAAATAAATACTTCTAGGGGATGTATTGATACACCAGCTTTTATGCCAGTAGGAACTCAAGGCACAGTTAAAGGAGTTTTTACTGACGATATTATTGAAACAGGAACACAAATAATTTTAGGTAACACATATCACTTATTGCTGAGACCAGGGATAGATATATTAAAAAAATTTGGTGGCCTTCATACATTTATGAATTGGAACAAACCAATTCTAACAGACTCAGGCGGCTATCAAATTATGTCTTTATCAAAGTTAAATAAGATAGATAAAGAATTAGGAGCTATATTTAAATCTCATATCGATGGAAAAAAAATTATTTTAAGTCCAGAAAAAAGTATTCAGGTTCAAAAAGCAATTAATTCTGACATAATTATGGTTTTAGACGAATGTCCTGTTTTAACAGATGATAAAAAGATTTTATCTAACGCAATTGATGTATCAACAAATTGGGCAAAGCGCTGTAAAATTGAATTTGGTCGAGATAATACAAAAGCTTTATTTGGCATTGTTCAAGGAGGTTTGTATAAAGATCTTCGATTAGAAAGCATCGATAAATTAATAGAAATAAGTTTTGACGGATATGCAATGGGTGGTCTTGCAGTAGGAGAGTCACAATCTCAAATGTTTGATATTTTAAGTGAAACAACAAAATTTTTACCCAAAAATAAACCTAGATATTTGATGGGAGTAGGAACACCGTCTGATATTTTAGGAGCTGTGAATTTTGGGATTGATATGTTTGATTGTGTACTACCAACAAGGTCTGGTAGAACAGGGTTAGCATTTACCTGGGAAGGTAAACTAAATTTGAAAAACTCAAAATATCAAAATGATAAGACGCCATTGGATGAAAGCACAAATATAAGAAATTTATGTCATTTTTCTAAAAGTTATTTAAATCATTTAATAAAGGCTAATGAAATGATGGCTTCAATGCTTATTTCTTTGCATAATATCAATTTTTATCAACAATTTATGCTTGAAATCAGAAAAAGTATTAAGCGTGGCACTTTTGCAAGTTTTTATAAAAGATATATTGATTTTTTTAATTAATAATTATTTGAAATTCTTTTAATAAATATATAAAAGTATATTTTTTAAGGGCCCTTAGCTCAGTTGGTAGAGCACCTCCCTTTTAAGGAGGGTGTCGATGGTTCGAGTCCATCAGGGCTCACCAATAAATCAAGACTTTATTGGAGGATATTTAATAATCACTTCATTTATCCAATTTTTTAAATTAGAAATTCTTTTGGCACTAGATGGATGTGTGCTTAGAAAAACTGGCGGCTCTTTTCCTTTATTTTTTTCAGCCATTCTTTGCCAAAGCAAAACAGACTCTCTAATGTCATAACCAGCTAATGAAGAGAAAATTAAACCTAGATAATCAGCTTCAGTTTCTTGTTTTCTGCCAAATGGATTAAAAATTCCAATTCTAAATATATCCATTCCAGTATTTTGACCTATTGTATTTCGTGTTCTATTAATAGCTCCACCTAGGAAAATATCCGCTACAGTTGTACCTAAGTTTATAGTCATTGCTTGACTGGCTCTTTCAACAGAATGTTTTGCAACTGCGTGAGCTATTTCGTGACCCATAACTATAGATAAAGCATCAGTGTTTTTTGTAATTTTCAACAAACCTGTATAAACAGCAATTTTTCCTCCTGGCATACACCAAGCATTAACTATTTTATCATTATCAACCAAAACATAGTCCCACTGAAAATTTCTTGTAGGATCTTCTTCATTTTTCATATTAAAAAAAGAACTTACAGATTCTTCAATTCTTCTACCTATATCACGAACTTCTTTTAATTGAGATCCGCTATTTATAAGTTTTGATTTTCTTCTAAATTGTTCATAAGCAGCTGCAGCTTGGCTATTAATTTTTGCTTCAGGAATTATTGTTAATTGTTTTCTTTCAGTAATAGGTACTGTTGAACAAGAAGGAAGTAATAACGAGCAACAGCTTCCTCCAAATAAGCCAAGAAATTTTCTTCTATTTATGTTATACATAAGTAAGATTCATGATTTTAAATAATAAATTATTAATTGCAATTTTTATATTGATAATGGTCTTTATCATTTTCTCAAGTTATTCATAAAATGTCAGAAAAAACTACAAAAAAATCTATTTTTGCCAGACTTAGAAATAATTTTATAGCTGGAGTGGTTGTTTTAATTCCTATTGGTATCACTTTGTATTTAACCTTGTTTATCATCAAATTATCAACCAAATTAATCCCTAAAGAAATAAATCCTAACAATTATTTACCTTTTGATATTCCAGGATTAGAAATTTTCATAGCTTTAATAATTATTACTTTTGTAGGATGGTTATCTCTTTCTTTTTTAGGAAAAAAATTTTTTGAATTATTTAATAATATTTTAAAAAAAATTCCCATTCTCCGAACAATTTACTCTGCCATTGGCCAAATGACAGAAACATTTACTAAAAATAAAGAGAATCAAAAAAGTGTTGTTTTACTTGAATATCCAAGAAAAGGTGTTTGGGCAGTTGGATTTGCTACTCAAATCAATAAGGGAATTATATCAGATAAAGTTAATGAAGAATTAGTAAATGTTTTTCTACCTACCACACCAAACCCAACAAGCGGTTTTTTATTAATGGTTCCTAAAAAAGAATTGATTTATTTAAATGTCACTTTTGAACAAGCATCAAAATTTATTGTTTCGGCAGGTACTTCAAATATAGATTAGTCAACTCTTTGATTTATAATTTCAGCTTTATCAAATAATTTTAACAAAAAGTTAAATTTATCCTCATTTGCATTGACTTTATTTTTTTTAATATATTTTTCAGCTAATATAAATAAATCTTCATGAACTACCGGATCAGCAAATCTAAAGTTTTTAATACCACTTTGCTGAAAGCCAATAATGTCACCAAATCCTCTTAAACGCATATCTTCTTCAGCAATATAAAAACCATCATCCGAACTTTTTAATATCTTAATTCTTTTAACAGCATTTTTGCTTAAACTTTCTTTAAATAACAGAATACATACACCTTGTTTATCTCCTCTTCCAACTCTACCTCTTAGTTGATGTAACTGTGCTAATCCAAATTTGTTAGCATTTTCAATAATTATTAAATTTGCATTAGGGAAATCTATTCCAACTTCTATCACTGTAGTAGAAACTAATATATCTATTTTTTTTTTCAAAAATTGATCAAGAATTTTTTCTTTTTCAATTTTTTCCAGAGCTCCGTGGATTAAAGCGACTTGATTTGGAAATTTTTTATTTATAATATCAAATTTCTTTTTAGCAGATGAATAATCTATAAAACTAGACTCCTCTATTAAAGGACAAACCCAAAATACTTGATTATCTAATTTAATTTGTTTTTTTATAAATGGCCATAATTCATCAACTTTTTTTTCCGGCTTACTTATAGTAAGTATTTTTTTTCTTTTTTTAGGTTTTTCTAGGATCTTAGAAATATCCATATCTCCATATAATGACATAATCATTGTTCTTGGGATGGGAGTAGCGGACATTAAAAGCACATCACAATCATCCCCACCTTTTTTTGCAAGTTCAGATCTTTGTTTAACACCAAACTTATGTTGTTCATCGATAATTACTAGACCTAAATTTCTAAAAATAATTTTTTTTTGAAATAGAGAATGAGTTCCAAAAATTAAATTAATTTTTCCATTTTCTAAATTATTTATAATCTCTTTTCTTTTTCTATTTTCAGTTTTTCCTGTTAGAAATTCCACATTGATGTTATTTTTTTTAAATATTTTTTTAGCTAAATCAAAATGTTGTCTAGCTAGAATTTCAGTTGGAGCCATAAAAGCACACTGATAATTACTTTCAACAACATTTGCGATTGAGAGCAAAGATACAATAGTTTTGCCTGATCCGACATCGCCTTGAATTATTCTAAACATTCTAAAATTTGATCTTAAATCTAGATTAATTTCATCAAGAACTTTTTTTTGACTTTTTGTTAAATCAAATGATAAGTTACTCAAAATTTGCTCAGCAATAATTGATTTGAAAACTTTATTTTTTTTCCTTTTTTTTACTCTTTTTCTATTCTCCGATAATATAAGAAAATTTGCACAAATTTCATCAAACACCAATCTCCTGTACGCTTTAGATCGGTTATTTTGGCTATCTTTAGTTTTATGTAAAGCAATAATATTTTCTCTCCAGCTTAAGAAATTGTTTTCTTTTAAAAACTGGTGCTCAAACCAATCTTTAACTTCAGGTAAATTATCAATTACTTGATCCGAAATTAATCTGTATTTTTTTTCATTTATCCCTTTTGTTAATGAGTACTTCGGAATAATCTTTTTTACATATTTTTCTTTATCAAGAGTCGTTACGTAATCTGGATTTGTTACTTGATATTTATTTTTAAAAAAACCAATTTTTCCACTTATAATAACCCATTTATTTATTGGAAAAAGTTTCCTTAAATAACCCTCTCTACTATTAAAATATACAACTTCAATTTTTCCTGTTTTATCTTCACAAAAAATTTTATTAGGTAAGTTTCTTATTCTAGGAAAGTTAAGTTTTTTAACAATTACTTTAATAGTTTGTATTTTACCTATTTCTAATTTATCTAAATCTACTAATTTAGATCTATCTGTTTCTGAATAGGGCAGGTTAAGCAAAATATCTTTAATTTTTTCTATTTTTCTATTTTTTAAGTATTGAGATAATTTTTTTCCTACTCCATTTAATTTGTTCACATCACTAAACAGAATATCTTTTTTTAATAAATTCATTTATTAATGTATAATATAATACTTCTATGAATGAATTAGAAATATTTAAAAAGAAGTTAATATATCGATCTAATTATAGAGGAACAAAAGAGATGGATATTTTATTAAGTGGATTTGTCAAAAAATACATTGATTCATTTAATCAAGATCAACTTAATCAATTAGATAAATTTTTAGACTTCGAGGATGAAGTGATATTTAATTATTATTATCGTGATATTGTTGATAAGAATATTGATAAAAATATCATTTCAAAAATATTTAAAAAATACACAATTTGATGGCGGAGAGGGTGGGATTCGAACCCACGAACGAGTTGCCCCGTTGCTGGTTTTCAAGACCAGTGCTTTCAACCGCTCAGCCACCTCTCCTTGAAATAGATTAACTATCTTTATTACTACCAATGTAGTTAAAAAACAATAATCATATGGATTTCAAATACTAGTTAATATCTCTTTTATATGATATTCAAAAAAATGCTTAAAAACTTTATATCTTTTAATACCTATATATTCTTAATAGTTTTTTCATCCTCGTTGTTAGCTGCTAGTCCTAATTTTGACTTGTGGATTAAAGATTTCAAAAACAAGGCAGTAAGTTCAGGTATTTCAAAAAATGTAGTTGATGATGTTATGTCTAATGCTAAATTTTTACCTAAGGTAATTGAATATGACAGGTATCAACCAGAATTTTACGAGGATACATTCACTTATATTAAAAAAAGAACGGGTAAAAAAAAGGTTAAACAAGGTATTTCTTTGTATAAAAAAGAAAAAACTATAATTGATAATATAGATAAAAAATTTTTAGTTGAGAAAGAGTTATTACTAGCACTTATGGGTATTGAAACAAATTTTGGAAAATATTTAGGAAAAATGGATATAATCTCTTCATTAGCAACATTAAGTTTTGATAAAAGAAGAAGTGATTTTTTTACAAAGGAATTACTTATTTTATTAAAACTAATTGATAATGGTATAATTGATAAAAATATATTATTTGGTTCATGGGCAGGAGCTTTTGGAAACTTTCAATTTATGCCAAGAACAATTAGGAATTATGCAATTGATTATAATGAAAACAAAATTATCGAGTTAAAAAATATTGAAGATTCTTTTGCATCGGCAGCTAACTATCTTAATAAAATTGGCTGGGAAAAAAATACTCCTTGTTTTACAAAGATAAAACTTAAAGACAATATACCTAAAAAATATCTTAATTCTTCTGCACGTAATATTAAAAATAAAAAGAAATTGAAATTCTTTAAAAAGTATATTGAAAATACAAGTGAGTTAAATCTTAATGATAATTTGTTAACAGCAATTATTACTCCCGATAAAGATATAATTCCTGGCTCCAATACTTATATGCCAGCTTATCTAATTTATAGCAATTACGAAAAAATATTAAACTGGAATAGATCTTTAAGATTTGCATTAGCAGTCTGCACACTTAAAGATCGTTTTAAAAATGAAATATAAAATTTTAATATTAGTTCTATTTTTTTTAACATCTTGTACACAAAATTATGTTAATTCAAAGTTACATCAAACTTATAACTCTAAAGGTTTTGCATACATATATAATGAAGAAGATTTTATTAATAAACTGATAGCAAAAAGATTAGACAATAATTCACTTCAGATAGCTCACAATAAATTGAGACCTGGAACTTTGATCAAGATAATTAATATAAAAACAAACGACTCAATAATTTTAAAAAATAGCAAAAGATTAGCATATCCTGAATTTTATAAAATTTTAATAACTGAACCTGTAGCCAAAAAAATTAATCTTACATTAGACTTACCAATGGTAGAAGTTATAGAGGTTAAAAGAAATAAGTCGTTTGTAGCCAAAAAAACAAAAATTTATAAAGAGGAAGAAAAAATTCATAACAAAGCACCAGTGGAAACAGTTAAAATTAATAATATCTCTAAAAATAACAATAATAAAAACAAATCTTCAAAAGATAAATTTTATATAATAATTGGAGAATTTTATTCAAAAGATTCGGCCTTTTTTTTAAAAAAAAGAATCACACAAGAACTTGCAACTTTTAACAGTAAAAAATTGTATATTAAGTCAAAAAAATCTAATAAAATAACTCTGTTATCAGGGCCTTATAACTCTATTAATTTAATGAAAAATGATTACATTCATCTTAAAAATTTTGGTTTTGAGGAATTGGACATAACAATTAATGAATAAACTTTTAATTTTAATATTACTATTTTTTTTCAACTATATTTCAGTTTTTTCTGCTGAACTAAAAGTTGATGTTAGAACTGCGATAGTTATTGATTATCACTCTGATAAAATTTTATATGAATATGAGCCAGATATACAAATATATCCCGCTTCTATGACAAAAATAATGACAACAATCATTGCTTTTGACTTAATAAAAAAAAACAAACTTTCATTAGATGATAAATTTGTAGTTTCAGAAAATGCTTGGAGATTGTCCGAAAGCGGATATTCATCAATGTTTATAATGATCAATGACGAGGTTTCAGTAGAAGATTTACTTTACGGTATTATAATTGTTTCCGGAAATGATGCTTGCGTTGCTCTAGCCGAGGGCATTGCAGGTTCAGAAGAAGCTTTTGCAGAAATGATGAATGAGAAAGCTGAAGAAATAGGTATGGCATCAACAAATTTTTCAAATTCTTCAGGGATTAATAGTCCAGATAATTATTCAACAGTCAGAGATATTGCACTAATGTCAAAATACTTAATTACAAATTATCCAGTTTTTTACGAATGGTATAAAGAAAAATCTTTTACATGGGATAGAACAGGCGGAGACCCTATTAAGCAAGGAAATAGAAATCCACTTTTATACAAAAGAGTTGGAGCAGACGGTATCAAGACAGGATATCTTGCAGTAGAAAAATATTCATTAGCAAGTTCAATGAAAAAAGAAGAAAGAAGAATAATTGCAGTTGGATCGGGGTTTCCAACAAAACAACTTAGAAGTTCACAATCACTAAAACTTTTAAACTGGGGATTCAGAAATTCTAATACATATGAAATAGCCAAGAAAGAGGATACATTTTTTGAGCTAGATACTTGGTTAGGAAAAAAGAATAAAATTAAAGCAGCACCAAAAGAAGACTATTATTTAACTATTAATAAAAAAGATATTCGAAATTTTAAAGTATATCTCAAATACAATGGTCCAATTAAAGCACCAATCGATAAAGATCAAAAAATTGCTGATTTAGTTATATTAAAAAGAGATGAAATAGTTAAAACTTTACCATTATTCGCTTCGGAAAAAATATCAAAAGTAAATTTTTTTCAGAGTTTAATCACATCCTTAAATTATTTGATTTGGGGAGATGTATAAAAAAAAACCTTTTTTTATAGTTTTTGAAGGAGTAGAGGGATGTGGAAAATCCTATCAAAGCCTTAAACTTAAAAAAATTTTACAAAAAAAAAAAATCAAAGCATTATTAACTCGTGAGCCAGGAGGGACTAGAAGTGCCGAGTCTATAAGAAATCTTATTCTTAAAGACTATTTCAATAAAGGAAAAAAGGAAAAATTTGATAAATATACCGACACCTTATTATATTTAGCCGCAAGAAATGAACATGTGACGAATAAGATAATTCCTGCCCTTAAAAAAAAATGGATCGTGATTTGTGATAGGTTTATTGACTCAACAATAGCATATCAGATTGATGGAAAAAAAGTAAAAAGATCTTTTATTGATTACATTCATAAAATCATTTTAAAAGGAATTAAACCTAATATAACATTTATTTTAAAAGTATCTCCCAAAGTCTCTAGATTAAGACTCAAAAAGAGAAAAACAAAAAATAGATACGATAATTTTTCACAGTCCTTTTATTCAAAAGCTCAAAAATCTTTCCTTAAAATTGCCAAAAACAAAAAAAATTATTATGTACTAGACTCATCATCAAATAATAATGACCTAGAAAAAAAAATATTTAAAATAGTAAGCAAACATTTAAAGATTAAATGATTACAAACGATTATATTAATCCAAAAAATTCTCTAGTTCTTTTTGGACTAGACGAAAAATTAGATTTTTTAATAAATCTGTACATTACAAAAAAATTTCCAAAAGTATTGATGATTTCTGGAAAAAAAGGCAACGGTAAATTTACATTAGTAAATCATTTCCTGACTTACGCTTTTGATCGTGATAATTATGATATAAAAAACAAAACAATTTTACCAAACTCTACAATTTACAAACAGTATTTAAATGGTGTTTTTCCAAATATTATTCATCTTTCTGGAGATCACTACAAAAACATCAAAGTTGATGACATTCGTGATTTAAAATCAAAAATATTAAAGACCACGATGACTAATAAAGAAAGATTTGTAATCTTAGACGATATAGAGCTTTTTAACGATAATAGCTTAAATGCTCTTTTAAAAGTTATAGAGGAGCCTTCGTCTAATAATTATTTTATATTAATAAATAATCAAACTAAACCATTGATAAAGACTATAAATTCCAGAGCATTAGAATTCAAAATAATATTAGATAAAAAACAAAAGTCTCAAATTATCGATTCTCTGATAAAAAAAAATGATATAAAAGTTAATTTTAGTTTCGATAATTTAAATTTAACACCTGGAAATTTTTTAAAATTTAATAAAATTTGTGAAGAAAATGAAATCAATGTTAACGATAGTTTTTTAGGAAATATACAATTATTACTCAATTTATATAAAAAAAATAAAGATTTAAATTTAATAAATTTGATTTTACTTTTAACAGATATTTATTTCTATAATCTAAAAGGTCAAAATATAAAAAATATAGATAAAGTTATTGAGGATAAATTTTTTGTAGTTAATAATATCAATAAGTTTTTAAAATATAATCTTAATCAAAATTCATTATTGAATGCAATAAGTAGTAAACTTTCTAATGAATAAAAATTTTTATATAACAACTCCAATTTATTACCCCTCTGGAAATCCGCATATGGGGCACGCTTACTCAAGTATTATAGCTGACATATTTGCAAGATTTAAAAGATTAGAGGGATATAACGTTCTTTTTTTAACAGGCACTGATGAACATGGTTTAAAAATACAAAGAGAAGCTGAAAAGAACCAAAAATCTCCAAAAGTCTTTTGCGATGAATTGTCAGAAAAATTTAAAGAATTAACAAAAATTTTAAATTTATCAAACGATGATTTTATTCGTACTACAGAAGACAGACATTATAAATCAGTGAAAGATATTTGGGACAGATTAGTTAAGTCGGGAGATATATATTTGGATAAATATAGTGGTTGGTATTCAGTTTCCGATGAAGCTTATTATGATGAAGATGAAATTGAAGATAGTAATGGAAAGAAAATTTCGAAAACTTCTGGTTCAACAGTTGATTGGGTTGAAGAAGAGTCATATTTTTTTAAACTATCTGCATGGTCAAAAAAGTTATTGAAACATTATAAAGAAAATAAAGATTTTATTTTACCTGTTTCGAGAAAAAATGAAGTTGTAAAATTTGTAGAAAAAGGCCTTAAAGATTTATCAGTAAGTCGTACATCGTTTTCCTGGGGCATACCTGTACCAAAAAACAAAAAACATGTAATTTATGTTTGGTTAGATGCTTTAACAAATTATATCAGTGCTTTAAATTTTCCTGATACTACAAAAGAAAAATATAAAAATTTTTGGCCAGCCGATATTCATATAATTGGAAAAGATATTTTAAGATTTCATGCAATTTATTGGCCAGCTTTTTTGTTAGCAGCAAAGCTTCCTCTTCCAAAAAAAATATTTGGTCATGGATGGATACTTTCAGATGATAAAAAAATGTCAAAGTCTTTAGGTAACATATTAGATCCTATAGAAATTATAGATAATTATGGTGTAGACCAATTAAGATATTATCTCGTTAAAGAAGTTTCATTAGGTAATGATGGAAGCATATCTATGGAAAATCTTAAAAATTGTATTAATAACGATTTAGCTAATAACTATGGCAATTTATGTCAAAGAGTGTTTTCTTTTATAAAAAAAAATTGTTCAAACAAGATTCCAAAAGCAAAAAAATTAAAAGATGTTGACTTACAATTACTTAACTCGTTAAAAAATAATGTTCCAACCTTAATAAAACTTATGAATAGTCAAAACTTAAATGAATATATTAAATTAGTCGTAAGCTATTCATTTGAAGCTAATAAATATTTTAATGATCTGGAACCATGGTCAGTCAAAAAAAATGACCCAGAAAGAATGCACACTATTTTATTCACAATATCTGAACAAATTAAGAATATAAGCATTTTATTAAATTCAATAATTCCAGTTTCTACTGGTAAAGTTTTAAAAACTATGAATATCAAAAAAGAAAATATATTAATAAGTGAAATAGATAATTTAAACTGCTTTGATCACGATAAAAAGTTGAAAGAACTTGATATTTTGTTTAATAAAATAGAAAAATGATAATAGATTCTCACTGCCACCTAACTTATGAACCAATGTTTTCTTCTTTAAAAGAAACAATAACTAGAGCTAATAATGATAATGTTAAATACATTTTAACTATATCAACTGAAGATAAAGGATATAAAAATATTTTACATTTAGTAAATAAACACAACTCTATTTACGGTACATATGGAATACATCCTCACGAAGCAAAAAAACATCAACAAATTAAATCAAAAAATATAGTTGAAAAATTAAAACTCAGTAAAAAAATAATTGGAATTGGAGAGACTGGCTTAGACTTTTATTATAATCACTCAGAAAAAAATGATCAAATTACACTTTTCAAAGAACATATAGAGGCTTCACATGAAACTAATTTACCTTTGATTGTTCATACAAGATCAGCTGAAGAGGAAACTTTAAAAATATTAAAAGAGGCCGTTGAAAAAAAAAGATTAAAAATTTTAATCCATTGTTTTACCGGGACAAAAAATTTTGCTTTCAAGCTTCTTGATCTAGGCGCATATATTTCTGCTAGTGGAGTTGTTACATTTAAAAAATCAAAAGATTTAGCTGAAACTTTTAAAGAAATACCAATCAAAAGATTACTGGTAGAAACAGATTCTCCATATTTAGCGCCTGAACCTTTGCGTGGTAAATCAAATGAACCAAGTTATATTACTCACACCGTAAAGTTTCTTGCTAAATTAAAAAACATTTCTTATAAAGAATTATCAAACCAAACAACTCAAAATTTTTTCAACCTCTTTGGTAAATTAAATTGAAAAAAAAATTTACAATATTAGGTTGTGGGAGTTCACTAGGCTCACCGTGGATTACTAATTACAGAGGAAATCTAAAAAAAAATATAAAAAATATCAGAACAAGATGCTCTGCTCATATTCAGTACGGAGATATTTCTGTTGCTATTGATACGTCCCCTGATATTAGGAATCAATTTCTTAAAAATAAGATTAAATCTCTAGACGCGATAATTTATACTCATGAACATGCTGACCAAACATCAGGAATTTTTGAGATGAGACCTTTTTATTGGAAAAACAATAAAAAGATTCCTGTATACGGAAGTCATAGAACAATTAGAGCTCTGAAAAAAACTCATACTTATTGTTTTTATGAAAGATTTGGTTATAAGCCGATAATGAAACCAAATGTTGTAAAAAACTTATTTAAAATTAAAAAAAAAAATAAAACACTATCTATCAAATCTTTCGATGTAATACATGGCATGATTAAAGCTACTGGTTATGTTTTTGAAAAAATTGCCTACATAAGTGATTGTAATAGAATTCCAAAAAAATCTTTAAAAAATTTATATAACTTAAAGTATTTAATATTAGATTGCTTGAAAATCAAAAAACATCCATCTCATTTTAATTTAGAAGATGCTTTAGAATTAGTAGAAATTATTAATCCAAAAAAGACAATTTTAACAAATCTTCATACTGATTTAGATTATGATTATCTCAAAAAAAATCTTCCTTCAAACGTAGTACCCGCATATGACGGACTAAGCTTTAATTTTTAATTTCTTTTTCTATTGTTTTTAAAAATTTATTTGAAGTTGGTTTCGTAAATGAGGCGAAAGTATCTAAGACTTTGCCATCTTTCCCCACTACAATTTTATGAAAATTCCATTTTGGTATGGCCCCAATTCCATGGTTTTCTTTTGCCCATTTGTAAAATGGGTGCGCATCATTTCCGATAACATTAGTTTTTTCAGTCATAGGAAAATTTATTCCAAAATTTGTCTCACAAAAATCCTTAATTTCTTTATTTGAACCAGGTTCTTGTTTAAAATTATTAGTTGGAACTCCTATAACTACTAAATTTTTATTTTTATAATTAGTATATAAGTTTTGTAGTCCTTCATACTGTGGAGTGTACCCACATCTGCTAGCAACATTAACCACTACAATTATTTTACCTTTGTATTCTTCTAGAGTTATCTTGCTACCATCAATCCCATTAAATGTATAATTGTAAGCTAAATTTGTATATTGAGCAGACAAATTCGTAAAAAAACCGAACATAATAAATATTAAAAAGTATTTCTTCACATTAACGCACTTTAAATGCTTTTAAAAATGCTTCCATAGGCAATATGACACAATTAAATCTGTTTATGTTCTTTTTTTTAATTAATTGGTTAAATTCTTTAAATCTTTTTGGAAAATTATAATTTGAGTCTTTCTTTTTTGTTTTTAACTCTTTAATTTCTTTAATTAAAGTTCTTATTTCAGTATTTTTAATTTTTTTTGAAAATAAACTCGCTGATGCTTCACAAAGAATACAAGACTCAGTTTCATATCGCATTGATTTTATTTTTGAATTATTTACAATAAATTCAGTTTTTATTGAGTCACCACATAACGTATTTTTTACTGAACACTTGTGAGTAAATTTGTTCTTTAAGCCAACATTTTGAGTATAAGATGCAATCTTTATAATCTTTGAGTCAATCATTTTTTTGAAAATAAAAGTAATAAAAAGTATCCAAAAAGTGTCGATAAAAGTGATCCCGTTAAAACACCTATCTTCACTCCATCCATATATTCCATATTATTTACAAAGGCTAAATTTCCTACAAAGAGACTCATTGTAAATCCAATACCAGTTAAAATTGATACAGCGTAAAATGCTGGCCAAGTTGAATTGTTTGGCTTGTCAGCAAACTTTAGCTTTACCGCAATATAAGAAAGCAAAAAAACGCCAATTTGTTTTCCAAAAAATAAACCCAGAACTATTCCTAATGGAACTGGGTTTAATAAACTGGCAAAAGTTAGTCCCTCCAAAGAGACACCTGCGTTGGCAAAAGCAAATACCGGCATTATTCCAAAAGCCACATAAGGTGACAAAGCATGTTCTAATTTTAATAATAAAGACTCTTTATTATTTTTTATATTGTGTGGGATTGTAAGAGCTAATATTACTCCAGCTATTGTTGCATGTACACCTGATTGATGTGTAAAATCCCATAGAAAAATTCCAACAATTAAATATGGTAAAAAGTTTCTAATTTTGAATTTATTAAGCATTGTTAGCACAATTACTGAAATTAACATCAAAACTAGATATTTTATTTTTATACTACCTGAGTAAAAGAAAGCAATTATTACGATTGCACCCAAATCATCGATTATCGCTAATGCTGTTAAAAAAACTTTTAAAGAAACAGGGACTCTTTTTCCTAATAGAGACAAAACACCTAATGAAAAAGCTATATCAGTAGCAGATGGTATAGCCCAACCATTGAGTGTTGCGCTATCAGAATAATTTACCGCAATGTAAAATAATGCTGGAACAGCCATCCCACCTACAGCACCAATAATTGGTAACAAAGCTTGCTTCGGATTTGAGAGCTCACCTTGTAAGAATTCTCTTTTTATTTCTAAAGAAACAAAAAAGAAAAATATTGCCATAAACACATCGTTTATCCAATGGAGTACACTTAATTTTAATCCAAATTCTTTAGTTCCTAGGGTTATATATTTTTCCAAAGTTGAAAAATATAATTCACTTAAGTCACCATTGCTTATCATCAAAGCTAAGACAGCGGCAAAAAGCAAAACTAATCCAGATGCAGCCTCTAACTTGAAGAAGTATTTAAAAGGTTTTGTAATGTGTTGGATCATAGCTATTATTTACTTCTATAGTGGCTATCTTTCAATTGCCAAAAAGGCATATTTAACCTATAAAAACAGTCGTTCGGGGCGTAGCGCAGCCTGGTAGCGCATCTGGTTTGGGACCAGAGGGTCGCAGGTTCAAATCCTGCCGCCCCGACCATTTCGATATGAATATTAATAAAGTTGTTGTAATTGGATCTGGAACAATGGGGAGTGGTATAGCCGCCCATTTGTGCAATGCTGACATACCTGTTGTTTTATTAGATTTAAAAACTGAAATTGTTGAAAGGGCAAAAGAGAGAATTCTTAAATCTAGACCGCCTTTACTATTTGAAAAAGACAAAATAAATAATTTAAAAATTGGAAATATTTCTGAAGATTTTGATAATGTTATTGACGCCGATTGGATAATTGAGGCAGTTGTTGAACGAATTGATATAAAACACGAAATCTATAAAAAAATTTTTAATAAAAGAAAAAAAGAATCGATAGTTTCATCAAATACATCGACGATACCTTTAAAAGTTTTATCAGAAAAATCTGCCCCAGAAGATAAAAAGGATTTTTGCATTACGCATTTTTTTAATCCTGTTAGATATATGGGATTACTCGAAATAGTTAGAGATAAGAATAATGATCAAAACAAAATTGAGTCTTTAAAAAAATTTTGTGAAATTAAATTAGGTAAAGGTGTGATTGTTTGTGGTGATACACCTGGGTTTCTAGGAAATAGAATTGGTGTTTTTGCTATGCAGGTAGCAATGACAGAAGCTGTAAAAATGAATCTATCAGTAGAGGAGGCTGACGCAGTTTTTGGTCGACCTATGGGCATACCAAAGACAGGAGTTTTTGCTTTATATGATTTAATTGGTATAGACTTAATGTTAGATGTTTTGAAAAGTTTTCAAAAAGAATTATCAAGTAAAGATGAATTTCAAAAATTTGTTTCTGGATTACCTATTATTAAAAAATTAATTGACACTGGATATACAGGTAGAAAAGGAAAAGGAGGTTTCTACAGAATTAATAAATTAGAAAATAAAAAAATATTAGAAGCTCTTGATTTAAATGAAAATAAATATTTTCCAGTTAAAAAAATTGATTTGAAAATTGATAAGATTAATCTTTTAGAATTAATAAACAGAGATGACAAGTACGGTAAATTTGCTTGGTCAGTAATATCTAAAATTATTTTATATTCTTCTTCTTTAGTTCCATCGATTACAGATGAGTATAATGATATAGACGAGGCCTTAAGACTTGGCTTTAATTGGGCAATGGGCCCATTTGAAATGCTCGAGTCTATTGGATTAGAAAATTTCTTTTCAAAAATTGAAAATATAAATGAAAATGAATTTTTAAAGAAACTTAAAGAAAAAAATTTAAAAAGTTTTTATGGTGAAAGACAAAAATATACAAATTTACAAACTCTTGGAAAGGTTAAGAAAACAGTTCTTAAAATAGATAAAAATGATTCAGCAGAAATATTTAGATTTAATGATTTTAATATTGTTGAATTTAATACGAAAGCAAATGCTTTAGATTATGACTCTATGGATGCTTTAAAAAAAGCAACTGACAAACCTCTGATTATTATTAATGAAAGTATGCAGTTTTCTGCAGGTGTAAATCTTAACTATGTAATGAAATTTATAAAAAATAAAGATTTGAAATCTGTTGAGAAATTTATCAAATATTTTCAAGAAACGTGTAAACATCTTAAGTACTGTAAAAATCCAGTTATATCAGCTCCATCGGGTTTAGCTTTAGGTGGCGGGGAGGAAGTTGTATTACAAAGCAATTATGTAGTTTCACATACAAATATTGTAATGGGTTTAGTAGAAACTATTGTTGGACTAGTTCCAGCTGGTGGTGGCTGCAAAGAATTATTATGGAGATGGTCTCAAACAAATGAGTCTAAATCAGATCCAGATTATGCTTCATTGAAGGTTTTTGACATAATTGGTTATGCAAAGACTGCATCCTCACCTCAAGAAGCAAAACCTCTTCTGTTTTTAGACACCAAACATCAAGTGATAATTAATAGAAATGAACTATTACCTGCCGCGAGGAAATTGCTCTATAATAATCCAGATATATCTACTTCTAAAGAATGTAAATTCAAACTATCAGGTAAAAATGCTAGAGAAAAAATGCACAAAATACTTGAAGCGTTATATAATGATAAAAAGATTCTAGACCATGGTGTGGAAGTTGGTAAAGAATTAGCATATGTTTTAAGTGGTGGAGATACGGATTTAAATAAAGAAGTTACAGAAGATCAAATGTATAAATTAGAATTAAATAGTTTTATGAAATTAGTCGAAAATAAAAAAACTCAAGACAGAATTGTTCATACATTAAAAACAGGAAAACCATTAATTAATTAGATGACCACTTATAACGCTCCAGTTGAAGATATGATGTTTCTTTATGAAAATTTAAAAGACAATAAGAATTATAAAGAAATAGAAAAATTTAAAGAAATTAGCTCTGATTTAGTTAAAGATATCTTAGATCAAGCGGCAAAAATTAATCAAGAAATTGTTCATCCATTAGCCAAAATAGGAGACGACAGTCCATGTGTTTATGAAAATGGAATAGTTAGATCTCCACCAGGGTATAGAGAGGCGTATAAAAAATTCATAACAGATGGATGGACATCTTTATCTTGTGATCCAAAATATGGTGGTCAAGGAATGCCTAAAACTGTAAGTACTTTTTTTGAGGAGATGTTATCATCAGCAAGTTTATCTTTTAAATTATATAGTGAATTAAGCATAGGAGCTTACAATTGTATTCTTCACCACGCAGACCAATCAATTAAAGATAAGTTTTTACCAAAAATAGTTGAAGGTAAATGGAGCGGTACAATGTGTTTGACCGAGTCCCAATGTGGCACTGATTTAGGTTTAATTAAAACTAAAGCTAGTAAAAATATTGATGGTTCATTTTCAATAACAGGACAGAAAATATTTATAACTTCTGGAGATCACGATTTGACTGAAAATATTATTCACTTAGTCTTAGCAAAAATTCCAGGTGCACCTAAAGGAACTAAAGGAATTAGTTTATTTTTAGTTCCAAAATTTAATGTAAACGAGAATGGTTCAATTGGTTCAAGAAATGGTGTTAGTACTTTATCTATTGAAACAAAAATGGGGATTAAGGGGT
>CACNJC010000009.1 GCA_902620585.1 uncultured Pelagibacteraceae bacterium | reverse complement strand
CCAGGAATGCCTGGAGGAAATATTGGAATGGTAAATCTTGGAGATATTCTTGGCAAGTCAATGGGAAATAAGAAAGGTAAAAAGAAGAAAATGCTCGTAAAGGAGACCCATGATATTTTAGTTGCACAAGAATCAGACAAAATGATTGAGGAAGATAAGATTATTAAAGAAGCAAAAAAATCTACTGAAGAAAATGGAATTGTTTTCTTAGATGAAATTGACAAAGTGTCTGCAAGAAGTGATAGAGCAGGCGGAGATGTGTCACGAGAAGGTGTTCAAAGAGATTTGCTTCCTTTAATTGAGGGTACTACTGTAAGCACAAAACATGGGCCAATTAAAACCGATCATATACTTTTTATTGCATCTGGGGCATTTCAATTAGCAAAACCGTCAGATCTTTTACCTGAATTGCAAGGAAGACTGCCTATCAGAGTGGAATTAAATGCTTTAAACGAAGATGATTTTAAAAGAATATTAAAAGAGCCCGACAATAGCTTAATCAAACAATACAAAGAGTTGTTAAAAACAGAAAATGTTAAACTTGTATTTACCGAAGATGGCATAGACATGTTGGCTAAAATATCTGCTGAAGTTAATTCATCTGTTGAAAATATTGGAGCAAGAAGACTTCATACGATAATAGAGAAAGTTTTAGATGATATTAGTTTTAATGCGACTGATCGAGCGGGTGAAACCATTACAGTTGACAGAGAGTATGTAAATAATAATTTAGGAAATTTAGTAAAAGATACCGATTTATCTAAGTTTATTTTATAGTTTTTTTAGTTTAATAATTATTGCGCCTTCACCACCATCTTTTTTATCAGCAGATGAAATCGATGATATAAATTTTGATAAATCTAAATCCGATTTTATAAATTCTGGTATTGAATATTTAAGTTTACTTAATTCTCTTGAAACATAAATATCTTCATCAGTATTTGAATGAATGCCCTTACCTGTAATTAACAATATCTCTTTATAATTGTCTCTTAAACAAAATGAAATAAGCTTTTTTACTTTTTTGTTAGCCTCATCAAGGGTATAACCGTGCAGATCATATTTATATCTTAAATTATTTGATCTATTACTCTTATGAGAATTATCTTTGTCAAAAATATCTTTGGGGTCTTTAATGTAGTTTTCCCAGGTATTAATATCTTCCTGGGTAATATTTTTTTTTTTTGTCACTTGCTGACGATTTCAGACAAATACCAATTTGGACCTTTTTTTAATATATTTTTTGAAAATTTCCAATAATCTATTACCTGTTTAACCTTATCGGGGTTACCCTCAATAATTTTACCATCTTTATCTTTCTTTACAGAGATTACTTCAGATACAAATTTCACTGATGCAAAGAGTTCGTTCTTAATTCTTTCATATTTTTCAACACTTGATTGTTTAACACCTATAAAAGTAAATTCAGATTTTATGTTTTCTTTATTTCTTGTTTTTATAGCTTGCTCAAAATTTGTAGCCATATCTGGAGTTAGTAAACTTTTCAATTTTTTATTATCCCCAATTGCAAAAGAAGTAAGGATAGTTTCATAAGCTATTTCGGCGCCTTTAAGAAAGTCCTTTTTTTCTTTGCCTTCAAGAACTTCATAATTTTCTTTTAGCGGCTTTACGTTGTTATTGGGTACATTAAATTTCTTTTCAGCAAAATTTGGATAAATCTTTGGCTCGTGACCAGTTTTTCTTCCTAAGATGTTTCTTAATCTTAGGATTATAAACCCTGCTATCATCCCAAGCAAAATGATGTCTATATATCCAAAATTGTTACTCATAATTTGATAAATATACATTAATATTATATTTTTGTATCAGACAAATGAACTCATTTTTTCTACTATTTATAGGTATACCTGCTTTAGAAGTTTTTCTAATGATTAAAATTGGGGGGGAAATTGGAGCATTTAATACGGTATCCTTAATATTATTAACTGCAATTATAGGTATCTATTTTGCAAAAATAGAAGGTATTAAAACTTTACGATCGGGGATCACGAATTTATATCAAAACAGAATACCAATTTACGAATTAATTTCTGGCGCATCAATTGCATTTGCTGCTCTACTTTTAATTGTCCCAGGTTTTTTTACAGATGCAATTGGCTTTTTACTTTTAATACCTATTACGAGAAAAGTGCTAATAAATTTATTTGTAATTAAAGGAGCTTCCACAAATAGCAAAAAAAAGGATAAAACTTTAGATGGAGAAATTATAGAGGATAAAAAAGATGAGTTTTAAAATAGTTGGAAAATATATTAAAAACATAAATTTTAGAATACCTAATCCTAAATCTTTTTTTTTATTATCAAAAAATATTGCAAATTATAAGATCAATATTGATATCAAGAGTAATCAAATTAGAGAAAAAATTATTGAAGTTGAAACGAGTTTAAATCTTTTGCCAATTAAAGATGACTTTGAAAAAATTGAAACTAAAATAATATTTTCTGCAATAGTCGAACTCGACAACAATCTTAATGACAAAACCGAAATAGAAAAAATTATATTAGTGAATGTTCCTACACAAATTTATCCAGAACTAAGAAAAATATTTATTTTCGTTTTCGAAAACTCAGGATTTAAAGATGTTAATATTAATAAAACTGTTGATTTCCAAAAATTATATAAAAAAAGAAAAACTCAATAAAAATTTTTTTTAATTTCTGCTTTTAAAAATTGTTTATGTTTTTCTAATTCTTCATTTGAAACTTCAATAATTGTTTTGCTGTACAATTTTTCTTTATTTGAAGATTTAAATTCATCTTGATTTATTGAAGAAAGATTAAATTTTGGCTCTTTAACATCCAAAAGGTTAATGTAAACTTCTCTTAATAATTCACAATCAAGCAAAGCGTTGTGCTTTTTTCTTCTAGATAAATTAATGTTAAATTTTTTACAAAGTGCATCAAGCGAGTTTGAAGTTCCAGGAAACTTATTTCGTGCTACTTCTAATGAATCTACTACGGATGCTATGTTTATATTTTCCTTATTAATTTTACTTAGCTCACCATTCAAAAAACCAAGGTCAAAGTTTGCATTGTGTATTATGATTTTTTTTCCTTTTATAAAATTTAAAAGCTCATCAGCAATTTTATCAAATGTCTCTTTGTCTTTAAGAAACTCACTTGAAAATCCGTGAATTTTAAATGCTTCCTCGGGCACATCTCTCTGAGGATTTATTAACTTATGAAAAATCTTATTAGTGGGAATTAAATCTATTGTCTCAATACAAGCAATTTCTACTATTCTATGTCCATCTCCAAAGGAAAGGCCTGTTGTTTCAGTGTCTAAAAATATCTCACTCATATTTTTTAATTATATTTAAAAGCTGTTTTTTTAAAACACTAAAAGAACTATTATTAACAACAGTATAATCACAAAACTTCATCTTTTTAGTATCTTTGATCTGATGTTTATCTAATAGAGAAAATAAGTTAGCAGAACCACCATTTAATTTATATCTTTTTAGCCTTAAATTTTTTTTTGATTTAATAAAAATAACTACGTCAAAATATTTAATAAGCTTGCTTTCAATTAGCAAAGGGATCTCGAAAAATAAAAATTTTCTGTTTTTGTTTTTTTTGGAAAAATCTATCATTTTTTTTCTCACTAATGGGTGAATTATTTTTTCTAATCTCAATAAATTTTCTTTATTTTCTAGAATTTTTTTCTTTATATTATTAGTAAATTGAGAATTAATTGTAATATTAAGTTTTTTAGCAATAAGTTTTTTAAAACGTTTATTTGTATATAATTTTTTTACATTTAAATCGGCGCTGAAAAGTGGGCCGTTTCTACCTGAAATAAATTTACTAGCAGTTGTTTTTCCTGATGCCAAAGAACCTGTGATACCTATTTTAATCATTTTAATTTTGAGATTAATAAATCAATTAGCTCATTATCTATTTCTGGATTAACCTTATTCCATAAATAAAAAGATTTTTGCCCTTGGTAAATTAACATATCTAAACCGTTAAAAGTTTTAATATTATTTTCTTTAAGATATTTAATTGATTTAGTTATTAGGGGGTTGTAAATAGTATCGATAAAGATAGCATTGGGCTTTAACCCCTCGAATTCAAATTCAAAATCACTATTATTTTTTAATCCAAGACTCGTAGCATTAATTATTACATCATATTCTCTAATTTTTTCTTTTAATAATTTCCATTCTAAAACATTTAAATAACTAAATTTCTTTTTAAGGAAAAGAGATTTATCGTGTGTTCTGTTTATTATCGATATGTCTTTAATTTTTGATTTTTCTAAAGAAAAAATTACTGATGGTGAAACTCCTCCTGCGCCAATTACTAGCGCTTTCTTATTTTCCGCGTCATTTACCTCTTTTAAATAAGCTGCTTGTAAACCAAATACATCTGTATTTTCACCTACAATAGCATTGGTTTCGTCTAAATAAATTGTATTAACCGAGTTTGTATGATGTGCGTCATTAATTAATTTATCAACCAATGGAATTACTTTTTGTTTAAAAGGTAAAGTTACATTTATACCATTTAATTCTCCGTCTCTAATTTTTTCAATTACACCCTTGAGGTCTTTTTCTTCTGTATTTAACAATGTGTAATCGGCCAGAATGTTATATTTCTTAAACCAATAATTATGTAAGACTGGTGAGAGCGAGTGGGTTATAGGATTTCCGATGACTGCAAATAATTTTTTCTTCATATGCTGTATTGTTTAATATAATTTAAAATTTGCTTTATAGGCAAACCCATAATTGAGTCTTGATCACCTTTAATATATTCAAAAAGATCAAGGCCTTGGGCTTCTACTTGGTAAACCCCGTAAGCCAGTAGAGTTTCAGTTTTAATTTTACTCAAATACTTTTTTAGCTCTCCCTCATTAAAATTTTTCATTTTAAGCTCTGATTGATCAGAATGATTCCAAACCATTGCGCCATTTTTTGATATACAAACGGAACTTATTAAATAATGCTTCGAGTTATTTAATTTTTTTAAAATCTTTAATGCCTCTTCCCTTGATTTTGGTTTATTAATAAGTTCATTGTTTAATGATATTACGCTGTCGGCTCCCAAAACTAGCTTATCAGGATATTTAGTACTTATCTTCAAAGATTTAAGCTCAGCTAAATTTTTTGATATAACTAACGGATTAGCTCCTTCAGCAAGTAATGACTCTTTTGCTTGGTCTTCATCTAATCCTGATATGACAACTTCAACATCAACATTATTTTTTTCTAGGATCTTCTTTCTTACACCACTTTTAGAAGCTAAAATTATTTTCATTTATTTTTTTTAATTTCATAAATTTTTAGGATTGAAGCAGCGGTCTCCTCAACAGATTTTCTAGTTACATCAATTATTGGCCAATTGTATTTCTTAAAAAGCTTTTTTGATTGGTCAATCTCGTCTTTAATTGCGTCTAAACTTGTATACTCCTTAATTCTGTTTTCTTTCATTATAGCTACACGGTTTCTTCTAATGTCAGCTAAACGACCTGGATCGGCTACTAAACCAATTATGCATGTTTTGTTATTAACAGATTTTAAATCATCAGGTATTTTTTGATCCATTACTAATGGAATATTAACAGTTTTGTATCCTCTATTAGCTAGATAAATCGATGTGGGAGTTTTACTTGTTCGGCTTACACCCAAAAGAACAATGTCTGAGTTTGATACATCATCTAATTTTTTTCCATCATCATGGGACATTGTAAATTGAATTGCTTCTATTCTTTTATAATAATCATCATCTAGAACATGTTGAGCGCTTGGTTTATGTATTGCTTTTTGATTTAATAGTTTTGAAAAATTTAAAATAAGATTACCGAGAATTCCAAAACAAGGTACTTTGTTTTTTTCACTCATATTAGATATGTATTTTGCTAATTTTGTTTCAACAATTGTATAAAGGATTATTGAATTTTGTAAATTTGAACATTCCTTAATAATTTTATCTATTTGTTGTTCAGTTCTGACAAAAGCATATTCCCTTTTTTCATAATCAAAATTGGCAAACTGAGATTTTAAAGATAAAAATATTCTATCTAGTGTCTCACCAGTTGAATCTGAAACAAGATATACATTGTATTTTTCGTTCATATGTTTGTTAATAAATATTTAATAAAACACTCTTCTACATAATTATAAAACCTTATAAAAAAAGACTAACAATAACTAACATCATCTTAACATTTAATTAGTTGTTGATATTATAAATCCAATATTGTTTATAATCTTACTAAAAACGTTGAAATTATAGCATTAATTTCAGAATTTATTAAAATGCAATTGTATAAAACATGTATAAATAGTTATATTAGTAACCAACAGGACCTACTACAAATTCTATAATTTTAAACTTATTATATATATTATGAATACTCTGAAAGAAATCTTGTTAAAAAAAGATAATACTTGCAAGTCAATATGGTTTATGAGACAAGCAGGACGTTATCTTCCAGAATTTCAAAAAATAAGATCTCATAATCAAAATTTCATTAAACTTTGCTTAAATAGTAAATTAAGCTCTGAAATAACTCTTCAACCTATAAAAAGATTTAATTTAGATTCAGCAATTATCTTTTCAGATATTTTGATAATACCACATGCGCTTGGTCAAAAAGTTGAGTTTATAAAAGATCAGGGGCCAAAGTTAGATGACTTTAATTTAGAAAAATTTTTAGATACAAATGAAATGGAATTTTTGAACGAACTAAATCCTGTCTACAAAGCAATTGAAATTACAAAGAAAAATCTAAGTAGTAATAAATCATTAATTGGTTTTATAGGTGCTCCTTGGACTTTAATGGTATACATGCTTAATATTAAAGAAGACGAAAAAAAAATTGATTTAAAAAAATTGGAAAAATTTGATGGTAAGATTAAACTAATATTAAATAAATTAATTAAATTTCTTTGTTTACACATTGATAATCAAATTAAAGCAGGAGCAGACGTAGTCCAAATATTTGACTCTTGGGCTGGCTTATTGCCAGATAAAAAAATAAAAAATTTCTGTTATGAACCAAATGCAAAGATAGTAGATTTTTGTAAAGAAAATAAAATTCTTAATATTTGTTTTCCAAAAGGTATTAAAGAAAAATTTAAGAATTTTAATGAGTTTGTCAAACCAAACGGTATAAATATAGATTATGAAATAGAGCCTAAGTGGGCAAAACATAATTTAACAAATGTGGTAATACAAGGCGGTTTAAACCCTAAAAGTTTATTAGAAAACGATGAGAAAATGTTTGAAGGGGCGACGAAATATATTCAGACATTTAAAGATATTCCTTATATTTTTAATCTTGGACACGGTTTACTTCCAGAAACAGACCCTGATAAAGTAAAAAGGCTAATTGAATTTTATAGGAACTACTAATGAACGAAAGACATCCAGAGGTAAAGTTTGGCAAAACAGGAGTATTGTTAGTTAATTTAGGAACACCAGACTCAACAAGCTGGTGGGATATCAGAAAATATCTTAAAGAATTTCTTTCAGATAGAAGAGTAATAGAAGTTAACCCTATAATCTGGCAAATAATTCTTAACCTTTTTATTTTAACTTTTAGACCATCTAAGACAGCGCACGCATACAAAAAAATTTGGTTTAAAGAAAAAAATGTATCCCCATTATTATTTTACACAAGAAGTCAGTCTAAAAAATTAAAAGAAAAAATTGCTAGTGAAAATATAATTGTTGATTTTGCGATGAGATATGGAAATCCAAGCATTAAATCCCGTCTAAATCTGTTGAAAGAGAAAGGATGCGAAAATTTAATTGTTTTACCTTTATACCCACAATATGCAGCGGCAACAACAGCCACAGTTTGTGACGAAGTCTATAGAACATTAATGAAAATGAGGTGGCAACCAAGTCTACAAATAATACCGCACTATGAAAGTGAGCCAATGTATATAGAAGCTTTGGTCAAATCCATAGAAAAAAAAATAAAAGAAATAAACTGGAAACCAGATTTAATTATTGCTTCATATCACGGAATTCCAAAATCCTACTTTAACAAGGGAGACCCATACCAATGCTATTGTCAAAAAACCTCAAGATTAATTAAAGAAAAATTTTCTGATGTTTCAATTCAAACTACATTTCAGTCAAGGTTCGGTCCACAAGAATGGTTACAACCTTATACAGACAAAACACTAGAGTCTTTACCCAACCAGGGAATAAGAAATGTTTTAGTAATATGTCCTGGATTCGCATCCGATTGTGTTGAAACATTAGAAGAAATAAAGATTCAGGGCAAAGAAAGCTTTTTGCAAAATGGGGGAAAAAACCTTGACTTAATACCATGTTTAAATGACAATCCAGATCATATTAATCTTCTTGAGATGCTTATTAAAAAATACTTAGTTTAAACAATATGAATTTTTATTTATTATTTAAATCTTTACATCTTGTGGCAGTTATTTCTTGGATGGCTGGACTATTATATTTACCAAGAATTTTTGTATATCATTCTGAGGCTACACACGATTCACAGAAAGAGATATTTATTACTATGGAAAAGAAACTTTACAACTTCATTATGATGCCTGCTATGGGCCTATCTTGGTTGTTCGGAATTTTACTAATCCATTCATTGGGACATTCAGTTTTTCTTGAACTATGGATGCAAATTAAAATAGTAGCTGTTTTACTTTTGACTCATTACCATTTTTATCTAAGAAAGCACTTAAGGCTTTTTTCCTCAGGCGAGAACAATAAATCATCTAAATTCTTCAGAATTATTAACGAAATACCAACAATATTATTAATTATCATAGTATTTGTTGTTGTTTTTAAACCTTTATAAGGGGGGTTGAATTATTTAAATAAATATCTATATTTATAGTACTTACCTACAAGTCAAATATTAATTTCATGAATTTACAAGAATTAAAGCAAAAGAACCCTGCAGAGCTTATTAGTGAAGCTGAAAAATTGGGTATAGAAAATCCAAGCACTTTAAGAAAGCAAGAGATTCTTTTTGCAATCTTAAAAAAACTAGCTGAAAAAAATGAGCAGATTACTGCAACAGGTGTTTTAGAAGTTCTTCAGGACGGGTTTGGTTTCTTAAGAGCCATAGAGTCCAACTATCTACCTGGTCCAGACGATATCTATGTTAGCCCAAGCCAAATTAGAAGATTTGGTTTAAGAACAGGTGATTCAGTAGAGGGTGAAATAAGAGGCCCAAAAGATGCCGAGAGATATTTTGCACTTTTAAAGGTGAACAAGATTAACTTTGACAACCCAGAAAAGGGAAAAAACAAAATTGCATTTGATAATTTAACTCCGCTTTATCCAAATGAGAGAATTAAATTAGAAGTAGAGACAACAAAAGTTGAAAAAAAACCAGACAATACTGCTAGACTAATTGATTTAGTCAGCCCAATAGGGAAGGGACAAAGATCACTAATTGTATCACCACCAAGAGCTGGAAAGACAATTATACTTCAAAATATTGCTCAATCAATAACTGCTAACCACCCGGAATGTTATCTGATGGTATTATTAATTGATGAAAGACCCGAAGAGGTGACTGACATGCAGCGATCTGTAAAAGGAGAAGTAGTTGCTTCAACTTTTGATGAACCAGCATCAAGACACGTCGCTGTTGCGGAGATGGTAATAGAAAAAGCAAAAAGATTAGTAGAGCACAAAAAAGACGTCGTTATCTTACTAGACTCTATTACAAGATTAGGCAGAGCATATAATGCGGTGATACCGAGTTCCGGTAAAGTTTTGACAGGTGGAGTAGACGCTAATGCTTTACAAAGGCCAAAAAGATTTTTTGGAGCGGCAAGAAATGTTGAAGAAGGAGGCTCTTTAACAATTATATCTACAGCCCTTATTGACACAGGAAGTAGAATGGACGAAGTTATTTTCGAGGAATTTAAAGGAACTGGAAATTCTGAGTTAATCCTTGATAGAAAAGTTGCAGATAAAAGGATTTATCCTGCTCTCGACATAACTAGATCAGGAACAAGAAGAGAGGAACTTCTTTTTGAAAAAGACGATTTATCGAAAATGAATGTCCTAAGAAGAATTATAAGTCCAATGGGAACTATGGACGGTATAGAATTTCTAATTTCAAAACTAAAAAATACTAAAAACAATTCTGATTTCTTTGACTCTATGAATAAATCGACTAACTAATCCTTATTGAATAGTTTGATTGTTAGAATCTGTTTCGTGAAGATAAAAACCCATTATATCTTGTAAATTTTTTGCTTTTTCCTGTAAAGTGATAGACTCCAAAAGTTTTTGTTTTTCTTCGTTAGTAATAGGAGCAATCATTGCTAAGGTATTTATTTTTTGTATTTTATCTAGTTTATCAAATTCTTTCCAATTTAATAAAATTCCATTTTTTTTAAAAAATATTTTAACTATTTTCATTAAGTTTTCAGTATCAACATCTTCAGAAGATGGTTTTAAATCTGAGTTGAATTTGTTATAGTTTACTTTGAATTCTCTGTATAATTTCGAATTTTTTATTTCTTCTAACACCTCAAATCTAATTAATCCTGTTAAGTTAATTAGGATACGACCGTCCTCGCTTTTTCTGAAGTCACTTATTTTTCCCAAGCAACCAACTTTATAAACAGTTTCATTCTGCTTGCTCGATTGAATCATGCCCATCAACTTATCTTTTCGCATAGTATCATTAACTAAATCAAGGTATCTTTGCTCGAAAATATTTAAAGGCAAGTTAGTATTTGGAAAATAGATAACCCCAGAGAGTGGAAAAATTGGTATTTGGTTAGGAAATTTTTTTGTCATTTATCAAATTATTTTATCTTAGTTTTCATATATAAGCTCTTTTAATTTTTCTTTGTTATTATAAATATATTTAGGGAAAGTATTATCAATTTTCAATACTTTAAAATTGTAATTTCTATTAAATAAATCTTTTTTTTCAGCTATTTTTTTTCTAATAATTTCCATATTTTTAAATTTATCATTGTTAAATTGTTGTTCAGAGTACGAATTCAACTTATTATAAATTCCTTCAGCAGTGTTAACAGAGCTAAAATGCCATCCGCCATCACTAATAAACTTGTCAAATCTGGGCTTGTAAAATTTATAAAATGGTATTTTCTTCGCTTTTATCTCTCTTAACCACTGAGGAGACTTTAGATCCTTTTTTCTGCACATTCTTGTTCCATACCAATTAGGTTCAGTAGTGTTAAGCAGATTAAATTTAAGTAAAAAATTTTTTTGTTCGAAGCATACATATTTGTCTTCCTCTTTGAAGTCAGATATTTTTTCAGGATTAGGTATCTCATCTAAATCAGATATCATTATGAGGTCATTTGGGTCACACTTAGACAAACCTCTGATAAGTGCATTTCTTTGAAATTGATCTCTAGCATGTGCTGTATGCCAATGTTTCTTAAACTTCGTTACAACTTTGGGTAAATCTTCTATGACGATGTATTCTATTTTTTCTTCATATTTTTTGAATTTATCAATATTAAAGTTTAAATTCTTTTCGTTCCCAGCGTGATCCAAAGTTGCTTCACAAATCACAAACTTATCTACATAATTAAATAATGTAGCTAATCTAATCTCTAAGATTAAATCTTCTTCAAAATAGTTAAAACAATCAATAATTTTCATAATTTGATATTGCTTGTTTTTAAAAATTTGTCTAGTTATAATCTTTAATACAAGCGGGCATAGCTCAGTGGTAGAGCGTCTCGTTGCCAACGAGAAGGTCGAGGGTTCAAGTCCCTTTGCCCGCTCCAAAAAATTATGAGTGAATTGTCAGACAAAAAGTGTATTCCTTGTGAAGGTAATATCCCGCCTTTTGATAAAAGTGAAATACACAAGTATTTAAAAAAAGTAGATGGGTGGGATGTAAAAAATGATGATGGCAAAAGTTATTTTCTAACAAAAGAATTTAAATTTTCAAATTTTATTGAAAGTCAAAATTTTGTAAATAAAGTCGGCGAAATCGCAGAAAAAGAAGGACACCATCCAGATATTTCTTTTGGTTGGGGATACTGTAAAATAAAAATTTTTACTCACGCCATTCAAGGGCTAGCTGAAAGTGATTTTATATTAGCAGCAAAAATTGATAAACTTTAGTTAGTGGTTAAAATGACGAATACCCGTAAATACCATTTTGATTTTAGCCTTGTTAGCAGCATCAATAACCTCCTGGTCTCTCATAGATCCCCCGGGTTGAACTATAATCTTAACTCCAGCTTTGATTAAAGTTTTTATTCCATCAGCAAAAGGAAAAAAAGCATCTGATGCTGCTATAGAATTTCTAACCTTAGAAGGTTGAAATTGCTTAGCTTTTTGAGAAGCTATCTTACAGCTGTCAAGACGGCTTGATTGACCTGCACCAATTCCAATAGTAGCAAAATCATTTGTCAAGACAATTGCATTAGATTTTACATGCTTACAAATAGTAAAAGCAAATTCCAGTTCAGCAATTTCTTTTTTAGTTGGTTTGCTTTTGGTCACATATCTTAACTTCTTTTTATCCATTATTTGAACATCTTTATTTTGAACTAAAAAAGAATTATTGAATGACCTAATAGACAATAAGTTTTTGATTTCGAATTTTGATATATCAATAACTCTTAAATTCTTTTTTTTCTTTAAAATTTTAAGAGCATCATGGTCAAAGCTCTTTGCTAAGATAACTTCAAAGAAAATCTTACTGATTTCTGCTGCAATTTTTTTATTAATTTTATAATTACAAGCCACTACTCCGCCAAAAGCACTAATTGGATCGCTATCGAATGCTTTCTTGAATGATATTAATGGCGACTTATTTTTTGCAACACCACATGGATTAGCATGTTTAATGATAACAGTTGAAGGATCTTTTTTTAAAGATGATAAAATTTCTAATGCTGCAAAAATATCATTAAAATTGTTATAACTTAAGTCTTTACCATTTAACTGGTTTAAGCCAATATCTTTATCATTATAATTATTTATATAAATTGAACTATTCTGGTGAGGATTTTCTCCATATCTAAGACTTTTAAATTTTTTTCCAAAAATAGTCTTTCTCTCTGGAAATTCTATTTTTAATTTTTCATTAAACCAATTGGCGATAATAGAGTCGTAATAGGCAGTTATTCCAAATGCTTTTGAAGACATTAATTCTCTAAATTTTAAAGAAACTTTGCCATTATTGTCTTTTATTTCTTTTATGAATTTTTGGTAGTCGTCCTGGCTAGTAATAATAGTAACATTATTAAAGTTTTTCGCAGCCGATCTAACCATTGCAGGTCCGCCAATATCAATATTTTCAATTATCTTTTTTGGGCTTTTAAATTTAGTTAATGTTTCTTGAAAAGGGTAAAAGTTAACAATAATTAAATCTATGGCGTTATAATTTTCTCTATTCATCTCTCTTTTATGTTTATTATTGCCTCTATCATAAAGTATTCCGGCATGAATTTTAGGATGAAGTGTTTTAACACGCCCATCAAGCATTTCCTTTTGCCCTGTATATTTTGATACTTCTTCACATTTATATCCAAGTTTTTTTATTGCGATATATGTTCCACCTGAACTTAATATTTTTACTTTAAATTTCTTTAAAACCTTAAGTATGGAAGTTAATGCTGTTTTATCTGATACAGAAATAAGTGCAGTCTTAATTTTTTTATTCATAATTAAATATTTTTTCTTATTTTCCAACGGATAATCTTATTTTTATTAACTAAATTACCAGAAACATTTATACAAGCACTATCTATTATTTTGTTTCCCCCGAGAAATATACTTTTTTCAACAAGAATAGACTCGTCTTTAATTGTAAATATTAATGATTTATTTCTAGATAATTGTATCAAAATACTATTACCTCCCATAGTTTTTACTGCAGTTAACCCTGGGTACAAATGAAATCTTAAACTGTAACTAATTGGTTTTCCATCTTTTCTTTTTATTAATTCATCGCAACCAGTTAATTGGCTAGTTTGCTTATCTAGAGTTATGGTTCTCTTATAAACACAATTGAATTTTTTTTCATAGCCATTATGTAATGCTGAAGATTTCATATGACTTGTATTTTCTGTGAAATTTAATTCTGAAATTTTAAAACTATTTTGAATAGAATTTCCAAAAACTTTATTTATGATCTTACTTCTCTCAAATTTTGTGACAGAAGTATCATTTAAAGTAAGAGTGGACTGTGCAGATGTTAAACGACTTAAGAGCTCTGCCTTAGAAGAAATATTAATCCCAAAGCCACAATTAGTAATGATTTTTTTATCATCTAAATAATACTCGAAAGATAGTGGCCCTGATTGGTAGCTTTTAGAAAAACCTTTATTAGGTGGATTGCCTACATCAAAAAATATTGAATTATTTTTGAATCTAAAAACCTGAATTCCACCAACAATATTTTTTTTATTTTTCAGTTTGAAATCTAAACTTTCAATAAACTTATTAAATTGTGTTAAATTTTCTTCTGTACCGCCGTTAAAAAGAGGCACTTGATTTGTTGGTGTCAAAATATTCTTTATACAAATAAGATTTTTATCAATTATATCCTCTAAAAATTCAGGCATATATTCTTGGGCGTCTTTAATACATTCTCGACAAAGTATTAAATATTTAGCAAAAAAGATTAAATCAGAGGGGTTTCTTGATAGAGGAAAGCCATCATCATCAAAAAAGTCCTTCACTAATTTCTCGAGTTCTTTTAAAGCAATATTAAAGTTTTCTTTATATTCCTTAAAAACTAAACCAGATAGGAGTAAAGCAGATAGAATTTCGACCCTTTTTGAATAATCTCTCTCAAATTTTATATTTTTTTTTAAGTGGTTAGATTGAGAAATTAGGCTATTTAAAAAATTTTTTTTAAATTCAAATAATCCATCTTTGAGAATTATATCTACATTTAATATCCAGCTTATAATTCTTTTACTAATAACTGAACTATCCCATATTATATTTTTGTACTTTGAATATTTTATTATCCATATACTAATAATTTTTTGTAAAGATTTTCCATCATTTTTTCTGTCCATCAGATTGAGCCACAAAAAACTATTTTTATCTTTTTCTCCTTTGATATTTTTTTGTTTTACCCAAAAAATATTTGGATCAATTTCACTTATTTTAAATGAATTTTTTTTATAGTTTGCTATTGAAGAAAGTAAAAAAGGATTAGGGTGAAAATAGAATTGTTGGGGTGTTTTTGATATTAAAGATTTATTGTAGTAATTTGTTGAAAAATAAATTTTTTTTATAAATTTGAGTAGACTTACCCGTAGAGCTAAAAAGTAATAGTAAATACTTTTTAAGTTGAACATCTACTAATTTTTTCTAAGTATTCCTATATTTTTTTCTAGGTTACCTTGGTTTTCCTTAAAAATTGTAGAGCCAGATACGAGTACATTTGCGCCAGCCTTTTTTGCCTCATTACAATTCTCAAAATTGATTCCACCATCAATTTCTATCTCTGTTTTTAAATTTTTACTATTTATAAGTTCTCTAATTTTCTTAGTTTTATCTAAAACTTCGGGCATAAATTTTTGACCAGCAAAACCTGGCTCAACACTCATTACAAGAATTAAGTCAACTTCTTCAATATACTTCTCAATTAAATCAATTTTTGACTTAGGCTTTAATGATATTCCAACTTTTTTACCTTCTTTTTTAATTAACTTAATTGTATTTCTAACGTCCTTTGTAGCCTCAGGGTGAAAAGTTATAATATCAGATCCAGCATCAGAAAAATCTTTAATAAAATTATCAACCGGTGATATCATTAAATGAACGTCGAAAACTTTTTTGGTGATTGGTCGTAGCCTTTTTATTACTTCTGGGCCGATAGTTAAATTTGGTACAAAATGACCATCCATAACATCAATATGAATATAATCAGCTCCTGCTTTATCTAAAGCCGAAATCTCTTCCCCAAGCTTACTAAAATCTGCTGAAAGTATTGAAGGTGATATTTTTATAAGGCCACTCATTCTTTACTTATATTTTAATGGATAAATTTGTCAAAAAAATAAAATGTTAATTAAAAAGTTGGTAAAGTTGTTTTGAAAAATCACTTTCTAACGGAAAAGATAGCATACCTAATACATCATAACCTAATAAATACGGCATTGCATAAAATCTAAACAAGTAGAAAAACCAAGCAACATATAAGGCAATAAATCCTCCAAAAAGAAAACTAGGAGTGATTGGTCTAAATATTTTTATTATTGGATTGGTATATTTTACAAATACTCTCATAAAGAAAAATGTGGAGTCTTCTCTCTGAAAAATGTTCATTGCAGCCCTTCCTATCAAAGTCCACATGATCATCCCAAGTACATAATCTAAAACAATTGCCCAAGTAGGAACCATAATCGAATAGTATCATTATTTAGGTAAAAAAAAAGGGGCGAAAAAATCGCCCCTTTTAATTTTTAAAGTTTTCTTACTAGTGTTGTTTACCTAAGATAGCTTTACCTGTAGGTATTCTAGTATCATCTACCATTTTTTGAGTAGCAGCATCAGGCTCTTTAGTCATTAAACTGACTACCACCATTACAACTAAACAAACTGGAGCACCTATTAAACCAAATCTTAAGTGATCGATACCTAAGAAAGGAGTATTCACACCACCAAAAATTGGCACTGAGAATTTAGGATATACCCATAGTAAGTAGAATAGTCCTGAAAGTATTCCAGACATAATACCAGCTATAGCACCAGCTCTAGTAGCTCTCTTCCACCATACACCAAGTACAAGTGGGAAGAATAAACCTGACATCGCAAAGTCGAATGCCCAAGCAACCGAACCTAAGATACTTGTTAACCTAAATGAGGCTATGTAAGCACCTGCAGCTCCGATTATTACTAGAAGTACACGAGCAACTAATAGTCTTTTAGCTGTATCAGCTTTTGGATCTATGATTTTGTAGTAAATATCATGAGATAAAGCATTTGATATCGCTAGTACAAGACCATCCGCAGTTGACATGGCAGCAGCCATACCACCAGCAAACACAAGTCCTGAGATTACAAACGGTAGTCCCGCTACTTCTGGAGTAGCTAATACTACAACGTCACCTCTCATGAACCATTCGTTCAACTGAAGTATACCGTCACCATTAAAGTCTGCGATGAATACTTGCTTAACTTCAGACCATCTTTGATACCACTCAATTTGCTGAACTTCTGCAATTGATTTTCCGATAATTCCGGTTGGTAAATTAGGATCCATTAAAGCAAGTTTAGACAATGTTGCTAACATTGGCGCTGAAGAGTAAAGCAAGAATATAAAGAATAGCGACCAAGCTACTGATTTTCTTGCTGCTCTAACTGTAGGAGTTGTAAAGTATCTCATTAAAATATGAGGCAACGATGCAGTTCCCACCATCATACAAATCGCAAGCGATAAGTATTTCCAGACAGCCATACCGCCTTCAGGTACTCCAGAGTGAGTTCCAGAGATATATTTCAATCCTCCTGGTACCCCAGCTGCTTTCATATCTGCTGCGCTGTTTTTAACTAGTCCAAATTGTTGTTCAAGTTCACCAAGTCTTGCAACCTCGTCACCTAACATTAAGTGTGGGAATATACCCCCACCTACTTTACTACTAATCCAGAAAACTGGTATTAGATAAGCAACGATTAATACAATGTACTGAGCAACCTGTGTCCAAGTTACGGCTCTCATTCCACCAAGCATTGAACAGATTAAGATACTTATTAATCCTACCCATACACCTGCTTCAAACGGAATTCCAAGAGCTCTAGAAGCAATTGTTCCCGTAGCGTTAATTTGCGCTGTTACGTAAGTAAATGAAGCTATGAAAAGCACAAATACCGAGCATGCTCTTACGAGATTACCACCGTATCGTGTTCCGATAAAATCAGGAACTGTGTAACATCCAAATTTTCTTAGGTACGGAGCCATTAAAGTTGCCACAAGCACGTATCCACCTGTCCAACCTACTAAGAAGGCCATATAAGTATAACCACCAAAGTAAACTCCACCCGCTAAGGCTACGAATGATGCACCTGACATCCAGTCAGCTGCTGTTGCCATTCCGTTAAAAACGGTTGGCACTTGTCTTCCCGCAACATAGTAAGCATCTACTTGTATGGTTCTTGATAAATAACCGATTAAGGCATAAATCAATACAGTGAAAGCTACAAACATCACTCCGATGTTTTTAGCTGAAACACCTGCTTGCTCTGCAATTGCCATCAAAATGATGAAAACTACGAAGCCACCAGTGTAGGTACCGTATATTTTAGGAAGGTTTTCGATAAAATTTCCTTTAAACATTAGTCCTCCTCTCTTTCAGAGTAACCATGTTCTTCGTCAATTTTTTCTTGTTTATTGGCAGTCCAAAACAACATTATCACGAATGCAAGAAGAGAACCTTGCGCTGTCATGTAATATGCTAATGGGTACCCAAGAAAAGACATCGTGTTTAGTTCTGAACCAAACATGAATATGACTAATGAGAAAAAAGCCCAAAGAACCAATGTTACTATCATATGGTTTTTGGTCTTATTCCAATATGCGTCTTTATTTGACATATTTCCCCCTATTATTTTTAACTTTTTACGTAAAAAGTCTTATTGTTTGAGCGAAGCATACTCATTATGAGTTGAATTAAAAGGGAAAAAACCCCTCACAAAACCACTTTGAAGTGCTACAAATTAAGTAAAATAAAGGTTTTTGAAATACAACGTGAAATTGAATCTTAAAAAAATCCTTAAAACATTAAAAATTATGGGTGAATACCTTTTCCCATATAAAAAGTTCATTAATAAATTTTCAAAAATAAATTCAAAGGAAGATCTAAAGAATTTTATACAAGAAAGATCCGCTCATGTTACCCAAACAACTCTTTACGGTTATCTGAAAACTAGAATTGGAACTAGATTTGTAGCTATGGTTGAAGATGAGAAGTTTTCAGAATCAATGAATATTGCAAAATGGAATATATATGTTTCTGCTATCTCAGATTTAACGCTTTATGTCTTCTCTTATTTGGTTGATCAAAAAAATCTAACACAAAATGATTCAGAGGAAATATTTAATAGAATTATTGACCAAGAAATAAATAACGGACTAGATACCAATATTGCTGAAAGTTCAAAGCAAGAGTTTTCCTTAAGAATGAAATCTATTGATTGGCATAAGTTCTATTTGGAAGATCCATTTAAGAATAGTGGTTTAGCTCTTTATAAATGGTCTCCAATAGCGGATGATCTTAAAGTTCTAGATAAAGAAATAGTTTTAAATTCAATCAAATTGAAGTGGAATATAGTAGAAAATGAATTTAAAAATTTAACTAAAGATTTAAATTTTAGCTAACCTTTATTTTGTCTATTCTGAATTAAAGACTCGACAACACTTGGATCAGCTAGAGTTGTAGTGTCTCCTAAATTATTAGGTTCATTAGCTGCAATTTTTCTTAAAATTCTTCTCATAATTTTTCCAGAACGTGTTTTCGGTAGACCAGGAGCAAACTGTATTACATCTGGGTAACAATGAGCACCTACAATTTTCTTTACCCATTGTTTTAGTTCTCGTTCTAAATCACCGTTGGGTTTTTCTCCAACATTTAAGGTTACATAACAGTATAGACCATTACCTTTGATACTATGTGGAAAACCAACGACTGCAGCTTCTGCAACTTTGGAGTGGGCTACGAATGCACTTTCTATCTCTGCTGTACCAAGATTATGACCTGATACAATAATTACATCATCCACTCTTCCAGTTATCCAATAATAGCCGTCTTTGTCTCTTCTACAACCATCACCTGTAAAATATTTACCATCATATTGAGAAAAATATGTATCAATAAATCTTTGGTGGTCTCCGTATACTGTTCTCATTTGGCCAGGCCATGAGTGTGCCATACACAACCTTCCTTTACCTTCGCCTTTTATTATTTTTCCATCATTATCCACTATAAGTGGTTTAATTCCATAAAAAGGTTTTGTTGCTGATCCAGGTTTGAGATCGATCGCACCTGGTTGGGGGGCTATAAGTATGCCTCCAGTTTCAGTTTGCCACCATGTATCAACTATTGGGCATCTGGAATCTCCAACTGTTCTATAATACCACATCCAAGCTTCTGGATTAATTGGTTCACCAACAGTGCCTAACAGTTTTAAAGATTTTCTACTTGTCTTTTTAACAGGTTTATCTCCTTCTCT
The DNA here is from genome assembly GCA_902620585.1 of uncultured Pelagibacteraceae bacterium. Taxonomy (GTDB): domain Bacteria; phylum Pseudomonadota; class Alphaproteobacteria; order Pelagibacterales; family Pelagibacteraceae; genus Pelagilacustribacter. The sequence continues at coordinate 35,481 of CACNJC010000009.1, read as the reverse complement.
CATCAAAGCTCTAATAGCGGTTGGAGCTGTGTAGAAAGTATTTACTTTATATTTGTCAACTATTTGCCACCAACGTGAGCTGTCAGGATAGTTAGGAACTCCTTCAAACATAATTGTTGTAGCACCATTAGCTAATGGACCATAAATGATATAACTATGACCTGTTACCCAACCAATATCAGCTGTACACCAATATATGTCATTACTTTTATAATCAAAAATATACTGATGAGTCATCGACGCGTAAACCATGTACCCCCCAGTAGTATGCAGAACTCCTTTTGGCTTACCCGTAGAACCAGATGTGTAAAGTATAAACAATGGATCTTCAGCATTCATTTCCTCTGGCTCACACCTGTTTGGGACTGATGAGATCATTTCCTTGTATGAAATGTCTCTTTCATTGTCCCAATCCACTTGATTACCAGTTCTTTGAACCACGACACACTTTTTTACCTCTGGGCATTGTGTTAAAGCTTCATCAGCTATTTTTTTTAATGGAATTATTTTTCCACCTCTAATTCCTTCGTCAGCTGTTATAAGATAATCAGACTCACAATCATTAATTCTAGTCGCTATCGAGTCAGGAGAAAAACCACCAAATATTATTGAGTGAACCGCCCCTATTCTTGCACAAGCTAACATTATGTAAGCTAACTCAGGTATCATCGTTAGATAAATTGTTACTCTGTCTCCTTTTTGAACACCAATGCTCTTTAAACCATTAGCAGCTTTACAGACATTTTGATGGAGTTCTTTATATGAAATTTTTTTCGAGTCTGAGGGGTCATCACCTACCCAGATGATGGCAGTCTTATTAGCATTCTTTTTTAAATGGCGATCTATACAATTAGCAGACGCGTTTAAAGTTCCGTCATAATACCATTTAATTTTAACTTCTTCTTTACTATATTTTACATCCTTTACTTTTGAATATTTTTTAATCCATGTAATTCTTTTTCCCTCTTTAGCCCAAAACTTTTCATTTTCCTTAATTGATAACTTGTACTTTTTTTTGTATTTAGATTCGTTTGCGTACGCGTGATTTGCCCAACTATCTGAAACTTTAATTAAAGCATTTCCATCACTATCCTTAGATAAAGTTGGTGATTTTAAGATTTGTCTTTTGGGCGATCTTTTTACTTTTCTAGACTTTCTTCTAGATCTTTTAGACTTTCTAGCTCTTTTTCTAGATTTTCTAACCTTTCTAGTTTTTTTCGCTCTCTTCGCTTTTCTAGATTTTTTTCTAGACTTTCTAGACTTTTTTTTCTTTTTCTTTTTTGCCACTTGTTCCCCCAATTAAATTTATTTGATTCTACCCATCTTATATATAATTTTCCAGCTTTTATAATCAATAGGCATGACCGAAAGCCTGCTTTGTTTAATAAGTGGTAAATGAGAAATAGCCTTAGTTTTTTTAATAATTTCCAGTGAAATAGGTGAATTAAATTGTTCCATAAACCTGACTTGAACAGCTACAAACCTTTTATCTTTATCTGTTTTGTCAATAAAAGCTTTTTTAATAACTTTGACAACCCCAACGATTTCTTTTCCAATATTTGAATGATAAAAAAAACAAAGATCACCAACCTCCATCGCTTTTAAATTATTGGCTGCTTGATAATTTCTTACACCATCCCACGTGGCACCCTTAATACCAGCCTTTTTTTGCTGTTCAATTGACCAAACATCAGGCTCAGATTTCATCAACCAATAATTTTTACCCATAAAAATCTTCTATCATAAATACGCCATCTTTTTTAAATAAATTAGTAATTGTTAAAGTTTTTGATTCAAAAAACTATTTAATAACATCCGACAAATGCAATTAGAACTATTTGATTATAGGAGAGATTATCTTTGTGATTTTAAAAATCAAATTGCTCACTATTATGATATTTTAAAAGAAACAAAAGATACTATTAGTTATGCGGAACATATTGATCCTAATAAAGGTTATGCGATAGCTGGAATGGAGTATGAAGATTATGTTGACGTTAAAAAAGATAAATTGAAAGAACTGACTTATGATCAAATACTCAGTTTTCTTAAAAGCTCTAAAAAAGAGGTTAGACTTCAAAAATATAAAGCTTTATTAAAATTTAGAAATATTCCTTTTGAAGCTGACCTATTTACCTGGCATAATTCTGATTTATAAAAACTATGACTGAAGCGGACTCTTACTCAGATCCTAAACACATCCAAGATCTTGAAAAAAAATATATGGAAAAGATCTGGGAGGTTACATCAGGAACAGAATTTTTAGATAACGTAAAATTTATTGAAAAATATCTTAAAGAAAAGTGGTCTGTAATATCTAAAAATTATGATGATCACAGTTTTTACAATGTAATTTTTGAAAATGTGGTTAGATATCACATTCCAAAAAAAATGGCTAAAGTTCCTTATCCTAATCCACTTCAAAGTGATTTAGCTTTCTATCCTGAAGATGAAGATTGCATTTTAATGATCGATGCAAAAGTTGTTAATATTAATCCAAAAGCAAATATTGTAGACAAAGATGATTTGATTGTTGGAGAGGATCAAGTAACAGTTTCTGTTAATAGACAAAAATCAGATGATAACATTAAAAATTCTGGATATAATTTTAGTGGTATAACTTTTAAATCAACCTTAGATTATTGTGATTTTCATTATTCATTAAAACACAAGGTACCAATATTAACTTATTTTCTTAAATGTCTTTATAACGCAGATTTAAACAGCAAAAAATTCAAATTAGATAAAGTAGTTTTAACAAACGTACCAAATATAAAAGTTTATGAAACTGAATGGCCCGAGGAAAATATTGTTCAAACTGTTAAGTTTTATAAATATTTTGAAGACACTCCGTTCTTTATTAATTTACCGAAAGCTGAGCAAAGAAAATATTATTCAATAAATGATAAAAAATTTAAAAAAGATAATAAAATCGAATTCGATTGGAGTCTTAATACCAGTAAAAGAAAATTATTTTTAGACAAAAATTTAAAAGATCCATTTAATCAAAAATTTAATATGGCATGGACAAAAATTAGAGGCAGTAAAGGTAAACCTGGGAGTTATAAGCTTATTTATGGCATACAAGGTATTAGATTGGTAAAAAAAATTGATAGAAACTCTTCCCAGGGCAAATGGTCAGGACTTATTGAAAAAAAATTAAGCAGCTCTTCTTAAAGATTTAGACTGAATCATTTTTTTGATCTCTTTTGCAATCTTTTCTGCTAATAAAACAGGTACTGCATTTCCAATCTGTTTATGCATACTTCTATAAGTTGCGCCTTCAAATATAAAATCATCTGGAAACGTTTGAAGTATGGCGCATTCTCTAACAGATAATCTTCTCTTCAAATTTACATGAATTTCAGGACTAGTTGCAGTCAAAGTATCACTCGGTGTTTTCCAATTAGTAATTCTTAAAGATTGTTCAAACTGAATTTTTTTCTTTACCATAGTGGTAACTTGTTTGTCATATTTATTATCAAATCCTAAAAGCTTTTTTAAACCTCTCCAATCATCTGGGTTTGGAATACTTCCTGAATTATTATCTTTTCTAAACCAGTGACCAGCCGTATGAGCATAACCAAAATGTTCATCAACCTTTTTAGTAGAAATGCCAGCTTTTTTTCTCCATTTTTTTAAATAATCACAAATATCAAATTGGTTGACTGGATATTTTCTTCCCCAAAATTCATCGTGAACATTTGTATCGCCTACATGATTATGAATGACTCTATTATTCACATAAATAGTTTTATTCGTAAGAGGGACTTTGGCTAAAAAATTTATAGCTTCTTTTGTCGAAATCTGTTTTTCAAACATGTCAAATAAGTTTTTTTGTTTAGTAGATATTTGATGCGTTTGTTTTGGATAAGGATTTTCTAAGTCTAGTCGATTACCAAGTATAATAACTCTTTTCCTAGACTGAGGTACTCCGTAATCAGCAGCATTTAATAGTTTGTAATCAACTTTATAACCAATACTTTTAAAATCTTTAATAATCTTTTCTATAACTGCACCTTTCCCTAAAGTTAAGATTCCACTTACATTCTCTGCAACAAAATATTTAGGTTTTTTAGCGCGGATAACTCTTAACATTTGTTTATAAAGTTTATTTCTACTGTCATCCACTCTTCTACTAAGATTAGCTATTGAAAAACCCTGGCAAGGAAAACCTCCGATGACCACATCTGGATTATTTGGCATATGATTTGTTTTTATTTTTTCAATATCACCCAAAACGATGTGGTTGCCCAAATTTCTTTTATATGTTTTGACAGAGTCAGGATCAAAGTCATTGGCCCAAATAATTTCATAACCAGCGTTTTTAAAACCGAGATCCATTCCACCTGCACCAGCAAATAATGACAAAACTTTTAATTTATTTCTTTTCATTTTAATGATTCGTCACTTTATCATTATTCTTATTATATTGCAAGTTTAGCTTAAAGATTATTTACAACAACTCAGGTTAAATTTTTAGTCTAACTTTAAACCAGGTCCTTTCATGTAAGGAGCAGTACTATCCAGTGGCCATCTTGATTTTGCAGAAATATCTATTTTATCAATTAAGTCTTTATTAAATCTTTTTATTCCTGCCCAAGCTATCATCGCTGCATTATCTCCACAAAATTTTAAGTCGGGATAAATAGTTTTACAATTCATTTCTTTAGCCAAATTAGATAAATTTTCTCTTATTGATTTATTAGCGGCCACACCCCCAGCGACTATAAGTCGAACCTCTTTTTTTTTAGTTTTCTCTTTAAAAATTTCAATCGCAACTTTAGTTTTTTTAAAAAGTATTTTATTAATTGTATTTTGAAAAGAGGCAGCAAGATTATATTTCATCTTTTCGTCTCCGTTTATTTTTTTAGACTCCCTTAACACTGCAGTCTTTAACCCAGCAAATGATAGATTGCATCCCGCTTTATTTATAATTGGTTCAGGTAATTTAAAATAATTCTTATCGCCTAATTTAGAAAATTTTTCAACATTCGGTCCTCCAGGAAACCCAAGATTTAACATCTTTGCAGTTTTATCGAAAGCTTCTCCAAGAGCATCATCTATTGTTGTACCTAATTGCTCGTATTGATTTACATCTTTAACAATTAAATATTGCGTGTGTCCTCCTGAAATTAAAAGAAGCAAATATGGAAATTCAATTTTATTTTCTAATCCGGGACTTAAAGCGTGACCCTCTAAATGATTTACACCTATAAAAGGTTTTTTAGAAAACGCTGCAATAGATTTACCAATATTAAGCCCAACTGTAAGGCAAACAATTAGACCTGGTCCAGCTGTAGCGGCGATCCCGTCAATTTCATTTAAATTGATTTTTGCATCTTTTAAAGATTTATCAATTATAAATTCTATATTTTCTAAGTGTGCTCTAGCTGCTAACTCAGGAACAACTCCACCAAATTTTTCATGCTCAGCAATTTGACTTGAAACAACATTTGATAAAATGTCTGCAGTTCCGTTTTTATTTTCTCTAATAACCGCTGCAGCTGTCTCATCGCAGCTTGTCTCAATTCCTAAAAAAGTAATTTGTTCTCTCATTATAAATGCGTAAATATTTATTGTAGTATAAAACACATCTATAAAATATACATACTAATAATGAAAAAAATTATAATTGGCGCTAGAGGAAGCAAGCTATCTTTAGCCTACGTGTCAAAAGTTAAAAATTTAATACTTCAGAGTAATGCAGATATTGATTTTGAAGTAAAAATAGTAAAAACTTCTGGAGATATCCACCAAAATATTAAAATTTCTGAGATTGGCGGAAAAAATTTGTTTTGCAAAGAGATTGAGGAAAATTTATTAGATAAAAAAATTGATATTGCAATTCATGCTTTAAAAGACATGGAGTCGATAGAACATGAAAATTTAACTATAGGCGCATACATAAAAAGAAATGATCCTCGAGATATTCTTGTAAGCAATAAAATTAAAAAATTGAGTGATCTTAACAAAAAAATAACAATTGGTTCAAGCTCAAGAAGAAGGGAACTTCAGTTAAAAAAAATCAACAAAGAAGTTAATGTAGAAGATATTAGAGGCAATATTGATACTAGAATAAAAAAACTAGAGGAAAAAAAATTTGATGCAATTATTTTAGCAGCAGCAGGTATTAAAAGTTTAAACCTACAAAGCAAAATTGCTCTAATTTTTGAAAGCAAGGAAATTTTACCCTCAGTCGGACAAGGAATTATTGCTGTTCAGTGTAGAAAGGATGACATTTTTATCTTAGATTTAATTAAAAAGGTTAACGATAAAAATACCAGCCTTTGTGCATCAGCGGAGAGAAAAATGCTTCAAACTATTGGAGGAGATTGTGAAACTGCGGTAGGTGGTCTAGCAGAAATATCTAATAATAATTTAAAACTTAAGGCTCAACTTTTTTCGGACTCCGGAGAGGAAAGTTATAATTTTGAGATGACCGGACCAGAAAAAGATGCTTTAATTATTGGCAAAACGGTTGGGCAAAAATTATTAGATTTAGCAGGAGATAAATTTAAAAAAAAATGAATATTTTAATAACAAGACCGTTAATAGATGCTGAGGACTTAATGGGAAAACTTTTTTCATTAGGCCATAAGATAATCCACATACCAACTTTAAAGATCACTCCCGCTAAGTTAGAACCGATCGACGCCAAAGAGTATAATGCTTTTATTTTTACAAGTGCTAACGCTATTAGAAACTTAAAAGTTACAGAACAAGATAAAAATAAGTTATGTTTTTGCGTTGGAGCCATGACAGAAAAAATTGTTAGACTTAAAGGATACAACAATACTGTTTCTGCGGGGGGTACTGTTAATGCTTTGAAAAATTTGATTATTAATTCTGATCAAATTAATGAGAAGTCAAAAATAGCTTATTTTTGTGGAGATAATATTTCTTTTGATTTAGATAAAGAGCTTGAAAAAGACGGCATAAGTATTAATAAAATTGTGAATTATTTTTCTGAAAAAATTACCGATTTGAATGACCAAAATAAAAAAATTATCGAAAGTCATCCTCCAGACATAATTTTTGTCTATTCAGCTCGAAGCGCATTAAGTTTCTTAGAAATAGTAAAAAATCACTCTTTGTATCCTTTAATGACAGAGTCAAAAGTAAAGTGTATAAGTAAAAAAGTTGCAGATATTTTTTCAACTGGTGAATGGAAAAAAGTAGAAATTTTTAATCAAGGAGAAGAACTATTACAATTGGAAGTAGATAAATAATGGATGTATTAGGAAATTTTAAAGATTTATTCTTAGATGTTTGGAAAGAAGGTATTTCTGGAATTAATATTTCAGAAATTATAATAGCTTTAAGTATATTTATTTTCTTTCTTTTCTTAAGAGGAATTTTTTCTAAATTTGTAATCAAGAGATTGGAAAAATATGTTTCTAAAACGACTAATAAATTTGATAATTCCTTAGTTTCCTCTATGGAGGGTCCAGCAAAGTTTTTCCCAATAGTTTTGGGATTTTTCGTTTCTACAAGTTATTTATCTGTGGAACATGGCGCGATAGAATTAATCAATAGATCTTTAATAACTATATTAATTTTTTGGACTTTCCATCAAATCATTGGCCCTTTATCTGTTGTTATTAAGTCTGTAGGTGGTTTATTATCTAAGGACTTAGTCAACTGGATTATTAAAGCCATAAAAGTTTTAATTTTAATATTGGGTGCAGCTGCAGTACTAGAACTATGGGGAATTAAAATTGGGCCAATAATAGCTGGACTTGGATTATTTGGAGTGGCAGTAGCTCTAGGAGCGCAAGATTTATTTAAAAATTTGATCTCAGGTATACTAGTTTTGGTAGAAAGAAGATTTCAAGTTGGCGATTGGATATTTGTAGAAGGTGTAATCGAGGGAACAGTAGAAAGCATTGGTTTTAGATCAACTGTGGTCAGGAGATTTGATAAATCCTTAGCAACTATTCCAAACTTTCAATTTGCCGAAAACGCAGTGATCAATAATTCTCTAACAACAAATAGAAGAATAAATTGGGTTATAGGTTTAGAGTACAGGACAACAAGTGATCAATTAAAAAAGATTAAAGATGAAATTGAACAGTACATTAAAAATAGTGAATTGTTTTCTAAAACTGGGGATACGTTTTTAAATGTAAAAATTGAGCAATTTGCCGCTAGTTCTATAGATATAAGACTAATTTGTTTTACAAAAACAAAACATTATTTGGAATGGATGAGTGTTAAAGACACTTTAGCTATTGCAATAAAAACTATAGTTGAAAAAAATAAAGCTTCGTTCGCTTTTCCAAGCACATCAATATATGTGGAAAAAAATTAATGAAATCAGTTCTTATATTATTTGATAATATTATAAATCTTTATATTTGGGTTTTGATAATTCACGTTATAATTAGCTGGCTTGTAGCATTCAATATTTTAAATACATCAAATAGATTTGTTTACTCTTTATTGGATGTTTCTCATAGATTAACAAGCCCACCTTTAGATTATATTAGAAGATTTCTTCCAAATCTAGGCTCAATAGACATATCTCCTGTAGTATTAATTTTGGGGTTAATGTTCTTAAGAAATTTAGTATTTGAATTTTTAGCACCAACATTATTTTAATTATGATTATTGATGGAAAAACAGAGGCAAAAGTTTTAAGAGATAAAATAAAAGAAGAAATAAGTTTATTACAAAAAAAAACTAAAAAAATTCCTACACTATCCGTAATATTAATTGGAAATTATGCTCCAAGTGAGATTTACGTTAAAAATAAAGTAAAAAATTCTAAAGAAGTTGGAATAGACTCAAATATAATAAGATATCCTGAAGATGTGTCTGAAAATGAAGTACTAAAAAAAATTATTGAGTTAAATGAAGATAGCAAAGTATCTGGAATTTTAGTCCAGCTTCCTCTTCCAAAACAAATTAACAAAGAAAAAATTATAAATTTAATACACCCTTCAAAAGACGTTGACGGATTTCATCCAGTTAATGTTGGGAATTTAGCATCAGGCTATCACGCTATTACTCCCTGTACTCCCCTTGGATGCTCTTTACTAATTAAAAAAATTGAGAAAAATTTGTCTGGAAAACACGCTGTAATAGTGGGCAGATCCAACTTAAACGGAAAACCTATGGCTCAACTTTTACTTAAAGAAAATTGTACAGTTACTATAGTTCATTCAAAGACAAGAAATATTAAAGAAGAATGTTCTAAAGCCGACATTTTAGTTGTTGCGATAGGTGTTCCTAATATTGTCAAAAAAGACTGGGTTAAAGAGGGGTCTATAGTAATAGATGTAGGTATAAATAAATTTGAAAACAAAATTGTTGGTGATGTACAATTTGAGGAAGTAAAAGAAAAAGCAAAAGCAATTACTCCTGTACCAGGAGGAGTTGGTCCGATGACAATTGCCTGTTTGCTAAAAAATACTCTAGAGTGTTTTAAAGCTCGTTTGATTTAGACTTATCAAGGTTCAAAAATTTACTATTTCTAAATCTTATTACTACAGTAGCTAAAGCAACAATTAAAATTGCTCCTGAAATATAAAGTAAATTTGTTGGATCTCCCTCTTTATCTTGAAGAATTATGAAACGTGCTAGTGCAGTTATTGCTATCACCAAAGGATAAGAAATTCTTATTGATCGGGTTTCCCAATAAGATCTTACCAAACCGATTACTTCTATATAAATAAAAAGAAGTAAAAGATCAGCTAGCTCTATGTCTTGATCAATATACATATCTCTTATTTCAAGAAAAAATGCAATCACTGTTGCAACCAATACAAATATAACTGCTACTAATTGAATATTTCGAATCATTGAATTCATTTGATAAATATTATCAGAATTTTAAGATTTATATAACTGTTTAGAGTGATATTTAATAAACTTTTCCACTTTAGACTTATTGAAAGATTTATTTTCCTCAAAAGAAACTTTTTTCATTGAATAAGCTTTATTTTTTGTCCTTCTAGATAAAATTGTTACGTTCCCTTTATACAGACTTAACACCACATCACCTGACACTTGGCCTCTTTTTTTGTCAATTATTTTTTGAAGTTTTATTCTTTTTTTAGAAAACCAATAACCGTTGTAAACCAATTCTGCATACTCAGGCATTACTCTTTCTTTGTTATGAACTGTATCTTTGTCTAATGTAACTGATTCAATAGCTCTATGAGCTATATATAATACTGTACCGCCTGGAGTTTCATAAACACCCCTTGATTTAATACCTATAAATCTATTCTCTACTAAATCAACTCTACCCACAGCATTTTTTCCAGCCAATAAATTCAATTTTTCTAAAAGTTTTTCAGGTTTTAATTTTCTGCCATTTATTGAGATTGGATCTCCATTCTTAAAAGAAATTTTTAATTTAGTTTTTTTATTCGGAGCTTTTTCTGGTGAAACTGTTCTTTGAAAAATAAATTCTGGAGCAGAATTTTTTGGATTTTCTAGAACTTTTCCTTCAGTGGAAGTATGAAAGATATTATCATCAACTGAAAATGGTGGAGCACCTTTTTTATCTTTTGGGATAGGAATATTATTTTTTTTAGCATATTGAATTAGATCAGTTCTGGATTGTAATTTCCATTTTCTCCAAGGAGCAATTACTTTAATTTTTTTTCCAAAAAAAGCGTACCCTAATTCAAATCTTACTTGATCATTCCCTTTACCAGTTGCTCCATGAGAAACAGCAAATGCTTTAAATTTTTTTGCGATAGCAATTTGTCTTTTAGCAATTAAAGGTCTAGCGATGGAAGTTCCAAGTAGGTAGACACCCTCATAAACTGCATGTGCCCTCACCATTGGAAATACATAATTTTTCACAAATTCATTCTTGAGATCTTCAATAATAATATTTTTTACACCTAATCTTTTTGCATTCTCAATAATTTTTCTTTTGTTCATGACCTGACCAATATCTGAGGTATAAGCTATTACCTCAGCTTTATAATTTTCTTGAAGCCATTTAAGAATTATTGATGTATCAAGTCCGCCAGAGTAGGCTAAAACAATTTTTTTCATTTAGTTGCAAGTTTTTTTTGCAGTGTTGTATGCTTTAGTAAATCCCATCATTGAGTAATGGTCAGTAGTTTCAGCTCCATTAGCCATTCTCGCTTTAACAATTAGATTAGTTGCTCTTTTCATCAATTTAATAAAATTTTTCTCTTCCTGATCATCAAGCAACCAAGCGAAGTTTTTCTGAGAGAAAAATGAATATCTTTTTTTTCCAGAACTAGCAGTAACTGTTGAGGATTTGTAAACATGTCCACTGGTTAAACTTACTTCATCTGTGATGTTTTCTGATGGTCTGAAAGTCACAAATAATTTCGATTTGTCTCTTTTTATAGAAGCCGGAGCTCTTTTTGTTGGCAAAGTTTGGGCGAAACAAATTTTTCCTTTGTCAGTTTCTACTGTAAAACTTTCCCAATTTTTATATTTACCTGTCGATCTAGGAGTATTAGCTAAAGCGCTTAAAGAGAAAGTGATGAGAAAAAATAATACAAAAATTTTTTTTAATAACATAAATTTATTTTTATACTAAAAATAAGCTATTTCAATGGTTTGAATTAAGGAGCAGGATTGGGATTGTTATTATGTATAATATTGATCTTTTCCAATGCTTCCTCATTTAATTTGATATTTATACTTCCGATATTTTCTTTTAACTGATCCATAGTTGTAGCTCCAATAATATTGCTTGTTACAAAAGGCCTAGAATTTACAAAAGCCTGAGCAAGTTGAACCATAGTAATATTGATTTCCTTAGCTAATTTGTAATATTCGTCATATGCTTTCATTGCTAAAGGATTTATCATTCTTTCCCAACCTTTAAATAACGACATCCTTGCATTTTTCGGCATTTGGCCGTTTCTATATTTTCCGGATAAAGCTCCTGAAGCTAAAGGATAGTAAACTAGTAAACCACATTTTTCTCTAATAGATATTTCTGACATACCTACTTCGTAGGTTCTATTTACTAAGCTATAAGGATTTTGCACTGAAACCATTCTAGGTAAGTTTTTATGCTTTGATAATTCTAAATATTTTGAAAGACCATATGGAGTTTCATTAGAGAGACCTACGTGCCTAATTTTTCCACTTTTAATAAACTTTTCCAAAGCATGTAAAATATTTTCAAAATCGTTCCAAGTTCCTTCATTCTTATTTATCGAATACTCTCGTCTGCCAAAGGTGTTTGTAGATCTTTCTGGCCAATGTAACTGATATAAATCTATATAATCTGTTTTTAGTCTTTTAAGACTTCCATCAATTGCCTCAGCTAAACCTTTTTCATTATAGTTTTTCTTGCCACCTCTAATCCAATCTAAACCAGGGCCGGCAACTTTAGACGCTAAGATAATTTTATCTCTATTTTTTCTTTTTTCAAACCAATTGCCAATTATTATTTCTGTCTTTCCATAAGACTCAGCCGTAGGCGGAACTGAGTACAACTCTGCTGTGTCAAAAAAATTCACACCTTGGTCAATGGAATAATCCATTTGCTCATAAGCATCTTTTTCAGTATTTTGGGTTCCCCAAGTCATAGTTCCAAGACAAATTAAACTTACGCTTAGATCGGTATTTCCTAATTTTTTGAATTTCATAAAAATGTTATATAATTGAATATTTAAAGTAATTATTGTCTATTGAAAAGTTAATAAAAATTCATATATTGTTACTATGGAATTTAACAAACAATCAACCACGGTAAGATCATCAGCTTCAGAAGCTATAATAGACCAAGGTCTTAGAGCCTACATGCTAAAAGTTTACAACTATATGGCGTCTGGTGTTTTATTAACTGGATTTATCGCGCTAGCTTTTTTCAAGATGGCAGTAGTATCAGAAGGTAACCAAATAATTGGATTAACTAATTTCGGGAATACAATTTATGCATCAGGCTTGAAGTGGGTTATAATGTTAGCTCCTTTAGCGGTAGTCTTTTATATGAGTTTTGGTATAGCGAAAATGTCTGCGGCAAAGGCTCAGACAACTTTTTGGGTTTTTGCAGCTTTGATGGGAGCTTCACTTTCATCAATATTCTTAATCTACACTGGAGCAAGTATAACTAGAGTCTTCTTTATTACCGCTGGAACATTTGGAGCGATGAGTATTTATGGTTACACAACTAAAAGAGATTTAACAAAATTAGGCTCATTTTTAATAATGGGTCTATTTGGAATTATAATTGCTTCGCTAGTAAATATCTTCATGAAATCTACGATGATGTATTTTGTTATTTCTATAATTGGAGTTTTAATATTTGTAGGTCTCACAGCTTATGATACTCAAAAGATTAAGAACATGTATTTAGTTAGCGATAGCGGTGAGTTAATGGGCAAAAAAGCTGTTATGGGCGCTCTTACTCTTTATTTGGATTTCATTAATTTATTCATAATGCTTCTTAGACTTTTCGGTCAAAGAAGATAATTATTTTACTAATCTTAATTTACTCCAGCTTGTTTTATTAATTAACTGACTTAAGTTTTCCGATTTTTTAATAACGTTTCCGTTTCTATCTTTTATTAAAAATTTTTCATTTAAATAATTAGGCTTAAGATTTTTTGTAATTCTCAAAAATGGTTTTTCCGATGCTCTTTGATAAACGTCAAAAGAAATTTCTCTTGCACAAGAGGAAAAAGAATAATCCTTCCATGAACCATTTGATACCATTTTAGCATAAAGATTTAATATGCTTTGGAGTTCCTTTTTTATAAAAAATCTTTCCTTATTATTTTTTTTAAAACTGTTATTTATAACTAGTTTAATATTTCTCATAATTTGTGTTTATTGATTAACGGTATTTGTAAAGCAGTAAATAAGAACGTAATTGGCAAAATGCCCCAAACTTTAAAATTTACCCATGTCGACTCCGGTTGAGTTCTCCAAACTATCTCGTTTAAAATCGCCAAAAAAATAAAAAAATAAGCCCATCTAAAGTTTAATTTATTCCATCCTGATTCACTTAATTGAAACGCGGTTTGCAAAAAAAACTTTAAAAAATTTTTGCCGAAAAAAATATTACTTCCTAATAATATTAAAGCAAAAATTATATTTACAATAGTAGGTTTCATATAAATAAAAACTGGATTATTGAAATATAAAGTCAATCCTCCAAACAATGTAATAATGATACCTCCAATTAAAGGCACATAAGGTATCTTTTTCTCAACAAAGTAAACAATGCCAACTGCAATAATAGTTGCAACAATTAGAGGAGGAATTGCGACAATCAGGTTATTTCCACTTTTATAATAGACAGTAAAAAAAATTAATAATGGTCCGAAATCAGTAATAAATTTTAAAAAAGACTTATTCACACAATATATTTAACATATAATAAATTTTTTATAAATTAGATATTGATTTTAACAAAAAAATTATTAATTATTAGTTATGGCATCCAGCAACAATGCAAAATTCTCAATAGGCGAAGTTGTAAAACATAGGCACTTTGACTTTAGGGGTATTATCTATGATGTTGATTTTGAGTTTAACAATTCAGAAGAATGGTATCAGTCAATACCTAAAGAAGTAAGACCAAGGAAGGATCAACCTTTTTATCATTTGCTTGCTGAAAGTAACGACGTAACTTATGAGGCGTATGTTTCAGAACAGAACCTACTGTTGGACAAGTCCAAGGAGCCAGTAAAACACCCCCTTATCGAAGAAGTTTTCTCCGGGAAAAAAGGATCAAGTTATTTTAAAATATCAAATTAATAGCAATTTGATTTTGCCTCAAATTTAACAATATTCATTCAAATCTATGACAAAGATTTTCATTAACGTTAGTCGTTCTCGCCTAATTGGGGATTAACTCATACTTCTTAACTCCCTCTCAATTCTCAATTAGGCTTAAATTCATACTTCACATAAAAATAATATTATAGTAGTCAGAAGATATGTTTGACTTAATAAATCCTAGCAAAATTTTTTACTGGATAGAGAAATTAATAAATTTTATCAATTCAATTTTTTTTATTATTTTGATAATTGCGATGACATTTGCCTTAGTACTATCACCCCCAGATTATTTACAAGGTGATAGTGTGAGAATAATGTATGTACATGTTCCTTCTGCTTGGATAGGACTATTATCTTTTACATGTTTAGCTTTTTTATCAATATTAAGTTTTATTTTTAAAATTAAAAATTTAAACCTAATTACAAAAAGTATTGCACCAATTGGATTGATGTTTACCTGTTTAGCAGTTTTAACAGGATCTTTATGGGGACAACCAACTTGGGGAACTTGGTGGGCCTGGGATGCCAGGATAACTTCTATGGTCATTCTTGCATTATTTTATGTTTTATTTATTCTTGCACACAAATTAATTGAGGATGAATATAAAGCTAATAAAATTTCTAGCTTAATTGCAATTATTGGAGCAATAAATATTCCAATTATTAAATATTCAGTAGACTGGTGGAATACACTTCATCAGCCTTCAAGTATAAATGTTTATGGAGATAGTTATGTACATTCTTCAATGTTATTACCATTAATGTTGATGTTATTTGTTTTATTACTATATTGTGCGTTAATTTTCCTAATGAAATACAAGACAGAAATCATTAGAATAAAGAAAAAAAATATTAAAAGATTATGATTCAAAATTTTATTTCAATGAATGGATACGGCATTTATGTATGGTCATCATTTTTCGCTACTTTTATAGTATGCGCAATAGTTTATTATAAAACTAATAAGACCTTGAAGAAATACGAAAAAGAATTTGCAAAAGAGTTGAGCGAGCTATCAGAAGCAGAGAGAAAGTTAGTTCTAGAAAAATCTAAGATAGCCTCTCAGGTTTTAGCCTCGTCCAACAAATCAATCTAAAGCATTTTAATGCTTACAAAAAAAGTTCAAAAGAGAGTATCATTTCTTAGTTTATTACTCATTTCTTTAGTGATTGCAGTTTTTTTCATTTTGAAATCTTTAACAAATAATATTCTTTATTTTAAATCGCCAACAGATATTCAACTAAATCAAGATATTGTTCTAAGTAAAAAAATGAGAGTTGGTGGAATGGTAAAAAAAAATTCTATTAATATAAATGACAAAGCAATAAACTTTATTATAACAGATTTTAAAAACGAACTTTTTGTCAGTTATAGCGGAACAGTTCCAAATCTATTTTCTGAAGGTAAAGGGGTAGTTGCTGAAGGGATTTTAAAAGATAAAAATTTTTTCATTGCAGATAGAATATTAGCTAAACATGATGAAAAGTACATGCCACCAGAGTTAAAGAATATAATTAAGAAAAATGTTAAGTAATTTTGGAAATACACTACTATTTTTAAATTTATTACTTGGAGTATTAATAATTTACTTTTCAGTTGGTGAATTTCAAAATTCAAAAATAACAATTAGTAAAAAAATTTATCAACTTTGTTTATTTCAAATTACATTCGTAATAATTAGTTTTTTAACTTTAATAACAGCTTTTATAATTTCTGATTTTTCAATAATTACTGTTTATCAAAATTCTCATTCACTAAAACCATTACTCTACAAAATTTCTGGGACCTGGGGTAATCATGAAGGCAGCTTATTATTATGGGTAATTATTCTAACAATTTTTTCCTTTTTCTTTCTAATATACAGCAAAAATCATCAAAAAAATTATAGGATTATAAGCTTAATAATACAAAATATTTTAATTCTTGGATTCTTATTTTTTCTTATATTTAATTCGAATCCTTTTAGTATAATTGCACCAACACCAAAAGAAGGTTTAGGTTTAAATCCTATTTTGCAAGATCCTGCATTAGCTATACATCCGCCATTACTTTACATAGGTTTTGTGGGGTCATCTATTTATTTTTCAGCGGCTATGTCATCTTTAATAACTAATTATTCAGGAAAATTATTTGCTCAATCAATTAAGAATTGGGTTTTAATTTCTTGGTCTTTTCAAACGCTTGGAATTCTTGCTGGTTCTATATGGGCTTATTATGAATTAGGCTGGGGAGGATTCTGGTTTTGGGATCCAGTTGAAAATGCATCTCTTTTACCATGGTTTGCAATGTCTGCCTTATTACATTCTATTATGGTGTTAGAAAAAAGAAACCAACTTTATTTCTGGGTTATAATTCTTTGTCTTTTAACTTTTATCTTAAGTGTAACTGGTACCTTCTTGGTAAGATCAGGAATTTTAAATTCAGTTCATACTTTTGCAAATGATCCTTCAAGAGGTTTGTACATTCTAATATTTTTAAGTTTAATGATATTTGCCTCAGTTTTTCTTTTCTTTAATAAGTTTAAAAACAGCAACTATGGCTTTTACTCTAATAGTAGGGAAACTTTTATTCTTATAAACAATTGGTTTATGATTTTTTATCTAATCACAATATTATTAGGAACAATTTACCCAATTTTTACAGAAGTTCTAACAGACTATAAGGTTTCGGTAGGACCACCATTTTACAACACAGTAATAATTCCTATCGTTGTATTATTTTTATTTTTTATGTCGATTGGACCAAGGATAAAATGGATTAAAAATAAGTCTTACAATTTAAATTTGTTATTCAAGATTTTACTAGCCTCAATCCTAATAAATTTTCTTATAACTTATTTTTTTAACAGTTACAGCTTTCTATCAAATTTTATTATAATATCAGCATTATTTCTCATAATTTCATCCTTACTTGATTTAAATAAATCATTTAAAAAAAAGGAAATTAACTCTTCAAGGGTTACATCACATCTTGCTTTTGGATTTTTGATACTCTTCATTGGATTAAATCATAATTTTTCTTTAGAAGAAGATTTTAATCTAAAGTTAGGTGAAAAAAAAAAATTTGATAATTATTCTATAGAATTCACAGATTTAAAATTAAAAGATTTTGAAAATTACAAGGCAGTTATAGGCAAATTTCAAATAAATAATTTAAAAAAAAATCTAAATCAATTTCTTTATCCAGAAATAAGAATTTATGATAATCCAAAAACAATAACCTATGAAGCTTCTATAAGATCAAGTTTTTTAAAAGATTATTATATAACAATGAGTAATGTTGATAGATCAGATTACTATAATATCAAATTTCAAAAAAAACCATTTATGATGTGGATATGGATATCAGCAATTTTCATTTCATTAGGAGGTTTTTTAAGACTCTTTCATAATGCAAAAAAAAATTATTAGAACATCTATAATCTTAACTATTATATTTATCATTGGGGTATTTTTTATTGGCCTAAGCAAAGACAAAACTTATGATACAAAAGATTTAATTGGTCAGAAAATAACAAAAGTTCAGATAAAACATTTTTTTGAAAATAGAAAAATATCTGAAAAAGATTTCAAAAAAAACGGTTTTACTTTAATAAATTTTTGGGCATCTTGGTGCGCACCATGTAGAGATGAGCATCCATATTTACTTAAATTGAGCAATGAAAAAAATTTAAAAATTATCGGAGTAAACTTTAAGGACAAAAAAAGTAGAGCAAAAAATTTTTTGGACGAACTTGGTAATCCCTATGCTGAAGTTGCATCAGACAAATTAGGAAAACATTCAGTTACGTTTGGAATTTATGGTATTCCAGAAAGTTTATTAATTGACAAAGATTTAATAGTTGTAAAAAAATTTATCGGACCAATCTTAAGAAATGATTATAGTTTAATAAAAAATATAATAGAAAAAAAATGAGAATAATTATAACTTTATTGATATTATTTAACTTAAGTTTTGTTCAAAGTGTTGCTCAAGCGGAAAAATTTTCTATTAACCCAAATAAAATTTTTAAAAATCTTCGATGCCTAATTTGCCAAGGACAATCAGTTGGTGACTCAAACTCGGAATTTGCTCAAACAATAAAATTAGTAGTAAAAGATCAAATTAAAGAGGGAAAATCAGAAAAAGAGATTTATGAATTTTTAATAGAAAAGTACGGAGAGTGGATTGTATATAAACCCCTATTTAATAAAGTTAATTTTCTGTTATGGCTATTCCCTTATTTAGTTTTTGTCGCAGGTGGGACGATAATAATTTTATTTTTGAAAAAAAGTAACAATCATTAGTTGAAACATATCTTTACTTATGAGATATTAAAGTTATTTTTAACTATGAAATTTAAAATTGTAATATATTTAGCTTTAATAAGTTTTATTTTAAGCAACGCATCTGCGGAAGAAACAAACAATGATTTGTCATTTTACGCTGGAACGTTTGACCTTATAGATAAAGAAGGCGATGACCAGACCACTTTATTTGGAGTAGAGCATAAAAATCCAGATCTATTCCGAAATACAATTTTAGGAAAATTTTCTCCAATATCTGGGGGATTTTTAACTGGAAAAAATTCAGTTTATTTTTACACTGGTATAGAGGGTCAATATGGTATTGGTCCCTTAAAAATTTTGCCAAGTTTTTCTCCAGGCTACTATGAAAAAGGCAGCGGCAAAGATCTAGGAAGTGCTTTAGAATTTAAAAGTGAAATAAAAGTAGGTTTAGACATTTTTGAGAATACAAAAATTGGCTACAGCTACAGTCATATTTCTAATAACGATTGGGGTGACACAAATCCTGGTACGGACAATCAACAAATTTCATTTTCTAAAAATTTTTAGTCAAGATGAATTTAAAAGACTGTCATAATTATAGCGATTTTAGAAAACTAGCAAAAAAGAAATTACCATCTCCAATATTTCATTATATAGATGGAGCCGCTGATGACGAAATCACCTATGCTAGAAATACAAGTGCATTTGATGATGTTGACTTAGTTCCGAATGTTTTGAGAGGAGTAGAAAATGTAGATCTATCGACTACAATATTTGGCAAAAAACTTGACTTACCTTTTTATCTTGCTCCAACTGCATTACAAAGACTTTTCCACTATGATGGTGAAAGAGCGGTGGGAAAAGCTGCTCAAAAATTTAATACTATGTTCGGTGTTTCCGCATTAGCGACAGTAAGTGTTGAAGAAATTTCATCAATGGTTAAAACCCCAAAAATGTTTCAATTTTACTTCCATAAAGATAGAGGTTTGAATGACTCATGTTTAGAAAGAGCTAAAGCAGCAAAATTTGATGTGATGGCTTTAACGGTAGATACTATTACTGGAGGAAATCGTGAAAGAGATTTACGAACCGGCTTTACATCACCTCCAAAGCTGACATTAGCTAGTTTATTTAGTTTCGCTACAAAACCAATGTGGGGAATAAATTATTTAACAAAAGGTAAATTTGAATTGCCTCATTTACAAGATTTTGTGAAAGAGGGGACAAGTACTAATTCTTCGATTGGAAATTATTTTTCTACCATGCTGGATCAATCTATGAATTGGAATGATGCTGAAAAACTTTGCTCCAAATGGGGTGGTCATTTTGCTCTAAAAGGGGTGATGAGTGTAGAAGACGCCAAGAGAGCTGTAGATATTGGCTGCACAGGAATAATGGTTTCAAACCATGGAGGAAGACAGCTTGATGGATCAAGATCTCCTTTCGATCAATTAGCAGAAATTGTTGATGCAGTTGGAGATAAACTCGATGTAATTTGTGAAGGTGGAATACACAGAGGGACTCATATGCTTAAGGCATTGTCATTAGGTGCAAAAGCCTGTTCAGGTGGCAGGCTATATTTATATGCTCTAGCAGCTGCGGGACAAGCAGGAGTAGAGAGAGCATTGGGTCAGTATAAATCAGAATTAGAGCGAGACATGAAACTGATGGGATGTAAATCTATTAAAGATTTAAGTAGAAAAAATTTAAGATTCAGACGTTAATGAATTTACGTGATTGCTACAATTTTGAAGATTTTAGAAAACTTGCTAAAAAAAAATTACCATCTCCAATTTTTCATTATATTGATGGCGGAGCCGATGATGAGTCGACTTTAAGAAGAAACACTGATTCTTTTAATGAATGTGATTTAGTTCCCAATATTCTTGCTAGTGTAGGTAAACCTGATCTATCAACTACATTATTCGGAAAAAAAATTGATATGCCAATTTTTCTTTCACCAGCGGCAATGCAAAGACTATACCATCCTGAGGGAGATAGAGCTTCAGCACGTGCAGCGGAAAAATTTAATACTTTCTATAGCATGTCTTCTATGGGGAATAACACCATTGAAGAAGTTTCAAACATTTCAAGCGGACCTAAGCTATTTCAACTCTATGTTCACAAAGATAGATCAATCTCTGATGATTTGATCGAAAGATCTCGAAGATCAGGTTTTGATGCAATGTGTTTAACAGTAGATACTTTAGTTGCTGGAAATAGAGAGAAAGATCATAGGACAGGATTTACCACTCCACCAAAACTTACTTTTCACAGCTTGATGAGTTTTGCGATGCGACCAAGATGGGTATTTAATTATCTAACTGGAAAAAAATTTGAGTTATCTAATGTCAAAAAGAAAACTGACAAAGGAACAAATATAGCAAAATCAGTTATTGAATATATTAATGAACAATATGACCCTGCTATGGGATGGAAAGATGCAGAGTATTGTGCAAAAAAATGGAACGGACCTTTTGCTTTAAAAGGGGTTATGTCTGTTGAAGACGCAAAAAGAGCCATTGATATTGGTTGTACCGCTATCATGATATCAAATCACGGAGGACGTCAATTGGATGGATCTAGATCTCCCTTCGATCAAGTTAAAGTAATATCTGATGCAGTTGGAGATAAATTAGAAATTATTTTAGATGGAGGTGTTAGAAGAGGTACACACGTGTTAAAAGCTATTGCTGCAGGAGCTAAGGCATGTAGTTTTGGTAAAATGTTCTTGTTCTCTTTGGCCGCAGGCGGTCAAAAAGGAGTTGAACGTTTACTTCAAAATATGCACGATGAAATTAACAGAAATATGGTTTTAATGGGTTGTAAAAATCTAAAAGAATTGAATAGTACAAAATTAATTTATAGAAAAAAAAATTAAAATTAGTAAACTATGTCTTATGAAATTAGCAAAAAGTTTAGATAGATTAGGAACTGAAACAGCTTTTAGCGTGCTTGCTGAAGCAAAGAAATTAGAAGCAACAGGAAAGCCGATGATACACCTCGGACTAGGCCAGCCAGATTTTAAAACTCCACAACACATTGTTGATGCAGCGAAGAAAGCTTTGGATGACGGTCATCATGGTTATGTTTTATCAAATGGAATTCTTGAATGTAGACAGGCAGTTACCAGAAAGATTAAAAAATTATACAATCAGGATATTGATCCAGAAAGAATTATCATAATGCCAGGCGGAAAGCCAACGATGAGTTATGCAATTCAATGTTTTGGTGAACCCGGTGTAGAAATAATTCATCCGACACCAGCATTTCCAATCTATGAATCTATGATCAACTTCACAGGAGCAAAACCTGTTCCTTACGATTTAACTGAGGATAAAGATTTGAAATTTAATCCAGAAAAAATTTTATCACTAATAACTGATAAAACTAGACTATTAGTTTTAATCAATCCAAATAATCCTACAGGAAGTTTTGTTGATAAATCTGACATCGATGTTTTGGCAGAAGGACTCAAAAAACATCCACATGTTACTATTTTAAGTGATGAGATTTACAGTAGACAAATATTTGACGGAAAAGAGATGCCAACATTTTTTAATTACCCTGAACTTAGAGAAAGGTTAATTGTTCTTGAGGGATGGAGTAAAGCTTACTCTATGACAGGATGGAGACTTGGTTGGAGTTTCTGGCCAGAAAAATTAGTTGAACATGTAAATAAATTACTAATTAATAGTGTTTCCTGTGTAAATGCAGCTGCACAATTTGCAGGTATTGCTGCTTTGGATGGTTCTGACGAATCGATAGATCATATGATGAATAAGTTTACAATTAGAAGAAAACTTATTCATGAAGGCTTAAACAATCTTCCAGGCGTAGAATGTAGTTTGCCTGGCGGAGCTTTTTATGCTTTTCCAAAGGTTATCGGCACAGGGATGAATGGTGCGGAATTTGCAAAAAAATGCATGCATGAAGCTGGTGTTGCCATAGTGCCTGGAACTGCATTCGGAAAGACTGCAAAAGATTACGTGAGATTTAGTTTTGCTGCGTCGCAAGCTAATATTTCACAAGCTCTTGAAAATATAAAAAAAATGTTAGCTAAATAGGCTGTATTTTCTTCAAATTTCAATTAATATCTCTCTTTATGAATGAACAAGTTCAATCAGAACTAAAAAAAATTTTTAATGGTAGATTTTCTACATCTGTCTCGACAAGGTCAAATTATGCTAGAGGCGAGGACACCTTTGACCCTGTTTTATCTCAAGCAGTAGTTTTTCCAGAAACGAACGAAGAAGTCTCAAAAATTTTAAAACTTTGTAATCATCATAAAGTTCCAGTCGTACCATTTGGAACAGGAACCTCTTTAGAGGGCAATGTTGTAGGAAATGACAAAGGCATTACTATTTCATTAGAGAAGATGAATACAATTTTAAGTGTAAACGTTGAAGATTTTGATTGTAGAGTTCAAGCATGTGTGACTAAAGAACAATTAAATGACTATTTAAGAGAGGACGGAGTTTTTTTCCCAATTGACCCTGGCGCCAACGCTGCAATTGGAGGTATGGCCTCCACCTCAGCTTCTGGAACGATGGCTGTAAAATATGGAACTATGAAAACAGTAATTACAGGTTTAACCGTTGTTCTTCCTAATGGCGATATAATTAATACTGGAAGTAGAACCAAAAAAACTTCAGCAGGATATAATTTAACAAATTTGTTTATTGGTTCAGAAGGTACGCTTGGAATAATCACTGAAATACAATTAAGATTATCCCCTATACCAGAGAGTATTATGAGTGCGGTTTGCCATTTCCAATCATTAGAAGATGCAGTTAAAACTGCACAACAAATTATTCAATACGGTGTGCCTATTGCAAGGATTGAAATGTTAAATAAAGATCAAATGGATATAAGCATCAACTACTCGAAATTAAAGGATCTTAAAGTTTTACCAACTTTGTTTTTTGAATTCCATGGATCAGAGTCTTCTAATAAAGAAAATATAAAAGTTGTTGAAGAAATATCTAATGACAACAACGGAAGCTCTTTCAAGTGGGCTAAAGATTTAGCTGAGCGAAACAAATTATGGCAAGCTCGATGGGATGTTTATTATTCAGTAAAAGCATTGATTAAAAATGGAAGAGTTTATTCAACAGATGTATGTCTTCCGATTTCAAAAATAACCGAGTGTGTAAATTTTGCTGAAAAGGAAACAAAAAAATTTGGGCTAAGAGCTCCAATGGTTGGACACTTGGGAGATGGGAATTTTCATGTGATTTTGCCCTATGATCCTCAAAAAAAAGAGACTTACAAAAAGATTAGAGAGTTCAGCGATTTACTAATTAAGAAGACATTAGAATTAAAAGGAACTATTACTGGTGAGCATGGAATAGGACTTCATAAAAAAGAATATCTTATGAAAGAACATGGAGATAATATCCCAGTTATGAAATCTATAAAAAGAACTCTAGATCCCAATAATATAATGAATCCTGGGAAGATTTTTGATTTAAACTAATAATCTAAATGAAAAAAATTCTTATCACTAGAAGATTGCTTAGATCTTGCGAAGATAAGGCTGGTAAAATTTTCGATGCGAAATTTAATTCTAATGATGAGTTACATTCACAAGAAAAATTGATTAAGCTAAGTGAAGGATGTGACGGAATTTTATCTGCTCTTACGGATAAATTGGATGCTGCAACTATTAACAAATTACCAGACAGTATTAAAATATTATCAAACTTTGCAGTAGGATTTGGAAATATTGATTTAGACGCAGCAAAAAAAAGAAATATAATTGTAACCAACACCCCTGACGTTTTGACTGATGCTACAGCTGAAATTGGAATTTTATTAATATTAGGTGCCTGCAGAAGAGCACCAGAAGGAATTGAAGCCGCCAAAGCGTCTAATTGGAAATGGTCCGCGGATTATTTAATAGGTAAGCAATTAACAGGTACAAGATTAGGAATTTTAGGGATGGGAAGAATAGGTCAAAAAATAGCAAAAATAGCAAAATCTTTAGGAATGATAATACATTATCACAATCGATCAAAACTAAGTGATGATAAAGAAAATGGCGCAACTTTTCACAAGGATTTAAAAAGCTTAATGAATGTTGCTGATGTATTGTCAGTTTGTTGTCCTGCAACGAAGGAAACTACAAATTTGATTAATAAACAAACTCTTGAATACCTACCCACTGGAGCTGTCGTA
Organism: uncultured Pelagibacteraceae bacterium; assembly: GCA_902620585.1. Taxonomy (GTDB): domain Bacteria; phylum Pseudomonadota; class Alphaproteobacteria; order Pelagibacterales; family Pelagibacteraceae; genus Pelagilacustribacter. The sequence goes on along the minus strand of CACNJC010000009.1, from coordinate 10,291 downwards.
ACTAATGTTGCAAGAGGTGATATTGTTGATGACGAAGCTTTAATCGAAGCTCTTAATTCTAGAAAGGTTTATGCTGTTGGATTAGATGTTTATCAGGGAGAGCCAAATTTAAATCCAGGTTATTTAAAACATAAGAGTGCTTTTATCCTCCCACATCTTGGTAGCGCTTCAAAACAAACCAGAACGGCAATGGGTAACCTAGCTATAGACAATATCGATGAGTTTTTTAAAACAGGAAGCTGCAAAAACAAAGTAAATTAAACAATTATTTGTAAATTCTATCTCAAGTTGTAAGCGTCAAAATAATATAATTTTAGTGGGACTCTCAAAATTTTATATGTTTAAATAATTAGTTAATTATTAATAATTAAGGGGGAAATATGTCTAAAAAAATAAAAGGAGTTAAAACTCCTTCAAGACGTAAGTTCTTTAAAGCAGCTGCAGTAACAAGTGCAGCAGCGGCAGCAACAGTTGCAATGCCAAACATTGCATTCGGTGCTCCGAAAACTTTAAAGATGCAAGCAGCTTGGCCTTCAGGAGCAAATATATTCTTCGAAATGGCTGGCGACTATGCAAAAATGGTTAGCGACATGTCAGGTGGTGAGTTGAAGATTGATCTTCAGCCTGTTGGATCAGTTGTAAAAACTGGTGAGATAGGACAAGCAGTAAGTTCAGGTGTACTAGATATGGGACACTGGGTAACTGCATACTGGTATGGTAAAAACGCTGCCGCTTCATTATTTGGTACAGGTCCATCATACGGAATGTCATCTCAAGAAGTAATGGGATGGATGGAGTACGGTGGAGGTAGAAAACTATACGACGAAACACTTGCAAAAGTTGGTTTCGACTATATTGGATTCTTCCATATGCCGATGCCTGCTCAGCCTTTTGGTTGGTTCAAAAAGAACGTAACTAAAGTGTCTGATGTTAAAGGAATGAAGTACAGAACAGTTGGTTTAGCGACTAACGTATTAACAGCAATGGGAATGGTAGTTAGACAATTACCAGGCGGTGAAATTCAACCTGCAATGAAAACAGGATTAATTGAAGCTGCTGAGTTTAACAACCCAACATCAGACTCTCAGTTTGGTATGCAAGATGTTTCTAAGCATTATCACTTAGGAAGCTTCCACCAATCTCAAGAGATGTTTGAAATTCCAGTAAATAAAAAGACATTTAATGGTTTATCGCCTGCACACCAAGCGATACTAAAAAATGCTGCTTATGCTGCGAATACAGACAACTACTTCAAAGCGTTAGTGAGATACTCAGCTGATTTATCAAAATTGATGAATCAACATAAAGTTAATGTGTATCAAACATCTGATGAAATCTTAGCTCAACAATTAAAAGGTTGGGATAAAGTAATAGGTGATTTCAATAAGAAAGATCCTTTCTTTAAGAAAATTGTAGATTCTCAGAAAAAATACGCTAAAAGAGTAATGAAATACTTGCTGATGAATCAGCCAAATTACAAGCTGGCTTATGAAAATGAGTTCGGAAGTATTGCAAAAGTTAAAATTTAATTAACTTTTTTATAATTTTAAAAAGGGGGCTTTTTGGCCCCCTTTTTTTTATGGAAAAGAATAAAATTTTAGAATAGTTTATTTTTATGAGAGGATTTATCAGCTTTGCAGATCATCTAAGCACTTCAGTGGGAAAAGCTTTCTCATGGTGTATCGTAATATTAATGGGTGGAACATGTTACGAAGTTGTAATGGCTTATGCTTTTAATGCACCTACATTATGGAATTTTGATTTTAGTTTACAAATGTATGGAGCTATTTTTATGATGGCTGGAGCTTACACTTTATCTACAGAAGCTCATGTAAGGGGAGATGTAATTTACAGATTATTCAAACCTAGAACACAAGGCTACATAGATTTAGTTTTATACTTTATATTTTTCTTTCCTGGCGTGTTAGCCTTAGCATTTTATGGTTATGAATATGCTGCGTTGGCCTGGAAAATTAAAGAAACAAGTTGGAATAGTCCTGCTCAAATCCAAATTTATATGGCAAAAGCATTAATACCATCAGCAGGGGTTCTTTTAATCATTCAAGGTATAAGTGAAGTATTTCGATCAATAATTTGTATTCAAACTGGACACTGGCCAGCAAGAATGGTTGTAGCAGAAGAAACAGAAAAAATGTTGATGAGAACTTCACAAGACGAGGATCAAAAAGATGTTATTTAGTTTAACAAATCCAGAAGTTGCTATTTTAATGATGTCGATATTTTTATTTGCAGTTCTTCTTGGATTCCCAATTGCATTTACTTTAATGGCAATGGGAGTTGGTTTTGGTTATTACGCTTACTTCGACCCGACTAGAATGGAGCACTTACTAGACAACAGAATTTTTCAATTATTTGTTCAAAATACATACACAGTAATGGATAACACAGTGTTAACCGCTGTCCCCTTATTTTTATTTATGGGATATCTTGTAGAAAGAGCTGGGATAGTTTCTAGATTGTTTTTTGCAATTAGATTAGCCTCTCACAGATTGCCAGCTTCTATGGCGGTTGCAGCTTTAATTACTTGCGCACTTTTTTCTACCGCTACAGGGATTATCGGGGCAGTTGTTACTTTAATGGGTTTGTTAGCTTGGCCAGCTATGATTAAAGCCGGGTACGACAAAAAATTCGCTTCAGGTGTTATTTGCTCTGGCGGATGTCTTGGAATACTTATCCCACCAAGTATTATGTTAATTGTTTACTCAGTAATTGCTCAATTGTCTCCTTTAAGACTTTTTGCTGCAGCGATATTTCCTGGACTATTATTAGCAGGACTATACATAGGTTATGCTGTTACAAGAGCATACTTTAATCCATCAATAGCACCTAGACCGCCAGAGGAAGAGATTCCCCCAAGATCTGAAATTATGAAGGAAGTGCTTGTTTCTTTTCTTCCTTTATTCTCTCTTATTATTTTAGTTCTTGGTACAATTTTGGGAGGTTTAGCGACACCCGCTGAGGCAGCAGGGGTTGGTGCATTCGGTGCGATTGTTCTCTCATTTTTCTACAAGACGTTAAAATGGAAAAACTTTAAAGAGTCAGTCTTTCTTACAGCTAAAACTACAGCTATGATAATGTGGTTATTTATAGGGTCTTGGACATTTTCATCTGTTTTTTCTTATTTAGGAGGTCACGAAGTTTTTGAACATTTCTTCAAATCTATGGAGCTTGCTCCATGGCAGTTTTTAGTAATTACACAGATTATAATTTTTTTATTGGGATGGCCGTTGGAGTGGACAGAAATATTGATAATTTTTGTTCCAATATTTTTACCATTAGTAGAATTTTTTGGAGTAAATCCGTATTTCTTTGCTATGTTGATTGCGTTAAATTTGCAAACTTCTTTTTTAACTCCACCTATGGCAATGTCGGCTTATTACTTAAAAGGTGTTCAAACAAAAAATGTTGAACTCTTAGATATTTTTAGAGGAATAATGCCATTCCTTGGAATTGTAATATTTGCAATGGTTTTAATGTATCTATTCCCTGGTATCGCTTTGTGGTTACCTGATACGCTATTTGCAAATTAATAAGGTTAAAATGATAGATACAGCCTCTTTAAGTGCCAATGAATTGGTTTCTAAACTAAAATCTGGCGATATTTCATCCGTAGATTTATGTAAAGCTTATATTAAAAGAATTGAAAAATTTGAGAAAGATGTTCAAGCGTGGGCTTTTTTAGATAAAAAGATTCTTTTAGAAAAAGCAGAAGAGGCAGACGAATACAGAAAGTCTGGCAAACCATTAGGAGCGTTACATGGCCTTCCTATCGCTGTAAAAGATATAATCGGAACATATGACATGCCAACTGAATGTGGAACAGTTTTTAGAAAAAAAATGTCTAGCTCTCAGGACTCAGAAATAGTTAATTTACTTAAAAACGCTGGTGCAATCATTATGGGAAAAACAGTTACTTGTGAGCTAGCATACATTCATCCAAGTAAAACAAAAAATCCACATGATTACTCCAGAACTCCTGGAGGTTCATCAAGTGGATCGGCAGCAGTAGTCGCATCACACATGGCACACTTGTCAATAGGTTCTCAAACAGGAGGGTCGATTGTTAGACCTGCTTCTTACTGCGGAGTTGTAGGATACAAACCATCTTATGGGTTAATTTCAAGAAGCGGAGTTTTAAAAACCTCTGAGAAACTAGACACAATGGGTGTATTTGGAAAAACTGTTAAAGATGTGGCACTATTAGCTAAAACATTAATTAAAAAAGATTTATATGATCCTGCAACAATCCATTTCGCTGCCGACGACATGCTAAAAGTTTGTGATGAAGGTCCAGTTTTTGATCCAAAATTTATTTTTTATAAGACTAATAAGTGGAAAAATATTGGCAAAGAATCACAAAAAGCTTTTGAATTTTTAATTAAAAGTTTTAAAAAAAATATTGAAGTTTTCGATACTCCTTCTTATTTCAACGAAATACCCAAATATCATCAGATTATACACGAAACAGATTTAGCTAATAATTTTCAGGTTTATTATAAAAAAGATAAAAATAAACTTTCAAAAGAAATGAGAGATGCTATTGAAAGGGGAATGAAATATTCAGCAAAAGAATATACAGATGCAATAGATTTTATGAAACAAAGTTATGAATCTTACAAAGAAGTTTTTGAGGATTATCACGGTATAATTACTCCCTCCTCAAGTGGAGTAGCTGATAAGGGCCTTAAATCTACAGGAAGTGCTGATTTCCAAAAAACGTGGACTTATCTAGGTTTGCCAACTATTTCACTTCCTTTACTAACAGGAGAAAATGACTTACCATTGGGAGTTCAACTAGTTGGGAACAAACTTGATGATTTAAGATTTTTGGGGACAGCTAATTGGTTAGAGAAAAACTGTAAAGATGAATAAATTGACTTCAATTATTGGATGCTTATTTTGTATTGCATTTCTGGTTGGATTAGCAACAACCTTAACTAGATCAATGATGATCGGTTTTTTAGACGTTTTGCCGGTTTACATATTGATGGGCTTAGTAATAGTAATGATGTTATATGAAGCCTTCGGTGACAAAAAAGAATAGTTACTATCCTTATATACTATTATTTATTCAGCCAATTTTTATGGCATCAAATATTATTGTTGCAAGAGGCGGTGTAGAGTACGTTCCACCAGTTTCATTGGCATTTTGGAGATGGCTCACTGTATTTATAATTTTAATGCCTTTTTTCTTTAACGAAATTATTTCAAAAAAAGAACAATTTAAAAAAGAATCTTTTCAACTTTTTTTCTTAGGACTTATGGGTTGCGGAGTTTGTGGCGCATTCCCATTCATTGCCGGCATGTCAACCACTATGGCAAATATGGGAATAATTTATACATCATCTCCTATATTTATAATTTTGTTATCAGTTTTTTTTTTTAAAGATGAAATTAATTTTTCAAGAATTATTGGCTTAATTTTATGTCTTTCCGGTGTTTTAATAATTATTTGTAAAGGTGATATTGCGTATTTATTAAATTTTACTTTTACATCAGGAGACTTATGGATGCTAGGAGCAGCAATAGGTTGGGCAGTCTACTCTATTCTTCTCATAAATTGGAAAAGTAATTTTAGTTTAATGTCAAGATTTACTTTGATAGCCTTCTTTGGAGCAATCTCTTTATTCCCCTTTTACATAATTGAAGAATTTTATTTTTTTAATACTGAGTTTAATAATAATTTTTTGTTTTGGATTTTGTTCGCAGCTATTTCACCTGGGATAATTGCTTTTACTTTATATACAAAAGTTCAGAAATATGTTGGAGCGTCTTTTGCAGGATTTACACTCTACATTTTTTCAATATACTCAGCTATATATGGAATAATATTATTTGACGAACCACTTTTATTTTTTCATTATTATGGCGCTGCCTTTGTTTTTTTAGGAGTTTATCTAGCAAGAAAAGTAATCCGATGAAATATATATATCTTACTTTATCGTCTTTAATAATTGCTTACATAATAGTTATTATATTTATATATTTTTATCAGAGAAATTTGCTTTATCTTCCTTCAGAAAATAATTATCAAAATGATAAAATTCAATTTAACTATGATGAAGTTTTTTTAAAAGTAAATGATGAGATAAAACTAAAATCATGGCTAATAAAAAAAGATTTAAAGAGATATAAAACCCTATTGATATTTCATGGTAATGCGGGAGATTTATCTAACAGAATATACAAACTAAACGAATTAAATAAACTAGACTTAAATATTTTATTAATTTCATGGAGAGGTTTCAGCAACAACAAAGGATCCCCCACAGAACAAAATTTATATAAAGATGCAGAAACAGCAATTAAATGGCTTAATGAAAAACAAGTTAAAAATGAACAAATTATTTTATACGGTGAGTCACTGGGAACTGGAGTAGCAGTTGAAATGGGTAAAAAATTTAATTTTAATAGTATTATATTAGAGTCACCATTTACATCTATAGAAAATTCAGCAAAAATTTATTATCCTTATTTGCCAGTAAGTCTTCTTCTAAAAGATAGGTATGACTCGATTAGCAAGATAAAGATGGTAAATTCACCAATATTGATTATGCACGGAGAAAAGGATGATGTTGTACCTTTTTATATGGGCAAAGAATTATTTGAAAAAGCGAACAATCCAAAACACTTTTATTTTACACCTGATGACGATCACATGATGGAATTTAATTCTAAGTTACTGAACGAGATAGAAAAATTTATCAAAAAATATTAAATATTTAAACCTAATAACGCTTTAGCAAAAAATTCAGATTTAAAAGGATGTAGATCTGTATCCTTTTCCCCCATTCCTACAGCAACTATTGGTAAATTATATTTTTTACAAATAGCTAAAATTATTCCACCTTTTGCAGTGCTATCAAGTTTTGTAATAACTAATCCTGTAATATTGTGAATTTTACTAAATTCTTCAACTTGATTCAGTGCATTTTGTCCAGTTGTTGCATCTAAGACTAAAATAACTTCATTAGGAAATTTTTCATCAATTTTTTTTAAAACATTAATAATTTTCTTATATTCATCCATTAAATTCTTTTTATTTTGTAATCTGCCGGCAGTATCTATTAAAGCAACATCTATTTGATTTTTTTTTGCAAATTCTGCTGTTTTAAAAGCAACTGATGCAGGATCACTATTTATTTCTGATTTTATTATATCAACTTTAACTTTTGCCGCCCAAACTTGTAATTGATCAATTGCAGCTGCTCTAAAAGTATCAGCTGCACCAAAAACTACTGATCTATTATTATCTTTAAAATATTTTCCAAGTTTTCCGATTGTAGTTGTTTTTCCTACTCCATTAACTCCAGAAACAACAATTACAGATGAACTTGCATTACCCATTAAACTTAAATCTTTTTCATATTTCAGTAGATCGATTGCTATTTTTTCAGCTAATAATTTTAAAATTTCTCTATGGTCATTTAGTTTTTTATCAATTTTGAAATTTTCAAAATCTTTTCTAAGATCTTTTGCAACATCAATACCTGCATCAGATGAAATAATTAATTCTTCGAATTCATTTAAAACATCTTCGTTAATTATCTTTTTTGAAAAAATATTTTTAAATCCCTCAGACAAACTAGAGGAACTTTTTCCAAGTCCTGATTTAAATTTATCAAATAATCCCATATTAAATATCTATCTGTAAAGTTTTTACTTTTGAAACAGGTCCAGTCATAAATATATTTTGAGAATTATCGATCTCTATATCTAAAACTCCTTCATTAAACTTTATTTCAACTTTGTTACTTGTTAGTTTATTTTTTAATGCAGCTACTGCTGTAGCACATGCAGCAGTTCCACACGCTTTTGTAAGTCCCGCACCTCTTTCCCACACATTTACTTTGATTAGTCTTTTATTTTCTACTTGAGCAAGTGTGACATTGATTCTTTGTGGAAAAATAGAATAATTCTCTATTTTTGGACCAATGTTTTTTAAGTCATAAGCAAAACAGTCTTTTACGAAAAAAATTATATGTGGGTTTCCAACATTTAAACAAAATCCATTTTTAAAAGATTTACCGTCAATCGTTAAGTCTACTCTATTATCTTTTATTTCTTTTGATAAGGGAATTTTTTCTATATCGAATATGGGTTTACCCATATTCAACTTTACACTGGACTCACTCACTACTTCAGCATCAAGTAATCTATTGTTTGTTTTAATCTTAATTAATTTCGAATTAACTTTTTCACTTAAAAGATATGCAACACATCTGCTTCCATTTCCACAAGCACTTATTTCTCCCCCATCAGAATTAAAAATCGTGATAGGAAAATAATTGTTAATTTTTTTCTCAATAAATATTATTTGATCAAATCCAACATTTGTTCTATCGCCTAATTCGATTATTTTTTCCTTACTTAAATTTATTTGGACTTCTCTTCTATCTATAATGATAAAATCATTACCTAGTCCGTCCATTTTATAAGCGTTAACCTTAGTCATAATTAATTAGTATATTTATTCATTGACTTTTAAAACCCTAAATTGTACTTTTCACAACTTTCCGCAAATACTCAAGTTTTTGCGGTGCTCTTGAAAACAAGAGCGTCGACACTAGTCAGCGAAGGTTCGCCCACTAGTGCGATTGGTGTTGGACGTTATAAAAATGTTTGAAAATTTGACAAATAAATTAGAAAAAATTTTTTCTAAACTGAAAAATGCCCCATCTTTAACAGAGGACCAAGTTGAATCTGGGCTAAAAGAAATAAGGCTAGCTTTGTTAGAAGCAGACGTAGCTCTTCAGGTGGTTAAAGAATTTATTACTAATATAAAACCGAAAGCTTTAGGACAAGAAATTATTAAATCTACATCTCCTGGGCAAATGATAGTGAAAATTGTTTACGATGAGTTAGTAAATATTTTGGGCTCAAAGCATGAAAAATTAAATTTAAAAGCAGTTCCTCCAGTTTCTTTATTAGTGGTTGGGTTGCAGGGCTCAGGAAAGACAACTTCCGCTGCAAAATTAGCGTTAACAATAGAAAAAAATTTCAAAAAGAAAGTGATGTTGGTAAGTCTAGATGTCTACAGACCTGCAGCGCAAGAACAACTTAAGTTATTAGCCGAGACTAATAACATTCAATGTCTACCAATTGTGGAAAAGCAACAGCCAATAGACATAACTAAAAGAGCACTTAATACAGCAAATTTAAATGGCTCTGAGGTAATTATATTTGATACAGCCGGAAGAACACAGATCGATCTACCAATGATGACGGAGATAAAACAAATCAAAGAAATTATAAATCCATCTGAGACTATTTTAGTAGCCGACTCTTTAACAGGTCAGATAGCAGTTAATGTGGCAAAAGAATTTGATAGCTCAGTTAACATTTCAGGAATTATTCTTACGAGAGTTGATGGTGACTCTAGAGGAGGCGCTGCATTAAGCATGAAACATATATCAGGCAAACCTATTAAGTTTGTTGGTGTAGGTGAAAAAATTACAGATTTAGAAATTTTTCATCCTGAAAGATTTGCAAATAGAATTTTAGGTATGGGAGATATTGTTACTTTAGTCGAAAAAGCACAACAAGATTTAAGTGAAGAAAAAATCAAAGAAACTGAGGAAGAATTAAAAAAAGGAATATTTACTATGGACTCATACCTAGCTCAATTGAGACAAATGAAAAAAATGGGAGGGATGGAAGGAGTTATGTCTATGCTTCCAGGTATGAATAAAATGAAAGATAAAATGGATCAAGCAAATATTGATGAAAAGATGTTGGTTGAAAATGAAGCCATAATACTATCAATGACTAAAAAAGAAAAAGAAAATCCAAAAATCATAAGCGGATCTAGAAGAAAAAGAATTTCAATAGGATCAGGCGTAGACGTTACTAAGATTAATAAGTTACTTAAACAATTTAAAATGATGTCAGATATGATGAAAAAAATGTCCAAAGGACAAAAAATTCCATCTGGAATGATACCAGATGAAATGCTTAATCAACTAAAATGAAAGGAAAAATATGTTAAGAATAAGATTATCAATGGGCGGCGTGAGAAAAAGACCTATTTATAAGATAGTGGTTGCTGATGGAAGATATCCAAGAGACGGTAAATTTATAGAAAAACTTGGATCATATAATCCTTTATTACCAAAGGATAAAAAAGAGAGAATTAAAGTTGAATTCGAAAGGGTTAAATATTGGATGAGTAAAGGCGCTCAGCCAACTTTAAGAGTTTCGCGGATTTTAGGTGAAATGCAATTAATACCAATGCCAAAGCCAGGTAATAATCCTAAGAAAGCTATCCCTA
>CACNJC010000008.1 GCA_902620585.1 uncultured Pelagibacteraceae bacterium | reverse complement strand
AAAAAAGGAGAAAATATTTCGAATAAAAATCCAAATTATGGAGAGTATACTTTTCATTATTGGATTTGGAAAAAATATTTGGAAAAAATTAAAACAGATTGGGTTGGTTTTTGCCAATATAGAAAATTTTTTCTAAAAGAAAATTCTAAAGATAATAATTTGAGCACTTTGGAAAATTTAAAACAAAATATTATAGAAAATATATCAAATGATTTATTGGATTATGATTGTATATTGGGTGAACAGTCGTACGTTAATAATTTTAAATTTATGAAATTTTTTAAACAAAATCCTAAAAAATTAATATTTTCTCCATCATTTATATTTTTTAAAAAAAAAAGAAATATTAAATTTCATTTTGATATTTTTCATGGAGAAGGGCATCTCGAGTCAGCAATAGAACTACTTGACGCTGAACATAAAAATGACTTTAAAAATTTCATTGAGTCAAGATCTTCATTTAATCCACACAACATGTTCATATGTAAAAAAGAAATCTTAAAAAGCTACTATGAAACTATATTCCCATGGTTAGAAAAGTGTGAGGATATATTTGGATTTAAAACTTTAAAGGGTTATGGGATGACAAGAATCTATGGATTTCTCGCAGAGAGATTTTTATCATATTGGTTCTTAAAAAATTATAAGGTTAAAGAACTTCCTATAATAGTGAAGAATTTATCAGACTACAAAAAATTATAACGCAAAACAAAATCTTTAAAAGATTTTAGTTTTTTGTCCTTTAATGAAACAATTTTAGCACGGTTAGGCCATCTAATCTTTAATCTACTATCATTGTAGATAATTCCACTTTCATATTTAGGTTTATAAAAATTATCTAGCTTGTAATAAATTATATTTTCGGAGCTGTAACTGTAATACGCATGAGCAAATCCTCTAGGTATATATAGACTTGTTGAATTATCTTTAGATAAAATTATTTTAAATGACTTTCCAAAAGTACGAGATTTTCTTCTTAAATCTACTACAACATCTAATATTTTTCCTTTCAATACACTTACATATTTTGCCTGTTGAAATTTTACTTGAAAATGAAACCCTCTTAAGACATTTTTTTTAGAAGTTGTGCAATATTCAAAAACAAACTTTTTGTCTAATAACTTTTTATTAAAAGTTTCTCTTAAAGAACCCCTTTTATCGATATTATTCTTTTGTTTTATTACCAGTAAATCTTTAATATTAGTTTTATAAATTTTCATCACAAATATTTTGAAATTTTTTTCAGACTCATATCCATTTTTTAAAGGTAACTCACCTTTAGAAATTTTTCTTTTCACATGCTTATTTTCAACTTTTGCAAATTCATAAACGGATTGAGACTTCCCTCCTATATTAAATATACCTTTTTTATTCAAAATTTTTAAAAAAATTTTTATGAAATCGTCATGATAAATAAAATTTGTCTTTACATTTGAGAAAGCTGATTTGTGAACAAAAGGTTTTTCGGTCATGCAAGTTCTTAAAATAAGAGAATTTTTGTACATTTGAACAGCACATTCAGCACCAAGCTTTGACCAACCGTAATTATTCCATGGCAACAATGGATCCGTTTCTTTATAATTTCCTTTCTTTCCAGGATAAACATAACTAGTTGAAAAATGAATAACTTTTAGTTTTTTTTCCATACATGCTTTAATTATATTTGCTGTTCCAATTATATTTAAATCGATACTTTTACAAATATTCGTGTCATGAATTTTCATTGGTCTAGAAAGTCCAGCTAAATGTAAAATATAATTTGGCTTAAATCTTTTAATATTATTTATTATTGAAATTTTGCTTAAGATATTAAGTTGCTTTTTGTTTCTAAAAATAAATTTAAAGTTACTTTTTTTATTTTTTAAAACTTGAGCGAATCTTCCATTACCACCTGTAACTAAAATTTTTTTCATTTAATTTTTTAAAATATCCTTGGTTATTTATATACCAGTCAACTGTTTTAGATATACCTTGATTGAGGTTTATTTTCGGCTTCCATTTTAATTCTCTTTTAATTTTGTTGCTATTAAGAGCATATCTAAAGTCATGACCAGGTCTATCTTTGACAAATATAATTTTTACCTTTTTTCCTATTTCAATATTTTTATCTGAAAAAGTCTTTAATATTTTTTTAACCAAAAAAAGATTACTGCAATTAATACCAGACCCAATATTATACTTTTCTCCTGATTTTCCTTTAAAAAATAGTTTTAACAAAGCTTCGCAATGATCATCAACATAAATCCATTCTCGTAAATTTTTTCCCTTTGAATATATTGGAAGAGGCTTATTGTTTAATATATTATAAATCATCTTAGGAATTAATTTTTCAGGATATTGTCTTGGACCATAATTGTTAGAACAATTAGATATGACTGCATCAATTTTATAAGTTCTTACAAAAGCATTAACAAGGTGATCAGAGGAAGCTTTTGAAGCAGAATATGGTGAACTAGGTACATATGGAAAACTTTCATTCGACCTCTTAGAATTTGCAATATCTCCATATACTTCATCCGTAGATATATGAACTAATCTAATATTTTTGTTGTAGTTTTTAATAGCTTCTAACAAATTGTATACGCCAAGAATATTATTTCTAATAAAGTTTGAAGAATCATCAATTGACCTATCCACGTGTGTATCTGCAGCGAGATTGAAAATTCCATGTGGCTTGTATCTTTTTAGAATCTTAGTTATCTCTTTTTTGTTATTAATATCAATTTTTTTAAAAAAGTACTTTTTACTCTTTACATCTTTTAAATTATACTTTTGAGCTGAGTACGACAGCTTATCTATATTTAGGACTGTATAATTTTTTTTCAATAATAGCTTAATTAAGCTACTACCAATAAAGCCATAACCCCCAGTAACAATAAACCTTTTCATTTGCTATTATTTATATTATTTATGCTTGTAAGTATACTTTCTATCATAATGAAGGCATTTTTTGGATGCAAATAACAAAAGAAAATTTAACAATAATAATAGTAACAATAAAAAGTCAAAATATTATTGACGATTGTTTACAGTCAATTGATCCAGAAGTTAAAAAGATAATCGTAGAAAATTCGTCTGATCAAGAATTTATTGATACATTAAAAAAAAAATATAAAAATATCGAATGTTATTTAACAGGTAAGAATTTAGGAATGGGAGCTGGAAATAATTTTGGAATTAGAAAAGCAAAAACTAAGTTTGTAATGATTTTAAATCCAGATACAATTTTGAGATCAGACACTTTAAATAAGATTTATGAAATTTCGAAAGATCTAAAATTTGCAATCTTAAGTCCTTTAAGTGATAACAAAGATTTTCCAAATTATAAAAAAGATATTCACTCAGAAAACAATAAAGCTGATTTGATCGAAGTTAGTCAGATTGATGGATATTCAATGATTTTAAATAAAGACGAATTTGATAATAATTTTTTCGATGAAAAAATATTTATGTATCTTGAAAATGATGATCTTTGTTTAAGAACAAGAAATAATTTTAAAAAGATTTATGTTTATAGTAAATCATTAATATCGCATCTTGGTGCAAAAGCCGTTGATGAAAAATATCGAAATGAGTTAGAATTTTCAAGAAATTGGCACTGGAACTGGTCAAAGTTTTACTTTAGAAAAAAACATTATGGTTTCACAAGAGCATTCTTTTTTGGTTTTTTAACATTTTTTAAATCGATTATCAAAAGTGTGTATTTTTTCTTAATTAAGAATAAATTTAAAAGTAGATTATATTACTGTAGAGCCTCAGGATTTATGAATGCTTTATTTAACAAGAGCTCCTGGTTCAGACCAAGATTAGATTGATTTAATTATTTCAAAGATATAATGAATTCTCATGTCGAATAGTAAAAAAAAGATAGTAGTAACAGGTGGCGCCGGATTTGTAGGGACAAATCTTATTAAATATCTTTTAAAAAAAACAAAATTTCACTTAATAAGTTTAGATAACTATTCATCGGGTACTAAAAAAAATCATATAAAAAACAAAAGAGTAAAATACATAAGGGGACACACAAAAAATATAAATGATTTAATTAAAAACCCTAAAAACATTCACTCAATTTTTCATTTTGGTGAATTTGCAAGAATATATCAAAGTTTTCTAAAAATGGATGAATGTGTAGAGTCCAATTTTCTAGGTTCAAATGCGGTCTTTAATTTTTGTTTAATTAATAATATTAAACTTGTTTACTCTGCTACATCCGCCTCTTTGGGTAATAATGGGAAAGATAAAAATTTATCTCCATATGCTTTTTCAAAAGCAACTAATTTAGAGCAATTAGAAAATTTTAAAAAACGTTTTCAGTTTAAGTATGAAGTTATCTACTTTTATAATGTTTATGGGCCTAATCAAATTTCTAAAGGATCAATGTCTACCGTTATAGGTATTTTCGAACATCATTACTTGAAAAAGAAATCTATGCCAGTTGTGAAACCTGGAACTCAAACTAGAAGATTTACTCACATAGATGATACAGTTGAAATTTGCTATTTAGCTTGGAAGAAGAATTTGAATAAGCATTATATCATTTCTAACACAAAGTCTTATTCTATTTATGAAGTAGCTAAAATGTTTAAATCAAAAATTAAATACTTACCAAAAAGAAGTGGAGAAAGGTTTACATCAGCTTTAGTAAATAAAAACCTATCCAATAGAATTATTAGTTATTTTGGGAAGCGTAAATTAAAAGATTACGTAGAAAATTTTATTAAACATAATTCTTAATGACCAGGAAATTCAATTAAACAATTAGTTTTGTAACCTTTTTTTTTTAAGAAGATCATTTCCTGGTAAATCAAAGAGATTAATTACAAAAATAAATCCAGCTACCTTACCTCCAGAAATTTCTATTAATTTTGCAGCTGCTTCTGCTGTTCCTCCAGTTGCAATCAAATCATCAATTACGAGAATTTTTTCCCCTTTCGATATAGAGTCCTTGTGCACTTGAATAGTTGCCTCTCCGTACTCAAGTTTAAAATCAACAGAGTGAGTTTCTGCAGGAAGTTTATTTTTTTTTCTCAAAAGTATAAAAGGTTTATTTAAGACGTATGATACAGCCGAAGCGAACACAAACCCCCTAGACTCTACTGCTGAAACTTTATCAAAGTCTATTTTTTTTGATAACTCAATTATTTTATCGTTTGTGAATTTAAAAGCTTCAGGATTTTTAATTAAAGTGGTTATATCACGAAATAATATACCCTTTTTAGGATAATCCGGAATTGACCTGATATACTTTTTTAAATTCATATTTAGCTTCAAGTTTTAACAAAAAAGGATTAATAATCAAATGATGAAAAAAAGAAAACTTGGGATAATTGGAGGAAGTGGTCTTTACAAAATGAGTGGTTTTGAAAAGAACAAATGGCAAAAAGTAAAAACTTCTTGGGGTCAGCCATCTGATGAGATTTTAATTGCAGAGTTAAATGGAATAGAGATTTGTTTCCTACCAAGACACTCTAGAGGACATAAAATAAATCCGAGTAATATTAATTTTAGAGCAAACATAGATGCAATGAAACAACTTGGAGTCACGGATATTATATCAGTTTCTGCAGTAGGCTCTTTAAGAGAAGATTTAAATCCAGGAAAATTTGTAATAATAGATCAATTTATAGATAGAACTTTTTCAAGAATAAAAACTTTTTTTAATGATGAAATAGTTGCTCATGTATCAATGGCGCAACCCACAAGTAAGAGTTTATCAGATTGTTGTGAGAAGGCTTTAAAAAAACTTGGTATACCTTTTCAAAGAAAAGGTACCTATCTTGTAATGGAAGGTCCACAGTTTTCTACATTAGCTGAGTCAAATCTTTATAGGTCTTGGGGAGCTGATGTAATTGGAATGACTAATATGCCAGAAGCAAAATTAGCTCGAGAAGCTGAAATCAGATATTGCACTGTAGCCATGGTGACAGATTTTGATTGTTGGCATCCAGACCATGATGAAGTTGATGTTGAAATGGTGATCAAGACATTGCAAAAAAATGCTAGTAACGCACAAAGTATGGTTAAAGAGGTAATCAAAACGTTCAAAGATTTTTCAGCTGAAGGAGATCCGGCTAATAATTGCCTAGATGTTGCTATAATAACAGATCCTAAATTAAGGACAAAAAAAACTATTAAAAAATTGCAATATATTGCGGGCAGAGTTTTAAAAAAATGAAAAATCTTTTTAATAAATTCTTTAATCCAAAAAAATATTCGGCTGACAAGCGATTAAAAATAATTGAAAAAGATAAAAAAACTTTTAAAGAAAAATATGAAAAACAGCTAAATGATGTTCAAACATCATTAAAAAATAAAGATGAAATTTCATTTCTGCACGCAGGACATATTGGTGATATAATCAATGTTTTACCTGTAATAAAAGAAATTTCTAAATCGCATAAATGTAATTTGATAATTCAGACGAATTTACCAGCACCTGATGTTTACAATAGTCACCCCGCAGGAAAATTTTATTTAAATAAAAAGCTTTATGACATGCTTTACCCATTACTAATAAAACAATCTTATATCAAAAAAGTTGAATTATATAACAACCAGTCAATTGACATTAATTTTAATTTGATAAGAGAATTACCAATAAATCTTTGTTTTGATAATAAGCGTTATTGGTTTCATATAGCTGGAATTCAAGTTGATTTAAGCAAAAAGTATTTAGAAGTCGAGGATCATGCCGATTTGAGAAATAAGATTACAATCTGTAGGTCACTTAGATATCAAAATCCATTTATAGATTATAGCTTTTTAGAAAAATATGATGACATTTATTACATAGGAGTTTCAGAAGAATACCAAAGTTTAAAAAATAATATTAAAAATTTGAAGTTTTATGAATGTAAAGATTTCCTTGAGATGGCAATGATAATCAAAAGTAGTAAAGCGCATATAGGAAATCAAACATTAGGAATTGATATTGCAGAGGGATTAAAATCGCCAAGAATGCTGGAAGTTTGTCCTTATTTTCCTACAACTCAAATTCATGGTGAAAATGGGTACGAATTTTATTTTCAAGCACATTTTGAAAAATATTTTCATGTTTTAAATAATAAATAATTCTTAATATGATTTCTCAAAAAATAAAGAAAGTAAAAAAATGTTTATTGTGTAAAAATAACAAACTAAGGTCTTTATTTGATCTTGGAAATCTTTACGTAAGTAACTTTGTAAAAAAAAAAGATATTTACAAAGGAACAAAATCAAGACTAAATTTACTTTATTGCAACAAGTGTACATTGATACAACTTTCTCACCTCGCGCCTCAAGAAATAATGTATAGAAGATTTTATTGGTACAAGTCAGGGGTAACGAAAACTATGAGAGAAGGTTTAAAAGACCTTTTTCATGATTGTGTGAAAGAAGCTAAACTTAAAAGGAATGACGTAGTTTTAGATATAGGAGCTAATGATGGAACACTATTAAGATATTTTAAAAAAAGAAAATTTAAAACCATTGGGTGCGAGCCAGCCAACAATTTGAAAAATGAACTTAAAAAAAATTGTAATTATGTAATTGATAATTTCTGGTCTAAAAAAGCGTTATTTAAAATTTTAGATAAAAAGAAAGTAAAGAAGCCCAAACTTATCACAGCTATAGGAATGTTTTATGATTTAGAAGATCCAAACAAATTTATCAAAGATGCAGCGGAAAGTTTAGACGAAAACGGTATATTTGTTGCTCAACTTATGAGCTTTAAATCTATGATAGATAAAAATGACCTAGGCAATATATGTCATGAACATATTGAATTTTACTCATTCAAATCTATTAAATATTTGTTTGAAAAAAATGGATTAGAAATTTTTAAAATATCGAGCAACGATATTAACGGAGGAAGTCACAGATTTTACTGTAGAAAGTTCAGTAAAGGCAGCATTAAATTGCCAAATGAAAATGTTATTAAAATGATGAAAGAATTTGTTTATAGAGTTAAAAAAAACAAGATGACAACACTAAGTTTTATAAAAAAACAGAATAAAAAAAATAAACAAATATTTCTTTATGGAGCCTCAACTAAAGGAAACACAGTTTTACAATATTATGGTCTTAATAAAAGAATCATTCCTTACGCAGCAGAAAGAACACCTTTTAAATGGGGAAAATATACTATAGGCACAGGTATTAAAATAATATCCGAAAAAGAAGCTAAAAAACTCAAGCCAGATTTCTTTTTTGTCACTCCGTGGGGGTTTATAAAAGAATTTATTAAGCGAGAAAAAAATTGGCTAAATAAGGGAGGAAAGTTTATATTACCATTTCCACGAATGAAAATAATTGGAAAAAAATGAGCAAAAAAAAGATTTTAGTTTTAGGTGCAACAGGACAAGATGGTTCAACAATTTCTAAATTTTTAATTAAAAAAAATTTTAAAGTTTATGGTCTTGTTAGAAAATCAGCTACAGGAAATTTAAAAAATTTAAAAGAAATAGTTAATAATCCAAATTTTGTGATTTTGCATGGAGATTTATTAGATCTTATTTCAATTGAAAAAATTATAAGAAATATAAAGCCCCAAGAAATTTATAATTTTGCAGACCAAGATCACGTAAGATGGAGCTTTGAACTTCCAAGCTATTCGTTTGATGTCACAGGATCGTCAGTCGTTAAATTATTAGAAATAATTAAAAATCATTCACCTAAATCAAAATTTTTTCAACCTTTGTCCTCAAATATATTTGGTGGTAGTAAAAAAAATAAACAAAACGAAAATGAGGTATTTACTCCATTAAGTATATATGCGCTTGGAAAAGTTTCAGCATTTTACGCGTGTGAAATGTATAAAAAGGTTCATAATTTAAAAGTTTATAGCGCAATTTTTTATAATCACGAGTCAGAGGTAAGACCTGAAGAATATGTAACAAGAAAAATTACTAAAAGTGTAGCACGTATCTTCTATGGGAAACAACAAAAAATACAGTTAGGTGACATCAAAGCCAAAATAGATTGGGGTTATGCAGAGGACTATGTAGAAGCTGCTTACAATATTATGCAACTAAAAAAACCAGACTACTTTGTAATCGGGTCTGGAAAGGCTTATACAGTCGAATATTTTTTAAAAAAAGCGTTTGATTATGTAGGGTTGGACTATAAAAAATATTTAAAGATTAACAAAAAATTGATTAGACCAAGTAAAAATTCAACACTTATAGCTAATACTTCAAAGGCTCAAAAAACTTTTAAATTTAGAAATAAAACGAACATTAATAAGATTATTGCATTAATGAT
The DNA here is from genome assembly GCA_902620585.1 of uncultured Pelagibacteraceae bacterium. GTDB lineage: Bacteria > Pseudomonadota > Alphaproteobacteria > Pelagibacterales > Pelagibacteraceae > Pelagilacustribacter. Next base: position 47,532 of record CACNJC010000008.1, on the reverse strand, counting down.
GGAAAACGATCTAAAGTTAGAGAGCAATAATTGAAAATGATAAAGAAGATAATTTATAAAAAAAAACTTTTAGCAATGGTGGTCCCAGAAAAAAAAGTTTTTAAACCTGGTGTAAATTTTATTACACCAAATCATTTAACTTTACAGTTAGGTTTTATAAGTCACAAATCTAATACATACATTAAACCACATACACATAAAAGTTATCTTAGAAAAATTAAAAAGACTACAGAGATACTTTTAATTAAAGAAGGATCAATTAGGGTAGATTTTTATTCTAATAAAAAATATTTATTTAGTAAAATTGTAAATAAGAATAAAATTTTGATCTTACTTGAAGGTTCACACGGTTTTAAGATATTAAAAAAATGCTCAATTATAGAAATTAAACAGGGACCTTTTAGTTTATCTCTAGATAAAGAAAGATTTAACAAAATTGATGAAAAATTTATCAAAATTAAAAAGTAAATTCATTCCTGTTAATAGGCCTAAAGTTTTTTCAAATGATATTAAAAGTGTTGTTAAAGCATTAAGAGAAAATTGGATCTCTGGAGATGGACCTTATGTTAAAAAATTTGAAGAAAATTTCGCTAAATTCCATAAAAAAAAATATGCTATTTCAGTAAGCAATGGAACAGCAGCGCTTGAAATTGCACTTAAATCATTCAATTTTAAAAAAGGGAGTGAAATAATAATTCCAGCTTTTTCAATAATCTCAACAGCATTATGTGTAGTTAAAAATAATTTAAAGCCTATTTTAGTTGATGTTGATTTAGATAGTTGGAATATGAGTCCTGAAGAAATTATAAAAAAGATAAACAAAAAGACTAAAGCTATTATTATAACTCATATTTATGGTTTTCCAGTCGATATGAGAAGAGTTTTAAAGATCGCTAAAAGAAAAAAAATTACCATCATTGAAGATGCAGCAGAAGTAATTGGTCAGAAATATAATAATAAATTATGTGGAAGTTTTGGAGATGTGAGTACGTTCAGTTTTTATGCAAATAAACATATAACAACTGGTGAGGGCGGCATGATTTTAACAAATAATAAAAGAATTTTTGAAAAATCTAAGTCTTTGAGAAATTTATGTTTTGGAAGCGACAATAATAGGTTTAACCATGAAGATATTGGATGGAATTATAGATTATCAAGTTTGCAAGCTGCGATGGGTATCAGTCAATTAAAAAAGATTAATTATCTTGTGAAAAGAAAAAGAGAGATTGGAAAAATTTATTATAAATATCTTAAGTACAATAAGTTTATTAAGATACAAGATCAGTCCCTTAAATATGCTAAAAATATTTATTGGGTATTTGGAGTTTTGGTAAAACCAAATAACAAATTTACCAGGGATTTAATCGTAAAAAAATTACTTAAAAAGAATATTCAAACAAGAAATTTCTTTTATCCAATGCACAAACAAAATATTTTTAAAAGATTAAAGATTTTTAAAAGAAAAATTAAATTACCAAATTCAGAATTTCTCTCAAGAAATGGATTTTATTTACCCTCAGGCCTTGGTATCACGAACAAGGAGATAATTTACACTTGTAAAGTTCTTAACACAATTTTGAAAAAATAATGAGGATAGAAGGCAAAGAATATAGAACTATTTGGTTTGAAAATAATTTAGTTAAAATAATTGACCAAACAAAACTTCCACATAAATTTATTATAAAAGACCTTAAAACCGTGGAAGATTGTATTAATGCAATTAAAACTATGGAAGTAAGAGGAGCGCCTTTAATTGGAGCCACCGCGGCATATGGAATTGTTTTATCTATTATTGAAAAAAATGATTCATCTTTCTTAGGAAAATCAAGTGAAAAACTTATTAAATCTAGACCAACTGCAATAAACTTGAAGTGGGCTGTAGACAGAATGATGAAAAAATTGTCGGGAAAAAATAATAACGAAATTTTAAAAATAGCATTAGATGAAGCAAAAGTAATTATTGAGGAAGATATTAGTTTTTGTAAAAACATTGGCCTAAATGGTCTTAAGATAATTGAGGATGTTGCTAATAAAAAAAAAGATACTGTAAATATTTTAACTCATTGCAATGCAGGATGGTTAGCTACAATAGACTGGGGTACAGCTACGTCACCAATTTATCATGCTCATCAACAGGGAATTAAAGTTCATGTATGGGTTGATGAGACCAGACCAAGAAATCAAGGTGCAAATTTAACTTCATATGAATTAAACGAAGAAGGAATTTCAAATACTGTTATTACTGATAATGCAGGCGGTATTTTGATGCAAAGAGGACAAGTCGATATGTGTATTGTGGGGACAGATAGAACTTTGTCTAATGGAGATGTTTGTAATAAAATTGGAACATACTTAAAAGCTTTAGCCGCTAAAGATAATAATGTTCCCTTTTATGTTGCATTACCTAGCTCTACTATTGATTGGAATATTAAAGATCATACGAAAATTCCTATTGAAGAAAGAAATGTAGAAGAATTATCTTATGTTGAAGGAGTGGATAAAGAGAACAAAATAACTAAAATTAGGATATACCCACAAAAAAGTAAAGCAATGAACTTAGCATTTGATGTTACTCCTGCTAAATATGTTTCAGGTTTAATTACTGAAAAAGGAATTTGTGAAGCATCAGAAAAAGGTTTAAAGGGTTTATTTAAGTGAGCAAACTAAAATCAAAAGTAATTAAATATTCAAAAAAATTAAATATAACCAATTTATCTGCTTTAAGATCAGGAAACATTTCTGTGAGAACTAAAGAAAATGGAGTAGAGGGTTTTTTTATCACACCGTCAGGAAGAAAATATTCATCTCTAAAACCAAAAGACATAGTCTTTGTTTCTCTAAAAGGAACTTATGATAAAAAAAAAGGTAAACCATCTTCAGAATGGAGGTTCCACCTGGATATTTATGTGAATAAAAAAGAAGCTAAAGCTATAGTTCATGCACACTCAACTTGTGCAACGGCTGTTTCAACTCATCAAAAAAATATTCCTGCTTTTCACTATATGGTTGCAGTCGCCGGAGGAGAAGATATTAAATGCAGTAAATACGCAACTTTTGGAACAAAAAATCTATCAAGAAATATCATTAAGTCTTTAAAAAATAGATCAGCTTGTTTGATCGCTAATCATGGTCAAGTTGCTTTTGGTGAAAATTTAGAGAAGGCATTTGAGTTAGCTCAAGAGATCGAAAATATTTGCCATCAATATATAAATGCACTAAGAATCGGAATACCTAAGATTCTTTCAAAAAAAGAAATGAATATAGTTTTAGGAAAGTTTAAAGATTATAAAAAAGGATAGTTTTTATGTTAAAAGTTGGAGAACATATAACGATTGACTTTCTAGGAGTTAAAAAAGATTACGAACCTGAATTCTACGAAAAGATAATTTACAAAATTGCTAAAGCAGCTAAAGTTCAAATTCTTAATGTAGCTTCTCATAAATTTGAGCCGCAAGGTTTTACTTTAGTAGCCTTATTAGCTGAAAGCCATTTTAGTTTTCATACATTTCCTGAGAAAAGTGTAATTAGTTTTGATTTTTTCACATGCGGAAAAGTAAATCCAAAAGTTGCTTTAAAAATTTTAAGAAAAGAAATAGATCACAGAAGAGTTGTAACTAATACATTTGATAGAAGTAGCATTAGTTTGTATGACGACATATATAGTACTCCTGGTCAAAAAAAATTCTATGTAGTCAAAGATGTATTAGAAAAATTTACCTCAAAAGCAGGTCAATTCGTGGAGATTATGGATTTAGAAGAATTTGGACACGCACTATTTATAGATCACGAAATACAAGTTGCCGAAAAAGATGAAAAAATTTATAGCTCAAATTTTTTTAAATCTGGTTTTGATTTAAGCAAAAAAAACAATAATGTAGCAATTATTGGAGGAGGTGATGGAGGTGTGGCTAGAGCATGTTTAGAAAACAATTCAAATTACATTGATTGGTTTGAGCTTGATCCAGAAATAGTTGATGTGTGCTACCGTCATCTTCCTAAAGTTTGTTCAAAAGTAAAAAAAAGTAATAAAATAAAAACTTTTTGGGGGGATGCATTCAAAAGTATCAAAGAAATTGAGGACTCAAAATATGATAAAATTTTCGTTGATCTTAATGATGATCAGTATTGCATTGATCTAGCAAAAAAAAATATGAGAAGTCTTAAAAGAATTTTAAAAAAAGGCGGTGTAATAACAGCACAAGTTGGCAGTTTCGACAAAAAGCCAAAACAAGTTGAGAATTGGTGTAAAGTTTTAGACAAAAGCTTTGGTAACGTAAAACTTTCAGGTGCTTATATTCCAAGTTTTGACTGTAAATGGAATTTTGCTTCATCTATAATGAAGTAATGTTCAGAGTATCTTGTATACAACTAAAATCTAACGACAGTATTCAGCAAAACCTAATTAAAACTACTAGGCTTATTAAAAAGGCAATTAGTCAAAATGCAGATTTTATTTTAACACCTGAAATCTCATCTATTTTTTCTTTAAATAAAAAAAAATTACTTAAAATATGTAAACCAATGAAACAAGATATTTATCTAAAAGGAATGATGATTTTGGCAAAAAAATATAAAAAATGGATTTTAATAGGCTCATTAATCACTAAAGCTGGAAAGAAAAAACTAGTTAATAGATCAGTATTGATTAATTTTAAAGGCAAAATTCATTCTTATTATGATAAAATTCATATGTATGACGCAAAATTAAGTAAAAAAGAAAAATACTTTGAGTCGGGAACTTTTACGCCGGGAAAAAAATTTTGCGTTACAAAATTACCATGGGGCAAACTTGGCATGAGCATATGTTATGATTTGAGATTTCCAAATCTATATCGTAATTTAGCTCAGAAAGGTTCTCTATTTTTATCAATACCCTCAGCATTTACTGAAACTACCGGAAAAAAACATTGGCATAGCTTACTGAAGGCAAGAGCGATCGAAAATTTTTGCTACGTATTTGCACCAGCTCAAAGCGGAACACATTACAATGGAAGAAAAACTTATGGCCACTCATTAATTATTTCACCTGATGGAAAAATAATAAAAGAAATGGGAAAAGGTGAGGGAGTTATAACTACTAATATTGATCCAAGTTTATCAAAAAAATTGAGGTTTAAAATACCAAGCCTTAGTATAAATTAATTATTCGTGATGTTTCACTTCTTTAATATTTGATCCTAAAGAATTATTTATAGTCAGTTTTATCTTTGCTCTTTCATCGTTATACTTATAAACCCCACGTGCAAGTTCTACAAATTTTGGTCCAAAATCTTTATTTCTTTCAGATGATCTCGTCCCATTTTCAATATTCCAAAGTTTTAAGTTAGTTTCTTTTAATCTATTCTTAAATTCTGAAATTTCTGCATTATTAGGAATAAACTTTTTCATGGTAGTGTTTAAAGACGATAGTTCTTTTTCAATCTCAACTAATTTGTCTTTGTTTGTAATCTTTTCTTTTTTTATTTCTAAAATAGTTATCTTATCTATTAATTCACCAGCTGAAATTTCTGTCAATATTTTGTCTAATTTTGTATTCATATTAATTTTTTTGACTATAATAGGGTTATAAATATACGCATATTTTGCAATGTCAAACATATTAATAATCAAACATGGATCTTTAGGCGACCTGATCCAAGCCAATGGTGCTATAAAAGATATTAAAGAATTTTATAAAAATAGAAAAGTTTTTCTATTAACTTCCAAGTCTTACTCAATTTTTATGTCTGAATGTCCTTATTTAGATGGAGTTATCATTGATAAAAGATTGCCACGATGGAATCCTTTTTTTTTATATAATCTAAAAAAATTATTATCTAAATATAACTTTAGTAAAGTATTTGATTTACAAAATTCTAAAAGAACTAAGTTTTACAAGAGATTTATTTTGGGAAAAATGGAATGGTCTTCTTCTGAAACCACATTATCAGCAGGCCAGACTAAAAAAGATTTTGATGTTTATCCTGTTTTGGATCGTATGGAATTACAACTCAAAAAAAGCGGAATTCCAACAAAATTTATTAAAAATATTGATTTAAGCTGGGCTAAAGGTGATTTATCTGAAATAATTAAACAGTATACTAACAGAGATTATATTTTAATCTTTCCTTTTTGTTCAAAAAAACATCAAAAGAAAAAATGGCCATATTTTAAAGATTTAATTTCTAAAATAAGAAGAGAATATAAAAATAATTATTCAGTTTTAGTTGCTCCAGGGCCAAATGAGATAAAAGAGGCTTACGAGCTAAATGCTAAAATAATTTTGAAAGACAATGAGCCGATTGATATTAAAATGTTAATTTCTTTAATTAGTGATGCAAAATTTGTTATCTCCAATGATACGGGACCAGCACATATAGCTTCTCACCTGAATAAAAAAGGATTAGTTCTTTTTGGCAGCCATACTTCAGCAAAAAAAGTTAGTATAGAAAATTCTGATTTTAAAGCTATTAGTGTTAACAATTTATCAGAATTAAGCGTTGAAAGAGTTATCGGTGAAATTAAAAAAAGATTAAATTAATTCTATATATTTTTTAATAATTTTATCCCAACTAAAATTTTTTGAGAACTCGAGAGCATTTGCACTAAGTTTTTTGTAATGCTCATTATCTAAGGCTTTTATTAAAGTTTCATGAATAGCATTTAAATCATTCCCATCACACAAATATCCAGTTTTTCCATTGAGTATCGCGTCAGCCTCTCCACCAAAAATTCCTCCAATTGAAGGTTTTCCATAGGAGGCTGCTTCAATAAAAGTTATACCAAATCCTTCTATTGATTTCTTGTGAACTACAGATGGCATAACAAAAATATCTGATTTTTCTAGCAATGCTAATTTTTCTTGTTCTGTTGATTTATAAATGAAATTTACCTCATCTGTTAAACCAAGCTCTTTTTTTAAACTTCTGAGATTTTCTTTTTCTTCCCCATCTCCAATTGAAACATATTTAAGCTTTGGATATTTAGGTAAAAGATTTTTAATAGTCATTAATATATTTCGGTGGCTTTTCCTCCCATCTAATCTAGAGATTGTAATTAATTTAGGATGAGCATTATCATAAATTTTTTGAGCAAAATTCTTAGACTCGTTATTTACTTTAATAGGATAATTACATCCTGGGTTAATAACTCTAATATTTTCTTTTTTATATCCTGATTTTATAACTAATCCCTTTGTAAAATTCGAGTTAGCAATCACATAGTTTGCTTTATTAAGCGCATTAAGCATTCGCTTGTTAAGCAATGAACCGAGGGAATGATTTATTTCTTTAGAATGTATTAAACAAAATGTTTTTGTTTTTTTCAATGATGCTAATTCAATGTTTTCAATACTTTTCCAATGATCAAAAAAAGCCGCTCTTAGAACGTTATTTTTAATAAATTCATTAACAAGATTAGACTTTCTATATTTTCTAAAAATCTTAAAACCAGAGACTCTTTGAATATTTAATTTAGAATTTTGATCATAGCTATCAGAATTTTCAAAGCTATCAGCAAAAACCTTTACTGGACCATGATTTAATAGAGCATTAGATAAACCCTCCATTAGGTTTTGTATTCCCCCAAGGTCTGGAGGAAAATTTCTTGTAGAAATTAAGAACATTTATTTAATATAATTTTCTTATACATTTATGTAAAAAGTTTGCAACATTTTTAGAGCCATTAGGAGAAAAATGAACATCATCGATAAAATTATTTGAATCGCTGTTGATTTTTTCTGAGAGTTTACAAAATTTAATATTTTTACTTTTTAAATTTTCTTGCAGGTAAGAATTGTAAAGATTTGCAATTTTAAGCATATTATTGGGTTTTATCTTATAATCTTGAAAAGGTGGATCCATCCATATTCTATTTTGTATATTTTTATTTTTATCTAAAAGATTATATACTGTCGGTTGATCTACAAATATACAATCTAAATCATTTTTGACACAAAAATTTGAGGTTTTGTTTAACCAATAAACATATCTTTCTGAAACTTTATGAATATTAATTTCAGTATAATTATCAATCTTTCTTTTTAAAGAAGATTGAATATTTATTAAGTCATTATAAGGATTATCTATCTTATTATTATCTTTGAGTTCTATATTTTGAACATTTGTTTTTTTACCAAATACGTTATCAATTTTTTTTGAAATTTGTTTGTAACTCTTATTAAAAAATTTGTATAAAAGTGAAGATCTAAAATCAAAAGGAACTTCAAAACTACTAAATAAAAAACTTTCTTCACTATTAATAATATGAAAATTCCAATCATTAACACCTATTAAAAAGATTATTAAATCAGGCTTGAGTTTAATATTTCTTTTAAGGGTAAAGTAATGATGAACTGTTCTCAAGCCACCTATACCAAGATTTATCATCTCGTAATTTTTTTTATTATTCAAGTTACTGCTTTCAAGTAGCTTAATTAAGTTATTTGACCACGTTAAACTATCGTCCATTCCTTCTTCTTCAGTTGTGCTGCCCCCAATCGTGAAAACTCTAAGAGTATCCTGTGATTTTTCAACGTAATTAATTTCTTTATTTACTCTATTTCCTTTCTGGTCAGTTGTAATTTTGTGTTTTTGTTTTGAAAAGCCAGTATCTTCGTTTATATCCCATTTTAAAAAACTTATTGTGTTTGGATTTCTATAAGGAATATCAAATGTAATATTAAAAAAAATTGGTGTTATAAATAAATTAATTATTATTAAAATCAAAATATTTGAAACGATAATATTTTTTAAATAAATTCCTAAAATTATCAATAATTGGAAAATTAAATAGATAATTAAAAAAACCGCTGTATAATTTGAAAATAATATTGAAGACCTAAAACTTAAAAACAAAAAAAAACTTAATAAAGATATAATAATAATTTTAATTATCTTTTTAAATTTTAAATTATCAAATTTTACTGTTTCCATTTAATATTACAGCCCATACTTGGGATTTGTTTGTTCGGACCTTTCTGAGTTTGAGCTATCATTTTCATGGCTAGTTTAAGATCACTTTCTCCATCCTTTAAAGGCTTTAAATCTTTAAGCTCTCTAATTCTCCCTCTATACTGAAGTTCAAGATTCTTGTTATAACCAAAAAAATCTGGTGTACATACAGCTCCGTACTTTTTTGCAACTTCTTGAGTCTCATCAATTAAATAATGTAAATCTCCAAAGTTGTTTTTTTTTGCAAATTCAATCATTTTGTCAAAAGAGTCTTCGGGATAGTTTTGAGTATCATTAGACATTATTGCTACAGAATTAATTCCTTCTCTTTTTAAATCTTTACAATCTTTGACAAGTTCTTTGATAATAGCTTTTACATATGGACAGTGGTTACATATGAACATAACTAAAGTGCCATTATTTCCTTTAATTTTTTCTAGTGAAATGGTTTCGTTATTAATAGATTTCAGTTCAAAATCGACAGCTATTTTTCCAAAGTCACAAATAGGTGTTTTAGTTAAAGTCATAATATATTATAAGAAATATAAATTAATTATACAGCAATTTTATGATTTACGATTTTGAAGGCAAAACACCTAAACTAAACCCTAACAGTTGGGTGGCCCCAAATGCGGTCGTAATAGGTAACGTTGATTTAAAAAAAGATTCAAATATTTGGTTCAATGTAACCCTCAGAGGAGACGTAGAAACTATTACAATTGGAGAAGGTTCTAATATTCAGGACGGCAGCGTAGTCCACACAGATCCAGGCTGTCCAGCGATTATAGGAAAAAATGTAACAGTAGGTCATTTAGTAATGCTGCATGGATGTGTAATTGAAGATGATTGTTTAATTGGAATAGGTAGCACGATTTTAAATAAAGCTAAGATAGGGAAAAATTCTATCATAGGAGCAAATGCTTTAGTTACTGAAAATAAAGTAATCCCAGAAAGATCTTTAGTGCTTGGAAGTCCAGGCAAAATTGTAAGGCAAGTTACAGATGAAGAGATAAAAAGTATTAAAGAAAACGCTGAACATTATGTTGCTAATTACAAAAAATACAAAAAATAAAGTAATATTATTTTTAACTCCAATTTTTTTAGTGATTAGCTTTTCTTTTGCAGAGGCGAAAAACAGCAAGGATGTCTCTAACACACAAGTAAAAAAAAAGACTATCTCACATAAAAAAAAACATGGCTTTAACTTAGTAAATTTAAAAGATGGACATCCTGTAAGATCAGGAAAGAAATCATATAGATTTGAGGTACGATTAGGAGATTGTGGTAAAGACGAGGGTCATAATGATTGTAAAAAAGATAGACAAAGAGTTGAGGGTCAATTTAAGGATTATCAAAAAGGAAAAAAGGATTATTGGTACTCAGCTTCAATTTTTCTACCTCAAGATTATAAATCAGTAGCTCCAGTTAGAACTACCTTCATGCAACTTTACGAAAAAGGATGGAAACCAATTTTGATGGTAACTGACAGAAGCAACCAATGGTTAGAAATCGGAAGAATGTGGAGTGGAGAATATGTTGAAATGAAAAAAGGAATTAAAATTAATGACATGAAAGGAAGATGGACTGATATTTTAATTAATGCACGCTATTCAAGAGAGGAAGATGGTTACTTAAAAGTTTGGGTGAATGGTAAATTAGTATTAGAGGCTTTAAATATAAAAAATATTACACCATACACCAAAAGGGGTGTTGGATTAGATTTCGGGATATATCAAACTTTTGTAAGTGGCTGGAAAAGAGAACATGGCGATAAAGATTACCCAAATATGGTAGTTTATTTTGATGAAGTTAATTTAGGAACGTCAAAAGAAAAAGTTACAAAAAACTTAGGGAACTAACCAACTACTCTTTTTATTTTCAAAATTAAAAATAGCTCTTCGATGACCTTTAGCAGCTAAGTACAACCATTCAATAGATTTAATATTACATTTGATCACCGTAAAATTTTCATAACCTTTTTCACTTTGTTCCATCGTATAATCAAAATCTTCTAATTTTGAAATCATACCGGATGTTGGGTTTTTTGACGTAGTACCGGGTGCATCATCTGTAAGGTAACATCGTCTACTAATATGTTGAGTTTTTTTCCAGGCTTCTTCAGCTACTAAATTTTTATTGTTAATTTCACAAGTGACTTTAACTCTTAATTGAATTTTTTCCTCTTTATCATAAAAGACTAATGATGCATTTTTATTTTTCTTAAGAATACTTACTTTTGGAGATCTAAGGTCGGTATGAAATTGTAAAACATTATTGTTTTTATCTGATTTTCTTAAAACAACTATCCTTCCATCAATTTCATTTTGATCAGCACAAATAAATACTGGTATTCTAAAAGGTGAACTTCTGTTAATTACTGCATCATCTAACATTGACCAAAATTTTTTTTGAATTTCCTCAAAGTTTTCGTAGTACGCTGGTTGCATACTTTACTTTCTAAATCTTTTGATTAAACTTGAAGTATCCCATCTTTGGCCACCCATCTTTTGTACTTCGGCATAATAATTATCAATGACTTTAGTTATAGGGAGGGGAGAGTTATTCTTCTTTGCTTCATCCATTGCTATTTTTAGATCTTTTCTCATCCAATCAACAGCAAAACCATAGTCAAACTTGTTTTCAATCATTGTTTTGTGTCTATTGTCCATTTGCCAAGATTGTGCTGCGCCTTTAGAAATTACCTCAATAACATCATGCATATTTAATCCTGCATTCATTCCAAAATTTATAGCTTCAGATAAACCTTGAACTAAGCCAGCTATACAAATTTGATTAACCATTTTTGTTAGCTGTCCACTTCCAGAAGGCCCCAGTAATTTTATTTTTTTACTATAACAATCAATTACAGGTTCAGCTTTTTTAAATGGAGCTTCGTCGCCACCAACCATTACAGTTAAGGTTCCTCCCTCGGCTCCAGCTTGTCCTCCAGATATAGGAGCATCTAAGAAATCAAATCCTTTTATTTTTGCCTCTTTATAAAGTTCTCTTGCAATATTTGCTGAGGCTGTAGTGTTATCAATATAGATTGCCTCTTTTTTTGCATTTTTAAATAATCCTTTTTCACCTAAAGTAACTTCTTTTAAATCATTATCATTTCCAACACATGTGAAAATAAAATCACAATCTTTAGCTGCATCCATAGGTGTATCAGCTATTTTACCTTTATATTCTTTAACCCATTTTTCTGCTTTTGATTTTGTGCGATTATAAACAGTTACATCATGACCACCTTTTGATATATAACCTGCCATAGGGTAGCCCATAACTCCCAAACCTATGAAAGAAACTTTACAACTCATTAATGATTAACCTTTCGTTAAATAAAAAAGTAATTATATTTGGATTTATATTTACATTTTTTTCTAGTTTTGGACAGAGCTTTTTTTTGGGATTGTTTAACGCACCGATAAGAAATGAATTAGGTATTACTCACGGACAATTTGGAAATATTTATGCTTTAGCAACAATTTTTTCCAGTCTTCTACTAATTTGGGTGGGGAAGAAGATAGATGAATATCAGATAATTTATTATTCTTTTTTTGTTATAATATTATTATTTTTTTCAGCTTTATTTTTTTCTTTCATTAATAGCATCTATTTTCTTGCAGCTGGTATCTTTTTAATGCGGTTTTCAGGCCAAGGTCTTATGAGTCATGCATCAACAACAACAATTTCAAGATTTTTTGATAGATCAAGAGGAAAAGCTCTAAGCACAGTTTGGTTTGGATTATCTGCTGCTGAGTTTATTTTACCAGTCTTGATAACTTATCTATTTATCATTTACTCTTGGCGGACTGTATGGCAAGGAATTGCAATTCTGATAATTATTTTTTTACCATTTTTAGTATTAAACACAATTAAATCAATAAAATTAGAATCTAGGGAAAAGAAATTAAATTCTAATAAGAAGAATTTTAAGATTAAGAGTTGGAGGAGAAGAGAAGTAATTAAAGATTATAGATTTTATGTTATCTCACTTAACATGTTAGCTATGCCATGGATTGCGACGGGTATATTTGTTTATCAATCTTTCATCTCTGACTCTAAAATGTGGGACATTTACATAATTCCAAAAGCTTTCATGGTGTATTCCGTGGCTACAATAATAACATTATTTTTTTCCGGTTATTTAGTTGACAAATTTACAAGCAGAAAATTAATCCCTCTTATGAATTTTCCTTTACTTTTAGCTATGTTTGTTTTGTTTTATTATGATAATGAAATTTCTGCATTTATTTTTTTAGGGTTAGTGGGTGTATCTAACGGATTAGCCAATGTGTTGGGCTCCTCTACTTGGGCTGAAATTTATGGTGTAAAGTTCATTGGATCTATCAAAGCTTTAACAACAGCTTTTATGGTTTTTTCAACTGCGTTTGGTACTGCCATTTTTGGAATGCTGATAGACAAAGGATTCTCAATCGAGAATATCTCATTAATTGCAGTGATTTATATAGTCGTTTCTCTAGCTCTTTTGTTGATAATAAGAAAAAATTTAGAACCGACTAAGTTAAGAAATTAACATTGATTTATTAGAATTATTTGAATATATACTCTCCATCATGGCTAGAATTACTGTGGAAGATTGTTTGGAAAAAATCGATAATCAATACGATTTAGTTTTATTAGCAAAAGAGAGAACTGTTCAACTTAACTCAGGCGCACCAGCGTTAGTAGAGGAAGATAACGACAAAAGAACAATTATCTCATTACGAGAAATAGGCGATGGTAAGATATCAGTTGATGAGTTGGAAAAAAATGCAGTTAAAAGACTTCGTAAAGAACCAGACGAAGACGAACAACAAGAAGATATAGAAGAAGAAACAAATGATGACTTTGAAAGTTTATACAAAGGTCAAATTTCAAAAAGTGGTGTAGCAATTTTACCCTCTAAGAGAACTAGAAGAATTCCAGAAGTTAAAAAACCAGACTCAAGTAACTTAGCAAAAGAAGCTTTATCAGAGTTAAAAGCAGACCAGCCTGAGATCAAAGAAGAAAATCTAGATACCGAGGAAGCTCCACTTGAATTGAGTGAAGAAGCCCCTGCAGAAGAAGAAAATAAATCAGAGTAAATTATGAAGAAAACTGTTTCAGTTGCACCAATGATGGACTGCACTGACAAACATGAAATATATTTTTTAAGTCTTATAAGTAAAAATATACATTTATACTCTGAAATGATCGTTGCCAATGCTATCATCAGAGGCGATCGAGATAAATTATTGTCGTTTAAAAAAATTCCTAATCCCGTAATACTGCAAATAGGGGGCTCGAACCCAAATGAGCTTGCAGAAGCTTGTAGAATTTCAGAAGATTACGGTTATAAAGAAATAAACTTAAATCTTGGTTGTCCTAGTAAAAAAGTTCAAAAAAATAAATTTGGCGCGTGTTTGATGCAAGAACCTGAGCTTGTAGCAAAATGTATCGAAGCAATGTCTAAAGCCACAAAGTTACCAGTAACAATTAAAACAAGAATTGGTTATAATGAAGTTGAAAACTTTAAGTTCTTGAAATCTTTTATTCAAACAACAAAAGATGCAGGATCTAAAAAATTTATTATTCATGCTAGAAAAGCCTTACTTAAAAAATTAAGCCCTAAAGAGAATCTAAATATTCCACCTTTGAAATACGAATTTGTCTATGAACTAAAAAAATATTTTAAAAACGATGAAATCATCATCAACGGAGGAATTAAATCAACAGAAGATATAAAAAATCATTTATTAAAAGTAGATGGCACGATGATAGGAAGAGCTATTTATCATTCACCTTATTTTCTAGCTGATATTGAAAGAGATATTTTTAATAATAGCAATGTTCCTTCGAGAAGAGAAGTTATGGAAAAATTAATTCCTTATATTCAAGAAGAAACAGCTAAAGGCATTCAATTAAATCATATCATGAGGCATACAGTTGGATTATTTCATGGACAGAATGGATCTAAAATATGGAAACAATACCTTTCTAAAAACATGTGTATCAGAGATGCAGACCTCCAAAAAGTAAATCATATAATGGACCAGGTCAGAAAAACTAATCCTGTATCTTTAGAAAGATAATTTTGGATATTCTTTTTCAACCTGAAACACTTTATTTAATTTTAATAATGATCATAACAGCAATTCCAGCGGGATTTGCGGCAGGTTTATTTGGTATTGGTGGTGGTTTAATTACAGTTCCAATTTTATTTTATATTTTTGGTGCAGCGGGCATAGAACAAGCATATTTAATGCATTTAGCAGTAGGAACTTCATTTGGAATAATAATCCCAACGTCTATCGTTTCAGTTTTAACACATCATCAGCATAAAGCAGTCGATTTTAATGTTGTGAAAGGTTATGGGGTATTTGTTATTGTAGGAGTTATACTTGGTACTATTTTAGCTGCTGGCTTAAAAACTAAACCTTTAATATTATTTTTTACAATAGTTGTTTTTATTCTTGCTTTCTACTTATTATTTTTAAAAGAAAAAGAGTCAGATCTATCAATAAAAATGGGTTTACCTGCCAAAATTATTTCTGGAATAATTACTGGATTTGTTTCAGCACCGATGGGCATAGGCGGAGCAGTTATGAATGTACCAATTTTGAAGTTTTTTGGTTACCCTATAAATAAAGCTATAGGAAGTGCTGCCGCAATAGGATTTATAATAGCTTTATTTGGAACAATAGGTTTTCTTTTTTCAGGCAATTATTTGAACGCTAATTTACCACTAAGTATCGGATTTTTGAATATACCAGCTTTTTTAATTTTTTTCCCAATAACAGCATTTATGGCAAGACTAGGCGCCAAAGCCAGTCATAGAATTAACAAAAAAAAGATGACTAAATATTTTGGATTATTTTTGATCGTTATTGGAACAAAATTTTTATATGAATATTTTAATCTTTAAATTTTTTGGTCGTATTCTCCAATTTTTCCAGTTTCTTGCAATAAGTTATCTATAAAATCAAAAATCGCTTTTTTTCTTTCATTGGAAGACGGACTTTCAGTTACTACTACAAGAGAAGGTTTATTTGAAGAAGCTCTAATTAAACCCCAAGATCCATCTGCTAAAGCAAATCTCACACCATTAACAGTCAAAATTTCTATGATTGATTGATTATCAACTTTTGTATTTTGTTTTTTTAATTTTTCAATTTTATTAACCATTTCTTCAACTACTTTGTACTTTTCTTCATCTTTACAATATGGTGCCATAGTTGGAGATTGATATGTTTTAGGTAATTCTTTGACTATTTCACTCATCTTTTTATTTCGATTAGCTAATAAATGACAAACTTGAATTGCTGAATTTATTCCGTCATCATATCCATATCCTAAAGGCTGGTTGAAAAAGAAATGACCACTTTTTTCAAATCCTGCTAAGGCTTTTTCTAAATTTACTTTTCTTTTTATATGTGAGTGTCCAGTCTTCCAATAAACAGTTTTACATTTATTTTTTAACAAAACATCATCTTTTGAGTAAAGCCCAGTTGATTTTACATCAACAATAAATTTTGAATTTTGATGCTTTGATGCCAAATTTCTTGCTATCAATAATCCAATTTTGTCTGAATATATTTCATCACCCTTTTCATCAATTACACCGCATCTATCTCCATCTCCATCAAAACCAAAACCAATATCTGCGTTATTTTCTTTTACAGCTTTTCCTATAGCATGAAGCATCTTAAGATCTTCTGGATTTGGATTATATTTTGGGAAAGACCAATCTAGTCTACAATCAAGTTCAATTACCTCACAGCCAATACCTCTTAATATCTCAGGAGCAAATACACCAGCAGTTCCATTTCCGCACGCAACAACTGCTTTAATCTTTTTAGTAATCTTATTTTTTTCTATTAAATCATTTGAGTAGATATTTTTAAAATTTTCTATTTTTTTAATCGAACCTTTTCCCTCAATAAACTTTTTATTTAAAGTGATTTCCTTTAATTCACTCATTTCTTCAGGTGCGTGTGTTAAACCTTTTTTGATACCCATCTTTACCCCTGTCCAACCATTTTCATTATGACTAGCCGTAACCATAGCGATAGCATCTGAATTTAAATTGAATTGAGCAAAGTAAACAGTAGGGGATAATGATAAACCAATATCTTCAACATTACATCCTGTTGAGATTAAACCTCTTATAAAAGAGTTTTTTATATCCTCGCTGTAAGATCTATAATCGTGGCCAACTATAACTCTTGGATTAATTTTTTTTGTGTGCTTAATGACCTGAGAACCTAAACCTTTACCTAATTCTGTGATTCCCTCTAAATCGATGTCTTTTTCGTAAAGCCATCTTGCATCATACTCTCTAAAACCGTTTGGATTGATTTTCATTAACTATAAATACTAAAGAATATGGTATTTTGTTATAAAATGTTTATTAACAAAACTTTCCACTTGCAAATTTAATCAAATGTTCTTATAATGTTCTATTGATTTCAGTGTTATATAGTATATTAACTTAAATATAACACAACATGTAGTTGTTTTGTTAACAAATCGACTAAAATAGGGAAAATATGAATAAAAACGTATCATTGGCAATAGAGAAAGCTGTCGGCAGTATAAGCCAAAAAAACCAAAATGGATTAAAGAATAATGGTCCTAAAAAACCAGATTTATTCTCCTTATCTGGAGAAACTGAACTTTTTCAAAACGAAAAAGGTATAACTATAAAAATTGACAGATCTAGAGACGCGAATTTAACAGATTTTGGAAAAGCTACACTTAAAGACAGATACCTTGGTCAAAACGAAAGTTTTCAAGATTTATTTGCTAGAGTAGCAAGCGTATATGCAGACGATAATTTACATGCTCAAAGAATTTATAATTACATAAGCAATTTATGGTTTATGCCAGCTACCCCTGTTTTATCTAATGGAGGAACTGAAAGAGGTTTGCCTATTTCTTGTTTCTTAAATGAGGCTAACGATAGTCTTGAAGGTATTACAGATTTATGGGAGGAAAACGTTTGGTTAGCAGCGAGAGGCGGTGGAATAGGAAGTTATTGGGGAAACCTTAGATCAATCGGTGAAAAAATTGGAAAAGTTGGAAAAACATCTGGAATTATTCCCTTCATTAAAGTCATGGACTCTTTAACTTTAGCGATCAGCCAGGGATCTTTAAGGAGAGGATCTGCTGCATGTTATCTACAAATAGATCATCCTGAAATAGAAGAATTTATCGAAATGAGAAGGCCAACAGGAGGCGATGTTAACAGAAGATCTTTAAATTTACACCATGGAGTTTTGGTAACAGATGACTTTATGAGAGCTGTTGAAACAGACGGACAGTGGGCACTTAGAAGTCCCTATGATGGTTCTGTTCAATCCACGATTCCAGCTAGAAATTTATGGATAAGACTTCTAACAGCAAGAATAGAAACTGGAGAACCATATATCGTTTATATAGATACTGTTAACAGACAAATACCTCAGCATCATAAATTAGCAGGTTTAAAAGTTAAAACATCAAACTTATGTAGCGAAATTACTTTACCTACGGGATTAGATAATGATGGAAAACAAAGAACAGCAGTTTGTTGTCTCTCATCTTTAAATATAGATACATATGATCAATGGAAGGATAATGCTCAGTTTGTCGAAGATGTTATGAGATTTTTAGATAATGTAATGACAGACTTTATTAATAGAGCACCTGATGAATTTGCTCATGCTAAGTATTCAGCGATGAGAGAGAGAAGTGTAGGACTTGGAGTAATGGGTCTGCATTCTTATTTTCAGCAAAAAAATATTCCTTTTGGTTCTGTAATGAGCAAAGTATGGAACAAAAAGATCTTTAAAAACATTCAGGAGAAAGTTGATCTAGCTTCAAAAAATCTTGCTGAAGAGAGGGGAGCATGTCCAGACGCAGAAGAATATGGAATAAAGGAGAGATTTTCAAACAAAACAGCGATAGCTCCAACCGCATCAATTTCAATTATTTGTGGAGGTTCGTCTCCAGGAATTGAACCAATCGCAGCTAACAGCTACACTCATAAAACTTTATCAGGATCTTTTAATGTAAGAAATAAGTACTTAAAAAAAATACTTCAAAAATATGATAAAGACACAGATGCAGTATGGTCATCTATAACAACTAATCAAGGATCAGTTTCTCATTTAGATTTTCTAACATCTGAAGAAAAAGATACTTTCAAGACCGCCTTTGAAATTGATCAAAGATGGATTGTTGAATTAGGGGCAGATAGAACTCCTCATATTTCTCAAGCACAATCAATCAATGTGTTTGTGCCAGCAGATATTCATAAAAAGGAACTTCACGATATTCATTTTCAAGCTTGGAAAAAGGGACTTAAAAGCCTTTATTATTGTAGATCTAAATCTATTCAAAGAGCTGAAAATGTAGAGGCAGGATCATCAACAGATGTGACGAAAAATGTTTATTCGAAATCGAATGAATCAAATAATAAAGACAATAACTATGAGGAGTGTTTATCATGTCAGTAACAGAAAAAGTTAAGCCAGGAATAATTCAACCAAAAAAAATGGGTTTATTAGTAGAAAACCCTGTTTATAAACCGTTTAGATACCCCTGGTGTTACGACGCTTGGTTAACACAACAAAGAATTCATTGGTTACCAGAAGAAGTACCTCTTGGAGATGACGTAAGAGACTGGCAAAAAAATTTAACCAAAGAAGAAAAAAATCTTTTAACACACATCTTCAGATTCTTTACTCAAGCCGATGTTGAAGTTAACAATTGTTATTTAAGACATTATACAACTGTTTTTAAACCAACTGAAGTTTTAATGATGATGACTGCTTTTGCGGCTATGGAAACAGTTCACATTGCTGCTTACTCTCATCTTTTAGATACAATTGGAATGCCAGAAACAGAATACTCAGCTTTCTTGCAGTATAAAGAAATGAAAGACAAATATGACTACATGCAAGGTTTTGATGTTAAATCAAAACATAATATCGCAATGACGATGGCAGTGTTTTCAGCTTTTACAGAAGGTTTACAATTGTTTGCAAGTTTTGCAATCTTATTAAACTTCCCAAGATTTAATAAAATGAAAGGAATGGGCCAAATTGTAACTTGGTCAGTGAGAGACGAAACTTTACATTGTAATTCCATGATCAGATTGTTTAGAGACTTTATAAAAGAAGAGCCACAAATTTGGAATGATAAACTCAAAAAGGAAATCGTTGATGCTTGCAAAACAATTGTAACGCACGAAGATGCATTTATAGATTTAGCTTTTCAAATGGGTCCGTTACAAGGTTTAACAGCAGATGAAATTAAGCAGTACATAAGGTTTATTGGAAATAGAAGACTTGAACAATTAGGTCTTGACCCGATTTATGATGTTAAGAAAAATCCTTTAACATGGTTAGACACTATGTTGAACGGTGTAGAGCACATGAACTTCTTTGAAGGTAGAGCTACAGAATATTCTAAAGCTTCAACAAGAGGAACGTGGGGCGAAGTTTTTGCTTAAAGAATTAGCTTAAGACCGAGGATTATTTTTCCCAATCAAATTTAGGAAAGGTATCAAATACTTGTAGTACTTTTTCTGACCACTGGTTGCAAACTTTAGAATAATCTTCATCACTAGTGTTTAGGCATTTAAGATAAGATATCTTTGGCTGATCTTTTTTGTAAACAGCAATATCTATTGGAGGACCGACTGTTAAGTCGCTCTTAAGAGTTGAGTCCATTGAAATTAAGGCACATCTAGAAGCATCCCCAATTGAAACATTTGGAGTTATAACTCTATCAAGAATAGGTTTTCCATATTTTACTTCGCCTATAACTAAATAAGGTTTGCTGTCTGCAGGCCTAATATAATTTCCTTGAGGATAAACCATATATAATTCTAAATCTTGCCCACGTATTTGACCTCCAATAATAAAAGTGGCTCCCAAAACTAAGCTATCTGTATTTACTCCATCCGGAGATGAATGTTTTATAGTAAGTTTTCCAACGTATGACGCTATTTGCTCAAAATCTTTACACTTGTTTAAATTTAAAGCTAAATTATCTTTTATGTCCTTTTCAATGGCTTTAAAAACTGCTTGAGATGTAGCTAAATTTCCAGATGTTACTATAATTACTGTTCTATCTCCTACATCATAAGTCAACATTTTTGAGTAAATATTGACGTTATCAAGACCAGCATTAGTTCTAGAATCTGATGCTAAAACCACCCCTTCATTTGTTTTTATACCTACACAATAAGTCATTTTTAATGTTAAAATATTTAATCTATCATAAATAATCTAAATTAGACATGCCAGACATCTATTTCTTGCATTTGATTAATCATCTAAATGATAAATAATTTTATAATGGTTGATATATGGAAAAAATATAACCCTAGCAAGTCGTATGATGAGTATTTTAACTTAGATAATAAGCTTAGAAAACAAGCTAAAACTATATCAGGTATCTTAGAAAGATACGGAATAAAAAAATTAAATGAGATTGAGAAAAACTGTCAAAGCACTATTAATGCTAGAGGTATAAATTTTAAAGTTTATTCTGCAGACAAAAGACAAGATGAAAAAAAATGGCCTTTAGATATCATTCCAAGAATAATAGAAAAAAAAGAATGGAATAAAATTTCAAAAGGATTATTACAAAGGGTAAAGGCACTTAATCTTTTCATAGATGATGTCTATAATGAAAAAAAAATTTTTAAGGAAAAATTAATTCCTGAAGAATTGATTTTCAAATCTCCTTATTATTTGAAACAATGTGAAGGATTTTCACCTAAGCACAAAGCTTGGTCTAATATATCGGGCGTTGACTTAATTAAAAATAAAGATGGAGAATTTTTAGTCTTAGAGGATAATCTTAGAGTACCATCTGGCGTATCTTATATGCTTGAAAATCGTATGGTGATGAGAGATGTTTTTCCGGAACTATTTACAAGACACAAGGTATCTTCCATTCATCAATATCCAAATAGACTTTATAGTTGTATGCAGGAATGTGTACCAAAAAAAACTAAAAATCCTCACATGGTTTTACTTACACCAGGTGTGTATAATTCTGCTTATTTTGAACATGAATTTTTAGCTGATCAAATGGGCATAGCTTTAGTTGAAGGTAAAGATTTATTTGTAGAAAAAGATTTTGTTTACATGAAAACTGTTAAAGGTCCTCTAAAGGTAGATTGTATTTATAGAAGAATAGATGATAATTTTCTAGATCCTAAAGTTTTTTACAAAAAATCACTTTTGGGTGTTGCAGGTCTCTTCAAATCTTGGATTAAAGGAAATGTTGGAATAGTCAATGCTCCTGGAACAGGGATTGCAGACGATAAAGCTATATATTCATATGTTGGTAAAATGATAAAATTTTATTTGAGTGAGGAACCAAAAATAAATCAAGTCGAAACTTTTTTATGTAGAAACAAATTAGAAAGAGAGCATGTACTAGAGAATATCTCAAAACTTGTAATAAAACCAACAAACGGATCTGGAGGTAATGGTATTATGATAGGACCCAAAGCTTCAATAAAAGAAAAAAACGATTTTATAAAAAAAATTAGTAAAGATCCAAAAGGTTATATTGCTCAACCACTTGAAGTTTTGTCAACAACTCCTACAATTTCAGAAAACTCAATCGAACCAAGACATCTTGATTTAAGACCGTTTGTTCTTAGTGGCAAAACTTCATGGGTAACAACTGGTGGCCTGACTAGAGTAGCACTTCGAAAAGGAAGCACTATAGTTAATAGTTCACAAGGTGGTGGTTCAAAAGATACTTTAGTAATAGAAGTTTAGTCTTACCATTTTTGTGTTAAAATGTTAGGATGTATTCAAATTCATCCATTTTAATATTTACTGATCTTGACGGAACACTTTTAAATAGAGATACTTTTAAATTCGACAGTATTAAAACTTTTCTAAAAGAGCTTAAAAAAAGAAATATAATAATTATACCAAATTCAAGTAAAACTGAGGATGAAATAATAGAATTTAATTACGAAGCTAATTTTCAATTTCCTTTTATCAGTGAAAATGGATCAATTATTCATAATCTAAATTTTTTAAGTAACGAATTCCCAGAGAAAATTATGCTAGCTAAAAATATTCATGAAATTCAAAATATTTTCGATAAAAATATAAATCAAGATTTAAAATCAAAATGCAAGGTAATTTCAAGTCTTACAATGTTGGAACAAACTAAAATTTTTGGTTTACCTGAAAATAAACTTAAACAAGTTTATAAGAGATCATGTACAATACCCATAATATTTGAGGGAAATAATGAAGAAAAATTAAGTTTAAAAAATATATTATTAAAAAATGGTTTAGATTTTAAAGACGGGGGAAGAGTTATAAATTTAGGTGATAGAATAAATAAAGCTGACGCCATGAAAAAAATAACTCAAATGCTTGAAACTAAATTTAAATGTAAGCCAAGAACTATAGCAGTGGGTGACAATCATAATGATATAGAGATGCTTCAAAATTCAGATATTCCTTGTTTAGTAAAAAATGACAAGTTTTTAAGTAAAAACCTACAAATTAAAAATTTGATAATATCAAAACAAGCTGCACCAGAAGGGTGGGTAGAGATTGTCAAATTGGCACTAGAAAAAATTTAATAAAAGGAATAAATTTTATTATGGGTGATTTTTCTCAAAATGGAATAATTTCAAATCTCCACGATTTTGGAACTAAAACTACAGCTGATATAGAAAAAGAATTAGTAAAATTTTCTAAAGAAAGAAAAATGGAATTAATTTTACCAAGCTTATATTCTGAGTTAAAAGGAGATGCTTTACCTAATATCGTAAAACAGATTGGTGAAACAAAATATCTGAATCATATTATTGTTGGTTTAGATAAGGCTTCAAAAGCTGAAGCTGTTAAAGCTTGGAAATTTTTTAAAAAATTAAAGACACCTTTTACAATTTTATGGAATGATGGACCTAGATTAAAAAAATTACATGAAGAACTTAAAGAAAAAGGTTTAGCACCGAGTGAAATGGGAAAGGGAAGAAATGTTTGGTATTGTCTTGGTATGTGTATAGCACGAGATGAAGCTAGATCTGTTGCTCTTCACGATTGTGATATTAAAACTTATGACAGGAGAATGTTAGCAAAGTTATTTTATCCTGTTGTAAATCCTTTTTTTAATTTTGAGTTTTGTAAGGGATATTATCCAAGAATATCTAACGGAAAAATGAATGGTAGAGTTGCAAGATTACTAGTATTTCCTTTATTGAATGCTTTAGAAAAAACTATTGGAAGAAGTGATTATTTAGATTTTATGAAATCATTTAAATATCCTCTTGCAGGAGAGTTTTCCTTTAGAAGAAACGTTTTACCAGAGCTGAGAATATCTTCTGACTGGGGTATTGAAGTAGGTATTCTATCAGAAATGCAAAGAAATTTTTCTCCTCAAAATATTTGCCAGGTCGATTTAGCAGATAAATATGATCATAAACATCAGGACTTATCATTAGATAACGAAAACAAAGGTTTATCAAGGATGTCTTTAGATATAATCAAAACATTAATAAGAAAACTAGCAACACAAGGAAATACATTTAGCCCTGAATATTTTAGATCATTAAAAGCTACATATTACCGATATGCATTAGATTTAATCGATATTTATAGAAGTGATGCTGAAATGAATGGTTTTAAATTTGATTCTCATACTGAGGAAAAAACAGTTGAATTATTTGCTTTAAACATAATAAAGGCTGGTGACTCTTTTTTAAAAAGTCCTATGGACACTCCATTCATACCCACATGGAGCAGAGTTAAAAGTGCTATACCCGATTATTTAAAAAGACTTAAAGAAGCAATTAATGAAGATAACAAAAATTTTATTTAATGTTAAAATTATTTTTAATTAAAATTTTTATTTGAAATATTCTTAGCAACCTTTAAAAGATTTAGACATATTACTGATTAAATCAAAATATAAAGTTTTTCCTGGATTTAGAGTTGCTCCTAAAGGATCTATAACTCCAGTCTTAATATTAGTATCTTTTGCTACTGCTTTAATTATATCAGGGTTAAATTGAGGTTCAGAAAACACGCAACTTACTTTTTCATGTTCAATTACTTCTCTAATCTCAGATAATTGCTCTGCACCAGGTAATACATCTGTATTTACTGTAAAAGCACCTAAGATATTTACACCAAATCTTTTTTCAAAATATTGATAGGCGTCATGAAAAACAATTGATTTAAAATCTTTATTTAACTCAGATTTTACTTTTTTTGTAAGTTTGTCTAAATCTTTGTGAGCTTTTTTTAAATTAGCTTTATATTTCGATGCATTTTCTTGATCGTTTTCAATTAGATGTTCTGCCATCTCACTTAAAATTACTTTTGCGTTCATTGGATCAAGCCAAATATGTGGATCATGTTCACCATGAGCATGCTCATGATGGTCATCATGTTTATCTTCTTTATGACCATGCTCTTTATGCTCATCTTCTTTATGTTCGTCATGTCCATGATCGTCATGTTTATCTTCTTTATGACCATGCTCTTTATGCTCATCTTCTTTATGTTCATCATGTCCATGATCATCATGTCCATCAAATATGTTTCTTTCTCTAAATTTCAATTTATTTAATCCCTTGATTTCTATTAATTCTATTTTTTCAGCTTTTTTTGCTATTGATTTTAATGGTTTTTCTAGAAAACTTTCCAAGTCTTCACCAACCCAAAATATTAAGTCAGCATTTTGCAACATTTTAGCGTGTGATGGTTTTAACGCAAATCCATGTGGGGAATTATATCCATCTACAATTAAATCTGGTTTACCCACTCCATCCATCAAATAACTTGCTAATGAATGTATAGGTTTTACAGAGGCTACAACTTTTATGTCTGCATTAGCAGAAAAATTTATAGCAAATGTAAAAAATAAAGTAATTGTAAGCTTTAAAAATTTGTTTATCATAGTGTTATAATATAACGTTTGTTATAATATAACATATTTAAGGTCAAGGAATATAATTATGCATGATAATAAAAAGATACTACTCAAAGTTGAGAATGTAGGGATTTCAATAAATGGAAAATCTTTAGTAAAAGGTGTTTCTTTAGAGGTTAGACAAGGAGAAATAGTTACACTAATTGGTCCAAATGGTTCTGGAAAATCAACTACGGCCAAGATTGCTCTTGGTATTTATAAAAAGATAGATGGTAAAGTTAAAACATATACTGACAAAATAGGGTATGTACCTCAAAAAATTTCAATAGATTGGACCCTACCAATTAGAGTATTGGATTTTATGACTTTGACAGAAGAATTAACCCAAGATGAAATTAATACTGCTTTAAATTTAACAGGTGTTGAACATTTAAAAGATAAAAGTTTAAGTAATTTATCCGGAGGAGAGTTTCAAAGAGTTTTAATTGCAAGAGCTATTTCTAAACAACCGGAACTTTTAGTGCTAGATGAACCAGTTCAAGGAGTAGATTTTAAAGGAGAAATTGAATTATACAAATTAATTAAAGAGATCTCAGAGAAAATGAAATGTGGAATTCTTTTAATTTCACATGATTTACACGTAGTCATGTCAGCAACTGATTTTGTAATCTGTTTAAATGGACATGTTTGTTGTTCAGGGACACCTCATAAAGTTGTGCAAGATAACAAGTATAGAGAGTTATTTGGAGATAGGGCATCTAATATATTATCTCTTTACGAACATAAACACGATCATACTCACTCACAGGATGGAACGATAGATCATAAATAATATGCTTGATGATTTTTTTATAAGAGCCTTGCTTGCTGGTGTTGGAATAGCACTAATAACAGGTCCATTAGGATGCTTTGTTATTTGGAGACGACTATCTTTTTTTGCAGGCACACTTGCACACTCAGCATTACTTGGCGTAACAATGGCTTTAGTATTTGAACTTAATATTGCTTTATCGGTTTTTTTGATATCAGCAGTTTTAGCAATTTTTCTCCTTCAATTACAAACAAAAACAAATTTACCAAATGATGCCTTATTAGGTTTACTAGCACACTCTTCATTAGCAATAGGTTTAGTTATTATAGGTTTTTTAACAACAATTAGATTTGATGTAATGGGATTATTATTTGGAGATATACTAGCAGTCAATCAAACGGACTTATTATTCATTTGGGTTGGTGGAGCTTTTATTCTTATAATCTTAAAATTTATTTGGAAACCTTTATTTGCATCAACAATTAATTATGATTTAGCAAAAGCTGAAGGCATGAATCCTGATAGGTACAACGCATTATTCACAATATTAATGGCAGCAATAATAGCTATTTCAATAAAAATAGTTGGTCTTCTTTTAATAACAGGTATGCTTATTATTCCAGCAGCTTTAGCAAGAAACATTTCAAATAATCCAAAACAAATGGTTATTTTCTCAATAATCGGAGGACTGCTATCAGTTCTAATAGGATTATTTTCTTCTTTAAAATTTAATACTGCATCAGGCCCATCAATTATAACTGCTGCTTTAATACTTTTTTTAATAACACTTATTAAGACCCAGAAATTTTCTGAATTGAAAAAATAAATATGAATCGGTAAATTTAACTATGGCTCAAACACAAACATTCTCTAAAAACCAACAAATAGTACTTGATATTATTGAAAAAGCTAAAGGACCATTAAAAGCGTATTCAATTTTATTTAATGTTCAAAAAAAAGGTATAAATGCACCTCAACAAATTTACAGAGCTCTTGATAAATTAATAGAAGCTGGAAAAATTCATAAAATTGAAAGTAAAAATGCTTTTGTTGCTTGTAAAAATTCTAATTGTGAAGTTTCAAAAGCTACCGCTTTTTCAATATGTGAAAGTTGTGAAATAGTAGATGAAATAAGCGACACAAAGCTTTCAAAATATTTATCTAAATTTAATCACAAAAAAGGTATGAAGTTTAGAAGATTCAATTTAGAATTTTTTGGTTTGTGCAAAAAGTGTAAAACCAAGTAAAATAACAACTTAATTAGTCTTATCTTAGAAGAATATTACAGTATATTAAGATAATGACTTTATCTATTAAACACATTGATAGTAAATTTAAAAATAAGAATAAACCCAAAGTTGGCTTAATTGCTTTATCCACCGATCAAACAATTGAAGGTGATTTCAATACAATTTGTAAAAACTTACCTTTAGATATCTTTGTAAATCGTATTCACAACCAAAATCCATTAACAAAAGAAAATTTATTAAAAATGGAAAAAGATCTTGAGTCAGTTACAAACAAAATATTGCCTGAAGAAAGAATTAATACTATTGCTTATGGCTGCACGTCAGGCACTATTGCAATTGGAGAAAATAAAGTAAAAGAAAAAATATTGTTAGCCAAAAAGAATTGTTATGTAACTACACCGGTAACTTCAGCAATTAAAGCTTTTAAACAAATGAATATTAAAAATATTGCTTTATTTACACCATATCCTGATGCTGTAAATAAAACGATATTAGATTATTTTATCAAAAAAAACATTGAAGTTTCATCATTTGCTAGTCTAAATTTAAATTTAGATTCTGAATTTGCTAATGTAGATCCAAATTATATTTTAGATATCTCATCAAAATTAGAAATGAAAGATGCAGATGCTTTGTTTATTTCCTGTACAGCATTACCAGTGCTAAATATCCTTGATAAGTTAGAAGAAAAATTACAAAAACCAGTATTATCTAGTAATCAAACTTTAATATGGGATACGTTAAGATCAGTAGGGTATCAATCTCCAGTAAAAGGATACGGAAAACTTTTAGAGAAATAAATGCTTTTTGAAAAAAAAGAATTCAAAGAACGTCTAAAAAAAGTCAAGATCAGCATGCAAAAAAAAGGTATTGATCTTCTAGTGTCTCAAGATCCGGCCAATATGAACTATCTAACTGGTTACGACGCCTGGTCTTTCTATTATGCTCAATGTGTTTTGGTTCATATTAATGAGGATGAACCAATTTGTTTTGTTAGAGCTCAAGATGGTGGAGGAGCATATATTAAAACTTATCTTAAAGACGAAAACATTATTGAATACGATGAAAAGTATATACATACTTGGCCATTACATCCTTACCAGTATTTGACTGAAATAATTAAAAAAAGAAAATGGGGCAACCTAAATATCGGTTTAGAGATGGACAGTCATTATTTTACTGCTTTTTGTTATGAGACCATTAAGAAAGGTTTACCTAATGCAAAATTAAAAGACGCTGAAAGATTAGTTAACTGGGTAAGAGTTGTAAAATCAAATGCAGAAATTAAATTAATGCAATCTGCTGCCCGTATAGTTGAAAGCGGAATGAAAACAGCATTCAAAAGTATAAACCCTGGCGTTAGGCAATGTGATGCTGTAGCTCAAATTCAAAAGGCTTTATTTAATGGAACAAAAGAATTTGGAGGAGACTATCCAAGTATTGCAACTTTATTACCGACTGGAAAGGGAACTTCCGCTTCTCATTTAACCCATACAGATGAAGAATTTGTTTCTGGAGAGGCAACAATTATCGAAATAGCAGGCTCATATAAAAGATACCATTGTCCTATGGCTCGTACAGTTTTATTAGGAGAAAAAGATCAAAAAAAAATTGATACTATGAAAGCAACCAATGAAGCATTGGATACTGGGATCTCAGCAACTAAACCTGGTAATACAGTTGATGATATTGCACAAAAATTTTGGGGTATTTTAGATAAATATAATATCAAAAAAGAATCGAGAACAGGATATTCAATAGGTATTGGTTACCCACCTGATTGGGGAGAGCAAACATTTAATATATTAAAAGGCGACAAAACAATTTTACAACCTAACGTTACTTTTCACATGATAGCAGTAATGCAATTTGGCGATTGGGGTGTAGAAGCCAGCGAAGCAGTGAGAGTTACAGAAACAGGTTCTGAATTATTCTGCAATTTATCTAGAGAATTACATATAAAATAATAAAAACCTTGAAATAAATTTTCTTAAGTGCTTTAAATAATAATTATATGACGTCTTCAAAAAGCTTTGTAAAATTTGATAAAGTAGACAAAAGTTACGATGGCAAAGTATTAGTCGTTAAAGACTTAAATTTAGATATTAACGAAGGCGAATTTATTACAATGTTGGGACCATCTGGTTCAGGCAAAACAACTTGCTTAATGATGTTAGCAGGTTTTGAAACACCAACTAACGGTGAAATTTATTTAGACTCAAAACCTATTTCTAGAATTCCACCACATAAAAGAGGAATCGGCATGGTATTTCAAAATTACGCTCTATTTCCTCACCTAACAGTTTATGAAAATTTAGCATTTCCATTAAAAGTTAGAAAACTTTCTAAAGATGAAATCGACAAAAAAGTTGATAAGGCTTTATCTATGGTTTCTTTATCTGGATTTGAAAAAAGAATGCCAAATCAATTATCTGGCGGTCAACAACAAAGAGTTGCTGTAGCAAGATCTTTAGTTTTTGATCCACAACTAGTTTTAATGGACGAACCTCTTGGGGCTCTAGATAAAAATTTAAGAGAAAGTATGCAGTACGAGATTAAACATATTCATGAAAACATAGGAGTAACAGTCGTATACGTAACTCACGATCAAAGTGAGGCCTTAACAATGTCTAGTAGAATAGCAGTTTTCAATGATGGAAAAGTTCAACAGCTTTCCACACCTGATAAATTATACGAAGAACCGGTTAACTCATTTGTAGCAGAATTTATTGGAGAAAATAATACTTTTGCAGGAGAGGTTACTGATATTTCGGGCGGAAAATGTAAAGTGAAACTTGATACAGGTGGTGAAATAATTTCAAATCCTATTAGCGTTAAGTCAAAAGGAGAAAAAACAAAAGTTTCTTTAAGACCTGAAAGAGCAATTATAGATCCTGAAGAAAAAATGGACAATAAGTATAAAGGAAAAATCGAAGAAATTATTTACCACGGTGATCACGCTAGAGTAAGGTTAAATTTATTGGGTAATAAAGAATTTATTTTAAAAGTTCCTAACAGTTCAGCAAGATTGGACATTAAACGTGGAAATGAGATCAACGTTGGCTGGAATAGCCAAGATGCTAGAGCGCTAGATCCAAAATCAATCTGAGATTGATTCAATCAAAAAAAAGTTAATTTAATCAATAATATTACAAAATCAGAGGTTGACTTAATTTTTGTTAATTGTTGTAATAAACCATTAATTAACGTTTAAACGGAGAGGTAATAATGAGAAAATTAAGTAAACTAATACTTACTCTAGTATTTGCTCTTTCAATTTCTTCAACTTCTTATGCTGTAACAGTTGCATCATGGGGTGGAGCATACACTGAAAGTCAAAAACTAGGTTATGGTGATCCAACTGCTAAAAAATTAGGTATACCTATAAACTGGGTAGACTATTCAGGTGGATTATCTGAAATTAAAGCTCAAAAAGCAGCAGGTAAAATTACTTGGGACATCATAGATGTTTTCGCTATGGATACTATTAATGGATGTGACGAAGGACTATTTGTAAAATTTGATTTTGACAAAGACTTCCCAGCAGCTCCAGATGGTACTAAAGCCAGCAAAGACTTCTTTACGTCAATGCCTAGTAAATGTGCTGTAGGAAATATTTTATATTCTTGGACATACGCTTACAATGATAAAACAATTGGAAGCAATAAACCAAAAACAATAAAAGATTTCTTTGACACTAAAAAATTTCCTGGAAAAAGAGGTATCTATAAATCAGCTATGCACAATATAGAAATGGCAGTGGCTGCATCAGGTACTAAACCAGGTAAAGGTGGAAAAAATATCTATAAAAAACTTTCAAAAGCCAAAGGTTTAGATGCTGCAATAAAAAAAGTTGAAGCTCTATGTAAAGATCCAAATGGCGGATGTGTATTTTGGTCAGCTGGTGCAAAACCACCTGAACTACTTATGCAGGGTGAAGTTGTAATGGCAACAGGTTGGAATGGTAGATTCTTTAACGCAGAAGTTGGAGAAGGCGCACCATTAAAACAAGTTTGGGATGCTCAAGGTTTAGATTACCAGTACATGGTAGTTGTTAAGGGTGGACCTAACGAAGCTGATGCTATGAAAGCAATTGCGCAAATGACTAGCACAGAAGGTTTAGCTGGTTCTGCGAAGTACATTGCTTACGCACCTTGGAGAAAATCTTCTCTAAAAGTTATTGAAGCGGGTGAACCATGGTACAAAGATGGTAAAACGATGATGATGACTCAAATGCCAACTCATCCAAATAATACAAAAAGCTATATCCTGATTGATCCATTATTCTGGGCTGACAACGGTTCAGAAATCGGTGAAAAATGGGAAGCAATGAAGTCTGGTCTATAATTAAGTTTTAAAGACCAAGATGATATATTATATTCAGGGCGGTTATTAAATAACCGCCCTTTTTATTTATGAGCAGTGAAACACAAAAAATTTTAACTACTGACGGTATACCTTTAGAGGTGAGTCTTAAGAAAGTTGAGAGAAAAAATAAACTTAAGGCCTTTTTATTGGTGGCACCTTTATTATTTTTTCTATTAATAGTTTATATTTCTCCTATTATCGGAATGTTATTCAATAGTGTCGATGATCGTATGGTTACGAAAGCTCTACCTAAAACATTTATTGCTATGGAGAAATGGGATGGAAAAGAACTTCCATCAGAGGAAGTATTCGAAGCTTTTTACATTGATTTTCAAAAATTGATTGAGGAAGAAAGAGAGGGAAAATTATCTACTCAATTAAATTATGAAAAAAATGGTTTTAAAAGCATTATTAAAAAACTAAGACGAAAATCGAAATCTTTTGAAGAAGGGAATTATAAAGAACAAATCATGGCTGTACATGAAAGATGGGCAGACGTTGAATATTGGAGAGCAATTAAAAGACGTGCACCTTCTTATTCGTATTCAAAATATTTAAAAGGTGTTGATATGTATCAAAATGAAGAGGGAAAGTTCGTTCAAGTTGAAGAGGATCGAAGAATTTATAAAAAATTATGGGTTAGAACTTTAAAGATAGCCTTTTATGTCACTCTTTTTTGTTTTTTAATGGCTTATCCAATTGCACATTTATTAGCCACTCTTCCAATGAAATTTAGTAATTTATTAATGATTTGTGTTCTTCTTCCCTTTTGGACTTCATTATTAGTCAGGACTGCAAGTTGGATGATTTTACTTCAACAACAGGGAGTAGTTAATGATTTTTTAGTTTGGATAGGTTTAGTAGCTGACGATGAGAGATTAGTTATGATGTATAATGAAACCGGGACTTATATTGCAATGACCCAAATTCTCTTACCATTTATGGTTTTACCGCTGTATAGTGTCATGAAGACGATATCTCCTAGTCTTGTTAGAGCTGGAAAATCTCTTGGCGGAACACCGTTCATTACATTTTGGAAGGTATACTTTCCACTAACCATCCCAGGCATAGGGGCAGGATCTCTTTTAGTTTTTATTCTTGCAATTGGCTACTACATTACTCCAGAATTAGTAGGAGGTGCGTCGGGAACTCTTATTAGTAATATGATTGCATATCATATGAAGTCTACTTTGGATTGGAGCTTTGCCTCTGCTATGGGACTGATGTTGTTAGCAGGAGTTCTTGCAATTTACTGGGTTTATAACAAATTAGTTGGGATAGATAATATTAAATTAGGATAATCATGGCTTTACCAAAATATACAGAACCACATTATAGAATATGGCATTATGTGTATCTTTTTATTTGTGGTTGTGTGTTTTTCTTTTTGATTGCTCCTTTATTTGTAATTTTTCCACTGTCGTTTAATGCAGAAGAATTTTTAGTAATAACTGACGGCATGAAGAGACTAGACCCTGATGCTTTCTCTTTAAGATGGTACAAGGATATGGTTTATGGAACTAAAAATCCTTGGGGATTAGCGGCAAAGAATAGTTTCTTTATAGCAATATTTGCAACAATTGGTGCTGTTATTTTAGGAACAGTTGCTGCATTAGGTTTGAGCAGCAGATACATGCCTTATAAAGGAATAATAATGGCAACCTTAATTTCTCCAATGATTGTTCCTTTAATTATTTCAGGAGTAGCAATATTCTTTTTTATGGCTAAAGCAGGCTTAGCAGCAACTCACACAGGAATAGTGTTAGCTCATATTATATTAGGAACTCCCTTTGTGGTAATTACTGTGACAGCAACTTTATCTGGGTTTGATCACAGTGTTACAAGAGCTGCCGCAAGTTTAGGAAGCAACCCTGTAAATACTTTTATGAAAATAACATTACCTTTAATTTTACCAGGAGTTATATCAGGGGCCTTATTTGCTTTCGTTACTTCTTTTGATGAAGTTGTAATTGTATTGTTTTTAGCTGGTTTAGATAACACCACTATTCCAGTTCAAATGTGGACTGGATTAAGAGAACAATTAAGTCCAACTATATTATCTGTTGCCACTTGTTTGATATTACTCTCAACATTAGTTCTAGTTGCCGCGGAACTTTTAAGAAGAAGATCTGAAAGAATAAGAGGAATTAATAGATAATTAATTTATAAATAATTTAAAGCTATTAATAAAGTCTGGCCTTAACACATAGTCAGATTTATCATTGTTTTTTATTTTCTTCAAAACTTCAATACCATAAAGAACTTTTCCAACTGGAGTATATCTGCCATTAAAATCTGGAGCGTCTCGAAGTAAAATAAAAAACTGACTATCCTCAGTATTTTTTTTGTCTAATTTAACCATGGCCACCGTTCCTTCTTCAAATTTAAATTTTTCATTTAACTCTGATTTAATGAGACCAAATCCAGACTTTCCTGATCCAATGTAGGTATAGTTTATATTATCCTTTTTCCCATATTCTAAATCTCCTGCTTGAACTAGGACGTCTTTAATTACTCTGTGAAAAGCAACATCATCATATTTTCCAGCTTGAATTAACATTTTAAATCTTTTTACTGCAACCGGAGAAATATCTGGGTAAAGTTCTATAATTACATTTCCGCAACTAACGTTTAAAACTGAAATGTTCTCGGGTTTTTCAAAATTAATTTCCTTCGGGTCATAATTTTTTACAAATAAACATTTATTAGGCAGAATTACAAAAATGTATAGAGTTAATATAATCAATATTAAAATTAAGCCTACAAGAAATTTTTCAGATTTACTTTGTTTGATTATTTCAGACATAAAGATAAAATTTAGGATTATTTACTTTCAATTCTTTTTTGGAGATTGACCAGCATTTTCAAACATTTCTTAAGCTGATCATAGGAAATAAACTCATCTACTGTATGTGCTTGATCAATAGATCCTGGTCCGCATATTACAGTGCTAATCCCAGAACTTTGAAATAAACCTGCTTCAGTTCCAAAAGACATTGTGCCTATTGAATTATCACCAGTTAAATTACAAACAAGATTTACTGCTTCAGAATTTTCCTCTTTATAAAAACCAACAACCTCACCTATTATTTCTTTTTTAATATTTCCTTTAGGGCTATTTTTTTTAAGTTTAGGCAATAATATATTATTTGTGAAATCATCAATACTTTTGGTGACAAAATTTTCATCTTCTTCGTTGACCGGTCTAACTTCCCATTCCAAGGAACACTTGTCTGCAATCACATTTGCACCTATTCCTCCTGAAATCTTTCCTATTTGAAGAGTAGAGTAGGGAGGTGAAAATATTTTCTTTTTTACTGTTTTACTTTTAAGTTTATTTTTTAATTCTAATAATTTGTTACTATATTCAATAGCATATTCGATTGCACTTACACCATTTTCAGGATTTGAGGCATGACCAGATACACCAGTGAAATGAGTCACATAT
Source organism: uncultured Pelagibacteraceae bacterium (assembly GCA_902620585.1). GTDB lineage: Bacteria > Pseudomonadota > Alphaproteobacteria > Pelagibacterales > Pelagibacteraceae > Pelagilacustribacter. Next base: position 11,826 of record CACNJC010000008.1, on the reverse strand, counting down.
TCATTGTAACCTTTATTTGCTGTAATAGCTTTCATATTTGTTGGTTCACCAATTATACATGCTGAAAAGTTTAGGTTTCTTTTTTTTAAATCAGTCAGCACTAATGGTACTCCTAAACATCCAGTTTCTTCATCAAATGTATATGAAAAATGAATTGGTTTTTTTAACTTTTTAGATCCAAACAATGGAGCGACTGCTAAAGTGCAAGCAATAAAGCCTTTCATATCACAAGTTCCTCGGCCAAAAATTTTATTGTCATCTTCTCTCGCTTCATAAGGGTTAGAAGTCCATTCATTTGCTGTTGCAGGAACAACATCAGTATGTCCAGATAATACAATTCCTCCATTATTTGAACCATCTCCATTTATTGTAGAGAATAAATTGGCTTGAGTTTTTGACTGATTGAATGTTTTAACTGAAACTGCTCCGGATTTTGTTAATAAATTTTCACAATATTCTATTAATTGAATATTTGGCTTTCCAGATACGGTTTGAAATTTAATTAAATCTTTTAAAATTTTTACTGTGTTGTGGAATATTTCACCATCTATATTTATTTCATCTTTCATCTGATTTTAAATTAAAAAATTTGTAAGCAATATCATCTTTGATTTAGCAACATTACTTCTCTTACTTCTTCACCTTTGTATTTAGACAAAGGCCTAATTAATTTATTTGAAGCATGTTGTTCCATGATATGGGCTGACCAGCCAGTAATCCGTGACATTACAAAGATTGGAGTGTAAAAATCTATATCAATGCCCATCATATAATAAGTAGGCCCACAAGGGAAATCTACATTTGGATGAATATTTTTTTTTGATAGCATTTCATTTTCTAAAATTTCGTACATCTTTGGATATTTATCTTTATTCAAAAGTTTTGCGACTTTAAACATATAGTGCTTCATTGTTGGCACTCTAGAGTCTCCCGTTCTATAAACTCTATGTCCAAATCCCATTATCACTTTTTTCTTTGCTAAAGCATTTTCTATCCATGCTTTAGCTTTTTCTGGTTTTCCAATCTCCTTCATCATGTGCATTACCGCTTCATTAGCTCCACCATGCAGGGGACCTTTTAAAGATGCTATCGCACCAGTAATTGCACCATGTAAATCTGATAAACTGCTAGTGATAGTTCTTGCTGTAAAAGTTGAAACGTTGAAACTATGCTCAGCGTATAAAATCAATGAAATATCGAAAGCTCGTACTATTTCTTTATCGGGTACTTTGTTGAACATCATTTTAAAAAAGTTTTCTGAAAAAGACAATTTTTTACTAGGTGAAATTATTTTTTTTCCTTTTCTAGTTCTAAAATATGCTGCTACTGCTGTTGGAGTCTGAGAAAATATTTTTAAAGCCTTTCTCATATTAGCTTTTGGAGAATTATCCTTTGTATCCTTATCTTCCAAACCCATTAAACTTACGCAAGTTCTAACGACATCCATAGGATGAGCATTTTTTGGCATTTGTTGAATATTCTTAATTATAGTTTTTGAGAGTTTTCTGTTCGATCTCTCTTCTTTTACAAATTTTTTTAATTGTTTTTTGCTTGGAAGTTCACCATAAAGAACTAAATAAGCCACTTCTTCAAAGTCACATTTATCACAAAGGTCTTGAACTTTATATCCTCTATAAGTTAGAGCACTAAGTTCAGGAACGACATGAGATACAGTTGTCTCATCAACAACTATACCTAAAAGACCTTTTTTTATTTCTTCACTCATTATTCATGTCCCTCAGTAGAAAAATCAGTTATTTTTTTTCCAGGAGTATTGTATTTCTCATATTCTACTAATTCGTACAACCTTTTTCTAGTTTGCATTTTGTCTATGATATTATTCTGGTGTCCATCCTCAAATATTGATTTAAGACCAAATTCAACATTCTTCATTGCTAACCTTTGTGTAGTAACTGGATAAATAACTACGTTGTATCCTAAATTTTCTAATTGTTTTTTGTTTAGTAGCTTAGATTTACCAAACTCAGTCATATTTGCTAATAAATAACCCTTTGTTTCTTTTCTAATTTTTTCAAATTCACTTTCATCTTTCATAGCTTCTGGGAATATCATATCTGCTCCCGCATTTTCATATGCTTTAATTCGATTAATTGTTTTATCTAAACCTTCAACCGTATTTGCATCTGTTCTAGCAATAATTAAAAAGTTTTTGTCTTTTCTTGATTTGACACATTCTTCAATTTTCTTAACCATTTCCTTTATAGAAACAAGTTCTTTATTATCTAAATGACCACACCTTTTTTCAGCGACTTGATCTTCAAGATGACAACCAGCTAAACCTTTACCTTCAATAACTTCAATAGTTTTTTTACAATTACCAAAACCTGTATCAATATCAACAATTGTAGGTAAATCTGTAACTCTTGCTATTTGAGAAGTTCTATAGCTAACCTGCTCTAATGATGTTAAACCAATGTCAGGCAGTCCTAAGTCGTTTGACATTACTCCACCAGAAACATAGACACCATCGAAACCAATTTCAGCAATTAATTTCGCACATAGAGGATTATAAGCACCCGGAAATCTCAATAATTTTTTTGATTGTAATTTATTTAGTAAGTTAGATCTTTTTTCTGCTACTGTTTTTTTTGTAAAGTGCATTTGCCAAAATGTATATTAGAGCAGAGTATAAAAATCAAAGATTATTTAAGCAAAATAAATAAGCCTGTTAAAATTAACAGTATTGCAAGTAAATACTCGACTGTTTTTTTAATTTTCAAATTAGTAACAAATTTTCTTAAACTGCTACCAAATAAAGCCCAAACACATATTGATGGAAAGCATATTACTGCTGCAGTAATTGTGACAAATGCAACACCTATAAAAATATTTTCTTCGGTAGGAAAAAAACCTGAAGCTACTGTTACAGCTATAGACCACGCTTTGGGATTTACAAATTGAAAAATAGAAGCCTCATAAAATTTTAGAGGTCTACCTGTTTCTTTTTGAATCATGCTAAAAGAACCGATCATTGTTTTAGCTAGGTAAAGTAAATATAAAAAACATAAAATTTTCATATAAAATTGAACCTGAGGATAAATTAAAAATAAATTTGCCAAACCAAAACAAGTTAATCCTATTTGAAATATATGACCAAGTGGAATTCCTATTACGTGAGGCAAGGTTCTAAAAAAACCAAATTTTAATCCAGAGGCAGTTAGCATAGCATTATTTGGGCCAGGAGTTATGAACATAGTAAAATAAAAAGTTGCTAACGCCGAGAATAGGGCAAAAGTTATCATAAATATTTTTCTATGACTTTTTCGAAACCGACAAAATCTGAAATTAAAGTGTCATGCTTGATTTCATTTTCAGATTTTTCTGTGTAGCCATCTTTTACTAAAATAAAAGGTAATTTAGCATTTTGAGCAGACATCTCATCAACTTCACTGTCACCAATCATTATTGTTTTATTTAAATCTCCACCAATAATTTCAACGACATCTGTTAAATGTCTAGGATCAGGTTTATTAAATGCAAAAGTATCTGATCCTGCAACATATTCAAAATACTTATAAATATTTAATTTCTTTAATAGATCAACTGCTAAACGTTCTTGTTTGTTAGTACAAACAGCCATCGAAATCTTTTTATTTTTTGCCCAATCTAAAAATTTAACCAGTCCTTTTAATGGCTTACTATAAGTATCAATATTTTTAGAATAAAAATCAATAAACTCTTTAGTCATTGCTTTTTTAGTTTCTTCACTTTTAATCTCCTCTTTAAACGATCTTTGCATCATTACCCATGCACCTTTGCCAGCCAGCGATTTTATATCTTCCATTTTTTTTTCTTCAAAACCAAATTTTCTCATTACGTGGTTATGTGCAGACATTAAATCTGGAGCAGTATTAACAATTGTACCGTCTAGATCGAATAAAATGGTTAGGTTTTGAGTCATTTTTTAAAGTTTTAAAAAGAAATATTTTGTGACTTATTTATAATCCATTTCTAATGTAAAGAGAACTTTTAATGAAGATAAATTTAAAACTTAAAAAAGCGATTAAACTTAGATCTGAACAAGATAATTTAAGAATAAAAGCTCTTAACAAAGGTGTAGAATTAATTGCACCAGAAACAATTTTTCTTTCCGAAGATACGACATTTGGCAAAAACGTTATAATTGAACCATATGTTGTTATTGGATCAAAAGTAAAAATTGGAAACAATGTTACCATCAAATCTTTTTCCCATTTGGAGGGGGCTAAGTTGGAAAGAAATGTTACTGTTGGACCCTATGCTAGAATTAGACCTGGATCACATTTTTTACCAGGTTCAAAGGTAGGTAATTTTGTGGAAACAAAAAACTCTAAAATTAAATCTAAAAGTAAAGTAAATCATTTATCCTATGTAGGTGATACAGAAGTTGGAGAAAATAGTAATATAGGAGCAGGAACTATCACATGTAATTATGATGGAATTAAAAAAAATAAAACTAAAATCAAAAAAAATGTGTTTGTTGGGTCTAACTCTTCTTTAGTGGCACCATTAGTAATAGAGGAAAATTCTGTAGTAGGCGCAGGATCTGTAATTACTAAAAATATTACAAAAAATTCACTGGCTTTGACAAGATCGCCACAAATTACAAAAAAAAATTACAAAAGGAAAAAAAAATAATGTGTGGGATAATTGGTATTGCAAGCAATAAGTCTGTTACCTCAAATATTATTAATTCTTTAAAAAGATTGGAATATAGAGGATATGACTCCGCTGGTATTGCAACAATCTCTAAAAAAAATCTTAATGAAAAAAAATGTTCTGGAAGAGTTGAAGAGCTTGAAAAAATATTATTTAATTCTCCAGCTCAAGGCAATATAGGAATTGGACACGTGAGATGGGCTACTCACGGCATACCGAATGAAGTTAATGCTCACCCACATTCTTCTGAAATAGTTTCGGTGGTTCATAATGGAATAATTGAAAATTCTAATTCTCTAAAGAAGAATCTGGAAAAAGAGGGATACAAATTTAAATCTCAAACTGATACTGAAGTTATCACATTATTGATAACGAAAAATTTAAAAGACTCAAACCCAATTGATGCAGTATTTAAGTCTTTAGAATATCTTGAAGGAAGTTTTGCACTAGGGATATTATTTAAAGATCAATCTGATATTATTATTGGAGCTAGACGAGGCAGCCCTCTTGCTGTTGGATACTCAAATAATGAAAATTATTTAGGTTCTGACTCATATGCAATTAAAGCTATGACAAATAAAATTTCTTATTTGGATGACGGAGAAATATGCAAGATAACAAAAGATAGCGTTGAATTTTTTGATGTTTCTAAAAATAAAATTAATAAAAAAATATTAGTTTTATCCGAGGACAAAAATGAAGCAAAGTTAGGTGATTATAAAAATTTTATGTCTAAAGAAATATTTGAGCAACCAACTACTATTAAAAATTGTTTGAACGAATATATTGACAAAATAAGAAATGATATAAATCTTTATGATTTTCCTATTGACCCCAAAAAAATTAATAAAATATTCCTTGTTGGATGTGGTACTGCTTATCATTCATGCCAAGTTGCTAAATATTGGATAGAAGAATTAACAGATTTATACGTAGAAACTGAGGTGGCTTCAGAATTTAGATATAGAAAGATAAGATTTAACCCTAATACTTTATATATATTTGTGTCTCAGTCTGGAGAAACAGCAGATACAGCAGCAGCTTTAGAAATAGCTAAAAAAAATAAAATGAAAACTTGTTCTGTTATTAATGTAGTAGAAAGCTCAATAGCTAGGAATTCTGATTGGGTTGTTCCTATTCATGCGGGCCCGGAAATAGGCGTAGCATCTACAAAAGCTTTTATAGGTCAAATGTTAGTTTTGTATATAATGAGTTTAAAGATATCTAAAATAAGAGGGAATATTGATGAAAAAAATTATATTGAAAAAATTAAAAATCTTAAAAATCTACCTCAAGGAATTGAGAATTCATTAAAGACCGAGGAACTAATTCAAATATTTGCTAAAGACTTTTTATCAGCCAAAGGATCAATGTTTTTAGGAAGAGGATCATCATTCCCTATAGCATTAGAAGGAGCATTAAAATTGAAAGAATTGTCTTATCTTCACGCTGAAGGTTACCCCGCTGGGGAAATGAAACATGGTCCACTAGCTTTGATCGAAGATGGTTTACCTGTAATTATTTTGGCTCCAAAAGATAAATATTTTGAAAAAACTATTTCTAATATGCAAGAAGTTATAGCAAGAGGAGGAAAGGTTTTATTAATATCAGACAAACATGATGAGGTAATAAATGAAAATATAAGATTTAAAATTGAAATGCCTTTTATTGATGAACTCTTAAATCCTTTTTTATTAACCATACCACTTCAATTATTAGCTTATCATGTAGCTCTACTAAAAAAATGTGATATAGATAAACCAAGAAACTTGGCTAAATCTGTAACTGTTGAGTAAATTTTCTAATTTAACTATTGGAAAATTAATCTCTATACTCTATATACATATCACAGGTTGAATATGAAAAAATGGACATTAAATAGCTGGATTAAATTTCCTGCAAAACATCTACCTACTTATGTAGATAAGAAAGAGCTGGATTTAGTTTTAAGTAAAATACAAAAGTATCCGCCACTAGTTTTTGCTGGAGAAACAAGATCTTTAAAAAAAGCGTTATCAGAGGTAGTTGAAGGCAAAGCCTTTCTTCTTCAAGGTGGAGATTGTGCAGAAAGTTTTGCAGAATTCCATCCTGACAATATTAGAGATACTTTCAAAGTAATTTTACAGATGTCGCTAGTTTTAACCGCTTCAGCTTCAGTACCAGTGGTTAAAGTTGGAAGAATAGCCGGACAATTTTCTAAACCAAGAAGTGCTCCAACAGAAAAAAAAGATGGTAAAGAGTTACCAAGTTATTTAGGTGACAATATAAATGGAGTAGATTTCAATGAAAAAACTAGAGTTCCAGATGCAAAAAGGTTGTTTAGAGCATACTCACAATCAGCATCAACGTTAAACTTATTAAGAGCTTTTTCTCAAGGAGGATTTGCTGATTTAAGACAAGTTCATTTATGGAATTTAGGATTTATAAAAGACAAAACTAAAGGTAAATACAAAGAGATTGAAGATAAAATTAGTGATGCTTTAGCGTTTATGCAAGCTTGTGGAATTAATTCTGATAATAATAGAAGATTAAGAACTGTTAATTTTTATACTTCTCACGAAGCTCTTCTATTACCATTTGAAGAAGCCATGACAAGAGTCGACTCAACAACTGGAGAGTATCACGATACATCTGCACATTTTGTGTGGATAGGAGATAGAACAAGACAGCCAGACGGAGCCCATGTGGAATTTTGCAGAGGTATTAAAAACCCTTTAGGTTTAAAATGTGGCCCGACTTTAAAACCAGATGAACTTGTAAAACTATGTAATATTTTAAATCCAGATAATGAGCCAGGTAGAATGACCTTGATTTCAAGATTTGGTGCCGACAGCGTAGAAAAATATTTGCCCAAATTAATAAAAGTAATTAAAAAAGAAGGATTAAATGTAATATGGTCTTGTGACCCTATGCACGGGAACACGATCAAAGCAGCCACAGGATTTAAAACAAGACCTTTTGACAGTGTCTTGAAAGAGGTAAAAAACTTTTTTGGTGTACATCAATCTGAAGGAAGCTACGCTGGAGGATTGCACGTAGAAATGACCGGTCAAGATGTGACCGAATGCACAGGCGGAGCTCAGAAAATATCTGAAAATGACTTATCTAATAGGTACAGAACGCATTGCGACCCAAGATTGAATGCTGATCAAGCGCTAGAGTTAGCTTTTCTTATTTCTGAAGAAATAAAGAAAAACTCAAAATATTCAAAAAAAATTATCCAAGCCGCGTCTTAATAATTATTGTAATTATTAAGACATGACCTTAAAAGAGGAGTTGTATTAATTATGGAAGTAAAAAATAGAACAAAAATTATCACAGATTGGATCAACAATTATTGTGAAACTACATCGTTTAATCCTAAAGCTTTAGTAGTTGGTATTTCAGGCGGTATAGACTCCTCTGTAGTTAGTACGCTATGCGCAAACACAGGAAGAAAGACAATCGTGTTAACAATGCCAATCAAACAAATAAAATCTCAACATGATTTAAGCTTGAAGCATGCAAAATGGTTGAAAGATAAGTTTAAAAATGTTGAACATCACTTAATCGAGATGGACAAAATATTTGGATCCTTTTCTCAAGTTTTAAATAACTTTGATAATGAGCATGGATTTGCAAACTCAAGAGCCAGATTAAGAATGGCAACACTTTATCAGGTGGCAGCAGCTAATTCTGGTATTGTAGTTGGAACAGGAAATAAAGTTGAGGACTTTGGCGTTGGCTTTTATACTAAATATGGTGATGGGGGTGTAGATATATCTCCAATAGCTGATTGTACAAAAACTCAAGTTTGGGAATTAGGTAAATATCTTGGAGTTTCAGAAGAAATTATAAATTCTCAACCAACAGATGGATTGTGGGACGATGGAAGAAATGACATCCAACAATTAGGAATGAGCTATGAGGATCTTGAAAAGGCTATGGAAAATAAAGATGATCCAAACTATCAGAAGTATTTAAAGATAAGAGAAAAAAACTTACACAAAATGAATCCTATACCAGTTTGCAAATTTAATGAATAATTTACAATTAACTAACTCACTTTCAAATAAAAAAGAAATTTTTAACCCAATAAATAAAGATAAAGTCTCCTTATATGCATGTGGACCAACAGTGTACGATAATCCCCATGTTGGAAACGCTCGTGCTCTAGTAGTGTTTGACCTTCTTTTTAGAATACTCATCGAACTTTATGGAGAGAAAAAAGTTACGTATGTAAGAAATATAACAGATATAGATGATAAAATTATTGAAGCTTCAAAAAACAAAAAAATAGATATTTCAGATTTAACAAAATCTGTAACAGAAAAATTTCATAAAGATTGCAAAACTTTATTTTGTCTAAATCCATCTAAAGAGCCAAGAGCAACTGATCATGTTGTTGGTATGATAAACATGACAAAAAAACTAATTGAAAAAAATGCTGCTTATGAAAAAAAGGGACATGTTTTTTTTGCAGTAACTTCATTTAAAAAATATGGTAAGCTTTCAAATAAAAATCCAGACGATCTTAAAGCCGGCGCTAGAGTAGAAGTATCAAAATTAAAAAATGATCCTCTAGATTTTGTTCTTTGGAAACCTTCAGATGATAATGATCCTGGTTGGGAATCGCCGTGGGGAAGAGGTAGACCAGGATGGCATTTAGAATGTTCAGTAATGAGTGAAAAATATTTAGGTAAAAATTTTGATATTCATGGTGGAGGATTAGATTTAATTTTTCCACATCATGAAAATGAGATTGCTCAATCGTGTGTTTATAATGGAACAGATAAATTTGCTAACTATTGGGTACACAACGGGTTTGTAATTATGAATAAAGAAAAAATGTCGAAATCACTTGGCAACATAACTACAATAGAAGACGCAACCAAAAAATATTCAGGACAAGTGGTTCGTTTATCTCTCTTAAGCGCTCAATATAAACAGCCATTGGACTGGAATAATGATTTACTCATGGAACAATCCAAAACATTAGATAAATGGTACTCAATGTACTCCTCTGAAGTAAGTGAAAAAACACCAGATTGCTTTAATGATTTATTAGATGACATGAATACTCCACTTTATATTTCTAAGCTGCATGAGTTGTTTCAACAATCACAAAATGGAGATAAAGATAAAAAAAAAGAATTTAACAAAGCATGTCGTTTAATTGGTTTGTTCAATGAAACTATTGAAAAAAGAGCTGAATATAAAAAAAGTAAAGTTAAAATCTCTGAAGATAATATATTAAGTAAAATTAAAGATCGTGAAGAAGCAAAAAAAACTGGCAATTATAAGCTCGCTGATCAAATTAGAGATGATTTAGATAAAGAGGGTATTGATATAAAAGATGAAAAAGGTAAAACGACTTGGAACTACAAATGAGTAAAGAAAAAATATATATATTTGATACTACTTTACGAGACGGAGCACAGACCGAAGGTGTTGATTTTTCAATAGAAGATAAAAATAAAATTGCCAAAGTGCTATCTGAAATTGGAGTAGATTATGTTGAAGGAGGTTGGCCTGGAGCGAATCCTGTTGACACTAAATTTTTTTCTAATCCTCCAAAGATGGACAAAAGTATTTTCACTGCTTTCGGCATGACAAAAAAAACTGGAAGAAGTGCTGATAATGACCCAGGCTTAGCGGCATTAATTAATGCTAATTCTCAGGCTGTTTGTGTAGTTGGAAAATCTTGGGACTATCATGTTAATGTTGCTTTAGGAATTAAAAATGAAGAAAATTTAGAAAATATTAAAGAAACAGCCAGACACTTTAAAAAAAATAATAAAGAGTTTTTATTCGATGCTGAACATTTTTTTGATGGTTATAAAGCTAATCCAGATTACGCTTTAAATTGTTTGAGACAGGCATATGAAAACGGAGCAAGGTGGATTGTTTTGTGTGATACCAATGGGGGAACTTTGCCTAACGAAGTAAGAGAAATTGTTGCAAAAGTTTCAAAAGTAATACCTGGAAAAAATCTAGGAATACACGCTCATAATGATACCGAAAATGCTGTTGCTAACTCCTTAGCTGCTGTTGAATCTGGAGTAAGACATATTCAAGGTACAATTAATGGTTTAGGGGAAAGATGTGGTAATGCAAATTTAATGTCAATTATACCTACTTTATGTTTAAAGAAATCATTTAGCGAAAAGTATGAAATAAATATTAAAAAAGAAAATTTAGCATCTTTAACTGAATGTTCAAGATTATTAGATGAAATTTTAAATCGTAAACCGAATAAAAATATGGCTTATGTTGGGGCATCAGCTTTTTCACATAAAGGTGGTTTACACGTTTCAGCTGTAAAAAAAGATCCAAAGACATATGAACATATTAATCCTGAACTTATTGGTAACCATAGAAATATAATTATTTCAAACCAAGCCGGTAGATCTAATATATTATCAAGATTGGAGAAATACGGAATTGAAATTGACTCTAAAGATCCTAAAGTACAAAAAATTTTGGATGAAGTAAAAGACAGAGAGTTTAGTGGTTACTCTTATGATGGAGCAGATGCCTCATTTGAACTTTTAGCAAACAGACTTTTAGGAAAAGTTCCAGAATATTTAAATGTGAAAAGTTATGATGTTAGGGTATCTAAATCTAATAGTATTGAAACAAAGGCGAGCGTTGTTTTTTTAATTGATGGCAAAGAGATTGAGTGCCATGGTGAAGGAAATGGTCCTGTAAATGCTTTAGATAACGCAATCAGATCTAATTTTAAAAAAGTAACTAAATATTATAATTTTTTTTCAGACCTTAAACTTCTAGATTACAAAGTCAGAATACTTAATACTGGTACTGAAGCGACAACAAGAGTGTTAATTGAAAGCACAGATAAATCTGGCATTAGCTGGTTTACAGTTGGAGTATCTCCTAATATTATAGAAGCATCTTTTAGAGCTTTAATAGATAGTTTAGATTATAAACTTTATAAGGAAAAAGCCCCAGCAAATATTAATGGCAAATAAATTTGGGATTGTACTTGTTAAACCACAATTAGGTGAAAACATTGGTGCGTGTGCTCGCTCGATGAAAAATTTTGGTTTTAGCAAGCTTAACATTGTTTCACCTAAATTTTCTTTCCCTAATCATAAAACAAAAGTAACTTCAGTAGGTGCGTATGACATAATTAATAAAACAAAAATTTTTAATAACACTGCAGAA
>CACNJC010000007.1 GCA_902620585.1 uncultured Pelagibacteraceae bacterium | reverse complement strand
GTGTGAGTCCGCTGGAATTAATGTTGAAGATGTTTCTGTTGGAATGGGTTCTGATGCAAGAATTGGAAGTAGATTTTTGAGGGCTGGACCTGGGTATGGTGGATCATGTTTTCCAAAAGATACGAAAGGCCTGATTTCTATTGCCGAAAAATATAAGTCTAATCTTTCAATTGTTAAATCAGTAATAAAGTCAAATAATGACAGAAAATTTTTATTAAATAAAAGAATTAATCATATAATGAAAAATAAGATTAAGAATAAAAAGATTGCAATTTTAGGAGTAACATTTAAAGCAAATACAGATGATATGAGAGAGTCATCTAGTATTGCGCTAGTATCTTATCTGTTAAAAAGAGGAGGACTAGTTAGATATTATGACCCATCAGGTCCAAAAAAAGATTTTGGCAGAAATGTAAATTTAAAATTTGAAAATACCGTAGCTAAAGCCTGCAATAAAGCCGATTTAATCATAATAAATACGGAATGGGATGAATTTAAATCTATCGATTTTAAAAGAATTGTTAATAATAACAATTTTAAGATCTTTGATTTGAGAAATCTATATACCCCAAATGAATTGAAAAAAAGAAAAATAAAATATTATTCTATAGGTAGATAATTTTATACTTCAAAAATAGCGTCAACTTCAACAGCCACACCTAATGGTAAACTATTTGAGCTTATAGCAGCTCTAGTGTGCGCTCCATTATTTTCAAAAATTTTTGAAATTATTTCAGACGCACCGTTTATAACTTTTGGCTGATCTTTGAAATCATCGATTGAATTGACATATCCAGTCAATTTCACACAAGATTTTATTTTGGATAAATCATTGGCACAGGCTTTTTTAGCTTGAGAAATTATTGCCAAACCACATCTTTTTGCGGCTTCGTAACCTTGTTCAATTGTTAAATCTTTTCCTAATTTTCCTTTGATTAATCCACCATTATTATCTGTTGAAATTTGCCCTGATATATAAAGTAATTTTCCAACAAATTTACTTGCTACATAAGCACCTACTGGATCTTTAGGTTCTGGTAAATTAATATTGAAATTTTTTAAATTTTGTTCGGCTGACATATTATTTTTTCTTATTGAATTCTTTTTTAACTCCTCCAATTGCATCGCCAACTCCTTCTTTTACTCCGCCAACTGTATCTTTCAAATCATCTAAAACTACATCTTTACTTTTAAAAACCTTATCTTTAGCTTTACCCAATGTTTCTTTTGATTCTTTAAAACCTTTTTTTTGGAATTGTTTAGTATCGTCTATAAATTTTTTTGTTTTACAACCTAAATCAAAAGTTCCACACTTTTTCTCAGTTGCAAACAAGGAAAAGTTTAAGCTTATTGTAAAAACAATTAATACGGTTATAATTTTTTTCATCTTTTTTTCCTAGATTTTTTTGTTTTATCATATTCTTTTCTTTTTTCTATTAATATTATAGCATCATCCATCGTTAATTCGTTTGGATCTTTTTCCTCAGGAATAGTAGCATTTAATGATTTATACTTAATATATGGACCATACTGGCCTTTCATAATTCTTACTGGCTTTTTATCTTCAGGATGTTCCCCAAGATCTTTAATTAACGAAGATGAAATTCTTCCAGGTTTTGCTTCAGCTATCATTGTAATAGCTCTATTCAATCCAATGGAAAAAAGATCCTCAACATTTTCAAGTCTAGCAGATTTATTTTCACATTTTAAATATGGGCCAAATCTTCCTGAATTTAAAGTTATTTCTTGTCCATTTTCAGGATGTTGACCTAAGACTTTTGGAAGTGAACATAAATATTTTGCTTTATCTAAGTCAACGCTATCTATATCAATTCCTTTAGGAATTGAAACATTTTTTAAATGTTCATTTTCATTCTTTTTCTTTCTTCCTTTTTTCTTTTTTGTATCTAACTCTTCTTTTTCTTTTTCGTATTGTAAGTATGGGCCAAATCTTCCATTTTTTAAATAAATATCTTTACCATTATCATTCTGACCTATAAGTTTAGGTTCTGCTAAATTAAATTGAGCGGCAGCCTTACTTTTAGACAAGGGTCTTGTAAATTTACAATCGGGGTAGTTTGAACAACCTATAAATGCTCCACCTTTAAAACTATTTTTAAGACTTAATTCACCATTAGTGCACATTTTACACTTTCTATCTATTGCGTCTTTTTCATCTCTCTCAAAAATAAGAGCACCTAAACTATCATTTAATAAATCTAAAACTTCTCGAGTTCTTTTTTCTTTAACTTTTCCTACATTCTCATAAAAATCTTTCCAAAAATTATTTAGAACTTGAACCCATTCTACTTTCCCACTTGTTATCTCATCAAGCTGGTTTTCAAGATCTGCAGTAAAATTATAATCAACATATTTAGAGAATAACTTCTCTAAAAAAGCTGAAATTAGTTTGCCCCTATCTGTTGGATGGAACCTTTTATTTATTAATTCAACGTAATTTCTGGTTGATAAAACTGATATAATGCTTGCGTAAGTAGAGGGTCTCCCTATACCCAATTCTTCCATTTTTTTTACTAAACTGGCTTCTGAATATCTTGGCGGAGGGTCTGTAAAATGTTGCTCATCATTAAGCTTTAGAACACTTATCTCTTCTCCAACTTTTACTTCAGGCAAAATATTCTTAGCATCTTCATCATTTTCTTGAACTTGATAAACTTTTAGAAATCCATCAAATTTGATAACCGAACCACTTGCCCTAAAATTAATCTTTTTATCTCCTGATGAAATTATAATCGTATTTCTATCAAATTCAGCTGGTGTCATTTGAGATGATAGGGCTCTACTCCATATTAGTTCATAAAGCTTAAACTGATCTGCATTTACATATTTTTTTATATCAGCAGGTTTTCTTTTTATATTAGTAGGTCTGATCGCCTCATGAGCCTCTTGAGCATTCTTAGCTTTTTTTCCAGTGTAGCTGTTTGGTTGGTCGGGCATATACTTGTTACCATAATCTTCACTAATATATTTTCTAAAATCCTCTATAGCTTCTTTTGATATATTTGTACCATCTGTTCTCATATAAGTAATTAAACCAGTTGTTTCACCTTCTATATCTATCCCTTGATAAAGTCTTTGAGCGATTTGCATAGTTCTCGAAGCACCAAAACCAAATCGTCCTGAGGCAGTTTGTTGTAAAGTAGATGTTGTGAAAGGTGCAAGAGGATTTCTTCGGTATAATTTGGTGTTAACATCTGAAATGCTAAATTTTGTTTTATTTATTACATCAATAACTTTTTGTATTTCTTCTTTGTTCTTAAAAGAAAATCTTTCAATTTTTTCACCGTTATACAAACTTAATTTTGAAAAAATATTTTTGTTATCTTTATTTGTGAAGTCAGAAGTAAGTGTCCAATATTCTTCCGGTTTAAATAGCTCTATCTCTTTTTCTCTTTCTGTAATTAGTTTAAGAGCTACGGACTGAACTCTACCCGCAGATTTAGATCCAGGAAGTTTGGTCCACAGAATTGGCGAAATATTAAAACCAACTAGATAGTCTAAAGCTCGCCTTGCTAGATAAGCTTCCACAAGAGGTAAATGAATTTGTCTTGGATTTTTTATAGCATCAAGTATTGCTTTCTTAGTGATTTCATTAAAGACAACTCTTTCCAAATTTTTGTCCTTTAAAAGTTTCTTTTTTTCTAAAACTTCTTTAACATGCCATGCTATAGCTTCACCTTCACGATCAGGGTCGGTTGCTAAAATAATTTTGTCAGAGTCTTCAGCAGCATTTGTTATTTCTTTTAAATATTTTTTTGAAAAAGAGTCAATTTCCCATTCCATTTGAAATTTATTTTCAGGATCTACAGACCCATTTTTTGAAGGTAAATCTCTTATATGACCATAGCTTGCTAAAACTAAATAATCTTTTCCTAGGTATTTATTTATTGTTTTTGCTTTAGCAGGACTTTCAACAATTACTAAGTTCATTAATTGTTTATTTTCAAAATTAAACGAGTTTGTCAAATTTATTATTAAAAAACTAGAAAAGACAGTACTTATAACTTAATTTTATTTTCTGTAAAACTTCTAAGTCTCGTAATATTTTCCTTATGAGTAAAAAGAATAATTATAAAAAAAATAAAAAGTATCAGATTATTGTTATTTATTTCAAAAAAATATGCATAGAGAAAAACTATAAACGTAGAAATCATCGACGATAATGATGCATATCTAAATAATAATGATAAAAAAATCCATGTGATACCAAAAATTAAAAAAAATTTATAAGATAAAGCTAAAATTACTCCAAGGTATGTTGCAACTCCTTTTCCTCCTTTAAAATTCAACCAAATAGGAAAAATATGTCCGATAAAACAAATTAATGCAGACAAAGAAGTATAACTTTCAAAATAAAATATTGTTATATAAACTGATAAGTATCCTTTAAGCAAATCTAAAGCTAATGTAGATATTGCAAGTAATTTATTTCCAGTTCTAAGTACATTTGTTGTTCCAATATTTCCAGAGCCAACTGATCTGATATCTTTTTTGAGAAATATTTTAGTTAGCAGCAATCCAAATGGAATCGATCCGAGAAAGTATGAATAAATTGCTACAATAATTAAATTTGTATCCATTAGATTGAGTATGCTATTTCGCCCTTAAGAAGAGTCATTTTTACTTTACCTTGTAATTTTCTATTTTCTATAGCAGTATTTTTTGATTTTGATTTCAACTCTTCAGCTTTAACCATCCATGGTTTCTCTAAATCAAATATACAAATATCTGCATCCGAACCTTCCTTAAGAGTACCTTTATTTATTTTTAAAATTTTAGCAGGATTAATTGTTAAGCACTTGATTATTTTTTCTAAAGGTAATGATTTATTATGGTAGAGCTCTAAAGATAGAGATAACAAAGTCTCTATACCAATCGAACCCGTTGCTGCTTTTGCAAACGGAAGCCTTTTACTTTCCTCATCCTCAGGTATGTGATCTGATACAATTACATCTATGAGATCATCTTTTATACCTTCTATTAATGAAAGCCTATCTTCTTCGCTTCTAAGAGGTGGAGATAGTTTTAAAAAAGTTCTGAACTCTCCGATGTCGTTTTGATTTAACGATAAATTGTTTATGGAAACTCCTGTACTAAACTTTATTCCATTTGATTTATTCTTTTTGATAACATTAAGAGATTTTTTTGAGGAAATTTGATTGATATGATATCTACAAGGGAATTCACTTAATAAAGTTAAATCCCTTTCAATGATGATTTTCTCAGCAATGTCTGAAACTCCTTGTAAACCTAATCTTGTTGCTACCTCTCCTTGGTTAATGCATGAATTCTTAGATAGTTCATAATCCTCTACGTGTTGCATGATAAGTACATCTATGTCAGAGGCGTAGTTCATAATTCTAGACATTAATTCAGTATTTTGAATTGTTTTATTAACATCACTAAACCCTATAATCCCTCTTGCTTTTAATAATCCAAATTCAGTCATTTGATTACCTTCTTTCTGTCTAGTAATCGAAGCACATGGAAAAAGATTTACCTTAGCTTTATCTCTGCCTCTTCTAATAATAAAGTCCACCATAGAGACATTGTCTATAATTGGCTTAGTATTTGGCATTGTCACGATTGATGTTACTCCACCTGCCAAAGCTGCTTGACTAAGTGTTCTAAAATTTTCTTTATATTCAAAACCAGGTTCACCAACAAAAGCCTTCATATCAACTATTCCAGGAATAGCTATCAGACCTTTTAAATCAATTTTTTCAGTTGATTTCGACATATCAGAATTTTGTGTATTTTTTCCAATTGATTTTATCTTTCCTTTACCATCAATAATTATATTGCCAATCTCATCTATTTTCTGTGAGGGATCTATAATTCTAACGTTTGTTAAAATTTTTTCTTTCATTTATTTACAATACAATTTTAAACATGCCATTCTTACAGCCACACCTAATTCAACTTGTTCTTTTACCAGACTTACGTTTATGTCATCTGCTAGTTTAGTATCAATCTCGACACCTCTATTCATTGGACCAGGATGCATAAGTAAAGTATCTTTTTTTGCAAACTTTATTTTTTCAGGAGTTAATCCAAAAAATTCATAGTATTCTCTCTTTGATGGAAGAAATGATCCTTGCATTCTTTCATTTTGTAATCTTAACATCATAACAATATCACATCCATCTAATCCTTTTTTCATGTCCGTAAATGATTTCACTCCTAAATTATCTATTCCTTTGGGCATTAATGTTTTTGGTGCAATTACATTTACTTCTGCTCCTAACATATTCATTAAATAAATATTAGATCTAGCAACTCTTGAATGAAGAATGTCTCCACATATTGCAATTTTTAATCCTTCAATATTTCCTTTTCTATTAATAATTGTTAAAGCATCTAGCAAGGCTTGTGTAGGGTGCTCTCTTCTTCCGTCACCCGCATTTATTACTGTACAATTTACTTTTTGAGAAAGAAGATTTGGTGCACCTGAGTCTTGATGTCTTATAACAATTATATCGGGATGCATCGCATTCAACGTCATAGCGGTATCAATTAATGTTTCACCTTTTTTTAATGCAGAGTTACCCATATTCATTGTCATTACGTCTGCACCTAATCTTTTTCCAGCTAAATCAAATGAACTCTGAGTTCTTGTAGAGGGTTCAAAGAATAAGTTGATTTGAGTTTTTCCTCTTAGGATATCTAGTTTTTTAGAACTTCCTCTGTTTAATTTAATGAAGGATTTTGCTTCGGTTAAGATTCTTTTAGCTTCGATAATCGATAAATTTTGAATACCTAAAAGATGTTGGGGAGAGTTTTTAATAGCTGAAACTTTTTTTACAGTTGCCATTAAAATCAACTCTATAGGCCTTTTACTATATTATATCAAGTATTTTTTTTATGATAATAGTCTAGAACTCCTTGAAGGATAAATTGTGCTGAATTTTCATCTAATTTCTTCACTTTTTTTGATGAATTAACAGCTAATTCGTTAGACAAATTAAAGGCTCCCTGGCTAGACAATCTTTCATCCCATAAAGTGATATTTTTTGTAACATCTTTTGAAAGATTTTTGGCTAAATCCTTAGCCGACTGCGAAGAGGGCCCCTCAGAGCCATCCATATTTATTGGATTGCCTATAACTATTCCATCTACTTTATTTTCTTCAATAATCTTAATAATTTGAGAAATCAAATAAGAGTAATTTTCTTTGATTATTGTAGTATAAGGAGTCGCTACAATTTTATTTTCATCAGAAATTGCTATACCTATTCTTTTGCGGCCAGGATCAATACCTATTAATCTTGATTTTTTCCTAATTTTTTCAATAAAAACATCAATATCAAGCATGAAATTTATCCAATCTATGATAAAACACAATAAATTAACATATTTCACAAATGTCCATAGATAAAGAAAAAATTAAAGATGTAGCTAAATTAGCCCGAATTTCAGTTAATGAAGCTAAGGTAGATAGTCTGACTAAAGATTTAAACTCAATTTTTAAATTTATTGAGCAATTAAATGAATTAAATACAGATAAAGTTGAACCTCTAACATCGATTCTTAATCAATCATTAAGATCGAGAAAAGATGAAATTAATGACGGCAAAATAAGAGAAAAAATCTTAAAAAATTCACCAAAAAAAAATGAGGAGTTTTTTGTTGTACCTAAGGTGGTAGAATAATAATGAGCGATATTACTAATCAAAGTCTTAGTGAAATCATTGATAATGTTAAAACTAAAAAAATTTCATCTTTAGATTTAACTAAGGCATATATTAAAAATATTGAAAATGCTAAAAAATTAAATGCATTTGTTACCACTACGTTTGATCTAGCATTAGATAAAGCTAAACAATTTGATAAAAAACCTACTTTTAATAAATTACTCCCTGGAATTCCTTTGGCTGTTAAAGATTTGTTTTGTACCGAAAACACAAAAACAACTGCTGGCAGCAATATTCTAAATAATTTTATTCCATCTTATGAGTCAACAGTTACAAAAAATTTATGGACAAATGGATCTTTTCTTTTAGGAAAATTAAATTGCGATGAATTTGCGATGGGATCTTCCAATGAAACAAGCCATTTTGGAAATGTTATTAATCCAGTTGGAGACCAACTAGTTCCTGGTGGTTCTTCTGGAGGGTCTTCATCTGCATTAGCAGCTGACTTAACCCCAGCAACAATTGGAACCGATACAGGTGGATCAATAAGGCAGCCAGCATCTTTTACAGGAACTGTAGGGCTGAAACCAACTTATGGATTATGTTCTAGATGGGGCATCGTAGCTTTTGCATCTTCTCTAGATCAAGCGGGACCAATGACAAAAACAATTAAAGATTGTGCAATTATGTTGGAAGCAATATCTGGATTTGACAAAAAAGATTCTACTTCAATTAATAAAGATAAAGAACAGTATTCAAAAAATTTAAAAGATAATATTAAAGGTTTAAAAATTGGAATTCCAAAAGAATATCGTGTTGATAGTATGCCAAAAGAAATTGATGAGCTTTGGGAAAAAGGAAAAAAGATATTAAAAGATCTTGGTGCACAATTAATTGATATTTCTTTGCCTCATACAAAATATGCTTTACCAACTTACTATATAGTGGCTCCAGCAGAGGCGTCATCAAATTTAGCGAGATACGACGGTGTTAGATATGGTTACAGATCGGAAAAAGGGAAAGATCTAATTGAAATGTATGAAAAAACTAGATCTGAAGGATTTGGTGATGAAGTTAAGAGAAGAATCTTAATTGGTACTTATGTTTTGTCTTCAGGATATTATGATGCTTATTATTTAAAAGCTCAAAAAGTTAGACAACTAATAAAAAAAGATTTTGATGATGCTTTTAAAAAAGTTGATTCTATTTTAACACCCTCAACACCAAGTTCAGCATTTAAAATAGGAGAAAAAACTAATGATCCAGTATCAATGTATTTAAATGATATATTTACAGTGCCTGTAAATTTGGCTGGATTACCAGCTCTATCATTGCCAGCTGGTGTTGATAAGCAAGGCTATCCCTTGGGTTTGCAACTTATTGGCAAGGCATTAGATGAGCAAAAAATTCTTAATATTGGTTACGCATTTGAAAAAAATTGTGGTTTTAAAAATGAAATTAAAAAGTGGTGGTCATGAGTAAAGAAAAATTTGATTATTTTATTAAGGGAGAAAAAGATAAATATGAAGTTGTGATAGGTCTTGAAGTTCATGCTCAAGTTTTATCTAAATCTAAACTTTTTTCTGGTTCATCAACTAAATTTGGCGCTGATCCTAATAACCAGGTAAGTTTTATTGACTCTGCCTTTCCAGGAATGTTACCGGTCATCAACGAAGAATGTGTTAAGCAAGCAGTAAGAACTGGCCTTGGTTTAAATGCTAAAATAAATAATTACTCAGTTTTTGATAGGAAAAATTATTTCTACGCAGATTTACCTCAAGGTTATCAAATATCTCAATATAAGAATCCTATCGTAGGAGAAGGTAAAGTTTTATTAGATATGCCTTATGGATCAAAAGAAATTGGCATAGAGAGACTTCATCTCGAACAAGACGCGGGTAAAAGTATTCATGATATGGATCCATCTAATACATACGTTGATTTAAATCGTTCAGGAATTGCTTTAATGGAAATAGTCAGCAAACCAGATCTTAGATCACCAGATGAGGTTAATGCTTACATAAAGAAATTAAGATCAATCATGAGATATTTAGGTACCTGCGATGGAAACATGCAAGAGGGTTCACTTAGAGCTGATGTTAATGTTTCAGTAAGGAAAGAAGGTGATAAAAAATTTGGAACACGTTGTGAAATCAAAAATGTAAACTCTATAAAATTTATGCAGATGGCAATAGAATATGAAGCAGCAAGACAAGTTGAATTAATAGAGAATGGAAAAAAAATAGATCAAGAAACAAGACTTTTTGACACCAAAAAAAATGAGACAAGATCAATGAGATCAAAAGAGGATGCGCACGATTATAGATATTTTCCTGACCCAGATCTTCTGCCTTTAAAGTTAGAACAAAAATTAATTGATGATTTAAAAAAATCTCTTCCAGAGCTTCCAGATAAAAAAAAGGAAAGATTTATAAAAGAGTATGGATTAAATGTATATGAAGCAAATGTTTTAGTTTCTGAAAAAGAAATATCTAACTATTACGAAGAAGTTGCAAAATTATCTGATAAAAAACTTGCAGCTACTTGGATGATGGGAGATTTATTTGCAATGTTAAATGATAAGGGACTTGATATATCAAGATCTCCTATATCAGCTAAGCATTTTGCAGAGTTAGTTCAATCAATTAAATCTGGAGAAATTTCAGGAAGAATAGCAAAAGAAGTTTTTGAAATTATGGTTGAAACTGGAGATAATCCAAAAAAAATTATTGAGTCAAAAGGGATGAAGCAACAAAGTGATCCTAAAGAATTAGAAAAAATAATTAATGAGATAATATCAAGAAATAAAGATAAAGTTGATCAATATAAAGCTGGAAAAGAAAAATTATTTGGTTTTTTTGTTGGACAGGTTATGAAATTATCTGGTGGAAAAGCAAATCCTCAATTAACAAATGAAATTTTAAAAAAACTTTTAAAAGGCTAATTATGCCTAAAAAATTAGATTTAACTGAAAATCTTGAAAAATACATTATTGACCATTCTGAAGCCTTAACTGATGTTCAGAAAGAGATAATTCGATATAATATAAGTCTTGGCAATCATCAGAGATTGCAGATTTCAGTTTCTCAAGCACAATTTCTACAAACATTAATTAAGATTTCTAATATTAAAAAGATTTTAGAAATAGGAAGTTTTACAGGTTTTAGTGCTTTGTCTATGGCATTAGCACTTCCATTTGACGGGTTTTTAATAAGCTTAGATAAAAGCTCTGAATTTAGTATGCAAGCACAATCATTTTATGAAAAAGCAAACGAAAAAAAAATAAAGCAAATTATTAAACCTGCAATTGAAAGTCTAAAAGAATTAAAAGACTCAGGTCAAAAATTCGATTTAATTTTTATAGATGCTGATAAGGAAAACTACCTTAATTATTATGAAACATGTATAGAACTAATTAATAAAAATGGCCTTATTGTTATAGATAATGTTTTATGGCACGGAGAAGTAGTTGATGAAACAAATAATGATAAATTTACAAACATTATAAGACAATTCAATGAACACATTAAGAAAGATAACAGAATTGTAAAAAATATTATTCCGATAGGTGATGGACTTACAATTTGTATAAAAAAATAATGTATACAGTTTACGGTTTTTATAAGTTTAAAAAGATTAGATCTTTAAAAAAATACCAATTATTATTTCAAAAAGAAATTTCTAACAATAATATTAAAGGTACAATAATTTTATCATCAGAAGGTATAAATGGAACAATTGCAGGCAGAATAGATAATATAAATAAAATTATAAAGATTTTAAAAAGACAATTTCAGTTTAAAGATTTTGATAGTAAGAATTTGTCAAAAAGTCGTTTCCAACCATTTCACAAAGGTAAAATAAAAATTAAAAATGAAGTCGTTCCATTAGGTTTTAAAATAAACTCTAAAAATAAAAGACTTAATAAATACATTACTGGAACGTCATGGAATAAACTTATTTCAAAAAAAGAAACTGTAGTAGTAGATGCTAGAAAGCCATTTGAGTATGATGTGGGTACTTTTAAAAATGCGATAAATCCGAAAATTAAAAATTTTAGAGATTTTCCAAAATTTCTAAAAAAAATTAACAAAACTAAACCCGTAGCAATGTTTTGTACTGGAGGAATTAGGTGTGAAAAGGCCTCAATATTTCTAAAAAGAAAAGGTTTTAAAAATGTTTTCCAATTAAAAGGTGGAATACTTAATTATTTAAATAAAACTGAGAAAAAAAATAGTTTATGGAAAGGAGAATGCTTTGTTTTTGATAACAGAGTTTCTCTTAAACATAAATTAAAACAAGGAACTTATTCAGTATGTAGCGGATGTCGAATGACTTTTTCAATAAAAGATAAAAAATCTTACAAATATGAGGAGGGTGTTTCATGTCCAAGGTGTTATGACACACTCTCAAATTCACAAAAAATAAGATTTCGTATGAGGCAAAATCAAATTAATCTTGCTAAAAAAGGTGGAAGAAAGCATAAGTTTCAGAAGGAATTTTAATTATGGATTTAACTAAAGGTTCAATTTGGCAACTTCTAAGAAAAGTAACCATACCTGCAAGCACAGGATCTCTTTTTCAAACTTTTTATAATTTAGTCGACACTTATTTTGCGGGAAGAATTTCACCAGAAGCGCTTGCAGCAATTGCAAAATCATGGCCAATTTACTTTATAGCAATAGCAGTAGCAGTTGGTATTGGAGCTGGTACCACCGCTCTTATTAGTAACGCCATTGGAGCAAAAGAGGATAGGAAAGCATCAATGTATGTTGCCCAGTCAATTGTATTAGCAATTGCAATTTCTATTTTTGTAACTCTCTTTGGATTAAATTTTTCAGATGACCTTTTAAGAATAATGGGATCAACTGAAGAAAGTATAATCTTAACACAGGAATATTTAAATATAATATTTTTTGGCGCTATAATTATTTTAGTACAATTATCTTTGAATGGCACACTTAACGCACAAGGTGATACAAAAAGTTATAGAAACGTACTTATATTCACTTTCTTTCTAAATATTTTTTTAAATCCATTATTTATTTTTGGATATGGATTTATACCTGCTTATGGAATAGCTGGTTTAGCTATAGCAACAATAGTATCTCAATGTGTAGGTTTATTATATTTAGCTAATAAAGTTTATATCTGTAAATTGAAAAAATATTTAAAAATAGAATGTTTTAAACCAAAAATAGATTATTTAAATATCTTATTTAAACAGTCAGTTCCTATAATGTTTACTATGTTAATGATTATGTTTGGAGTGTTTAATATTTTTTATTTCGTTGGTCAATTTGGAGAACTAGCAACGGCAGGTTATGGTACAGCAGTAAGAATTGAACAGGTTTTACTTCTTCCTGTAATTGGTTTGAACACTGCAGTCT
The DNA here is from genome assembly GCA_902620585.1 of uncultured Pelagibacteraceae bacterium. Lineage (GTDB taxonomy): Bacteria > Pseudomonadota > Alphaproteobacteria > Pelagibacterales > Pelagibacteraceae > Pelagilacustribacter. The sequence goes on along the minus strand of CACNJC010000007.1, from coordinate 44,391 downwards.
TATCTATAGCTGGTCAAAACTTTGGGGCTAAAATGCATTCTAGAGTTAAAGAAGTATATGCAAAAGCTTTGATGTTTGGCTCTGGATTCATGGTTTTGGCTGGTATTTTCGTTTTTCTAACATCTGAAATCATTATTTCTTTTTTTACCAATGACTCTCAAGTCATTCAAAGTGGGGCACTATATTTACAAGTTGCAGCTTTAATTGGTCCGGTTTATCCAGTATTTTTTATAACTTCAGCTTTATTTCAAGCACTCAAAAAACCAATTTACAGTTTGTATATGACAATACTAAGACTTACCGTGATACCATTCTCGTCTCTATGGTATGTGATAAATATAAGAAATGGTGAATACCAAGATATATTTTATACAATTTTAGTTACAAATTGGATGATGGGTTTAGTTGTATTAACGTTTGTTCCATTCTTTTTAAAGAATAAATTTAGGATGAACTTTAAAAGATTATTTGTATTTTAATTTATTTTCTAATTTTCTGACAAGGTACGAAACAATTAGAATTAGCACTAAGTATTCTAATATTAAAAAAGTATAAATTTCTAGAGGTCTATAAGTAGTTGTAACAAGCTCATTTGCTTTTCTTGTTAAATCACCAATACCAATAATTGATACTAGCGAAGACATTTTTAAGACGTATACAAATTGATTTCCCATGGCAGGTAGTACTACTTTAATTGCCTGGGGCAAGATTACTAATCTCATTTTTCTCCAAAAATCCATTCCTAATGACTCAGAAACTTCATGCTGTCCTTTGGATATAGAATTAATTCCAGCTCTAAAAATTTCTGCTTGAAAGGCACTTTCACTTATAGTCAAAGCGATTATACCTGAAACAAATGGAGAAAAACTTACGCCCATCATAATTGGTAGACCGTAATAAATCCAAAGAATTAAGACTAATAAAGGAATAGCTCTAACAATTTCTACATAAGCGATATTAAAATAACTTAGAAATTTATTATTGGAAAGAGAGGGAAGAGCTACGACCAAGCCAATAATCATTGCTAGAATGATTGACACAACAGAAATATAAATAGTTGTAGTAATACCACTTATTAAAAATTTTAGATTAGTTAACCCATCTATATTTTCTGGACTTAAAATATACCAGCCCCATTCATAATTTGAGCTACACCCTTGTAGCAAAAATAATAGAGCAATTATTTTTAAAAACTTCACTAATCGACTATATTTGTTAATTGAGGGTATTGAAACTTAAATTATAAGCTCTTTAAGTTATACTTAGCTAGTAATCGTTTGAAAAATCCTGAGGATTGCTTTTTCTTAATCCAATTACTTACATAATTATTCCAAACTTTATCACCTTTTGGCACCATCATTGCTAAAAATGCTGGATTTTTTCCTCCATCGGGAACTATGGCTAATTGAGGATATTTAATTACTAATTTGTTTGCTTCTGTTGAGCTTGTGATGTTTCCATCAGCTCTTCCTGCTAATACTTCTTGGAAATCTCTTGCAGGAGCCTCAACAGATTGTAATTTTGATTTTGGAAAAAATTCTTTTGCTTTTTCCTCTTGTGAAGTACCTAATGTAGTGGCTATTTTTACGTTACTATTATTTAACGACTCCCAAGTAGGAAATTTTTTTAAATTCTTTTTTAAAACAAGTGGAACTGTTGCATACTTATAATACGTAGCTGTAAAGCCTGCTACTTCTGCTCTTTTAGGAGTTTTTGTTACACTTGTAGAAATGTCGTATCGATCAGCCGTTATACCAGCAACTATTGTTTTCCATTCAGCTGGAACAAATTTTACCTTAACACCTAAATCTTTAGCTAATTCCTTCATTACATCTATATCAAATCCCTTATATTTATTAGTTGCAGGATCTTTCATTGACATTGGATCCCAGTCTCCTGTTGTTCCAACTCTTAACTCGCCACTTTTTTTAATTGAATCTAACTTAGATGCTGCTTGAACACTTGTTGTTATAAACAACACAAATAATATTGAAAAAATTTTTTTAATCACACACACTTAATAGCTAATCTCTCTCTTTTTTTCGATTTGCAATTTGACCCACTTTAATAATCTTTTGAAAAAGGGTTGACTGAAAGGCAGTTTATCAGCTATAAAGAACAAAACAAGAACATTTATGAAGTTAACAATACCTTATTATTTACATAAAGTGGGAGCTGGATTTCCATCGCCTGCAACTGACTATATTGAAGACGATATAGATTTAAATTCACATCTCGTAACAAACCCACCTGCAACTTTTATTATCAGAGTACAAGGGAAGTCCATGACAAATGTTGGTATATATGATGGTGATTTATTAATAGTTGATAAAAGTATAAATCCAAAAAATTTTTCAACTGTTATAGCAAATATCAATGAAGAACTTGTAGTAAAAACTTTAGTTAAAAGCAAAGAAACTAATTATTTAACTTCTGGATCGAAAAATGCGTTAGATAAAATAGATTTAGCAGATAATCCAGAAATAATAATTTGGGGAGTAGTGACTTATGTCATTCACAAACAACAGTAAAAATAAAGTTGCGCTAATCGATTGCAACTCTTTTTACGTCTCATGCGAGAGACTATTCAATCCAAAAATACAAAGTATGCCTGTAGTGGTATTATCTAATAATGATGGTTGTGTTATATCAAGATCGACAGAAGCTAAAAAAATTGGAATTAAAATGGGTGAGCCATATTTTAAAGTCAAAGAATTAGTTAAGAAAAATAATGTACAAATATTTTCTTCGAACTATGCTTTGTACGGCGATTTATCTAGAAGAGTAATGAAAGTTTTAAAAGGATTTTCTGATAAAATTGAAATCTATTCTATAGATGAAGCCTTTATAGATTTAACTCACATAAAAGATAGTCAAATAGAAGAATATGGAAAAAAAATAAGAGAAAGAGTTTTAAAATGGACAGGAATACCAACAAGCGTGGGTATCTCAAGCACGAAAACTTTGAGCAAAGTGGCAAATCATATAGCTAAAAAAGATAAAACAGGTGTTATGTACCTAAAAAAAAATATCGATAGTGTTTTGAAAAATTTTGATATCGCAGATATTTGGGGAGTAGGGAAACAATTATCTAAGTTATATAAAAAAAATGGTATTAACAATGCTTTGGAATTAAAAAATATTTCAAATACTTGGGTTAAAAAAAGCACCAACGTGTTAGGTGCAAAAACAGTGATGGAATTGAGAGGCATTCCTTGCATCGATTTAGAAACAGAGGATACAAAAAGAAAAAGCTGTTGTGTATCAAGATCTTTTGGAAAAAAAGTAGAAAGTTTAGAAAAATTAAGAGAATCAATAACAACTCATTGCTTAAATGCAGCAGAGAAAATTAGAATAGATAAACAAACAACAAGAGCAATAACGGTTTTCATAAGAACAAGTCCATTTGATAGAAATAGAAAGTATTATTCAAATTCAATTACTATTGAACTACCGGTATCTTCAAACAATAGCTTTGAACTTGTAAAAACGGCAATCAAAGGTTTAGAAAAAATTTATAAGTATGGATATTTCTATCAAAAAGCAGGAATTATTCTTTCTAAATTAAAAGAGTCATCAGAGAAAGAGTTTAATCTATTAACACCAATCTTAGAGAATAAATCAAAAACACTAATGAAGGCGATAGATTTTACTAATGCAAAATATGGCCGAAACGCTATTAGTATTGCCCAAGCAGGGATAAAGAATGATTGGAAGATGAGAAGAGAACATTCATCAAGAATAGACACAGCATCATTTGACTTATTACCAAAAATAAACGTATAATAACATAAGGGGTGTCAAAAGGACTGAGATCATACCCTAAGAACCTGACCGGTAATTCAGTGAGGGATTTATGGAAAAAGCTTATATATCAATACAAACATCATTAACAACCATAATAATAATTGGCATTTTTTTTATTGGATTAGGTTATTTATATTCAAGAAAAATTACTAATAATAGAAGTTATATCGTTGGAAATAGGAATGAAAATATTTTTTCATTAACTGCAAGTTTAACAGCATCTGCTTTAGGAGCGTGGATTTTGTTTGGACCAGCATCAGCAGCTACTTGGGGAGGAATAGGAGCTGTAATTGGATATGCATTAGGAGCAGCATCTCCAATGTTATTTTTATATAATTTTGGACCGAAAATTAGAAAAGAATTTCCAAGAGGTTTAACCTTAACAGAATTTATTAAGAAGAGATTTGGAGATAAGATATTAAAAATAAGTCTTTTTTTAATATTATTTTATTTAACGATATTTCTGATAGCTGAAGTTACAGCTATAGCCTTCTTATTAAACTATATCTCAAAAATACCTTTATGGATAACATCAGGAATAACATTAATTATTTGCTTGTTATATATTCTTAAGGGAGGATTTAAACTTTCTATTATAACTGATAAATATCAATTTAGTTTTATACTGTTAATACTTTTAGTCTCTGTATTTATCATCCTAGGAAAGTTAGATTTATCAAGTTATGAAATTATAAAAAAAAATTCTTCAAATTTAATTGATATAAAATATTTGCCAAACTATACGGCTGGATTAACTTTTTTTATAGCTGTAGCAGCTACAAATTTATTTCATCAAGGAAATTGGCAAAGAGTATTTTCTGCAAAAAATGAAACTATTTTAAAATCAAGTTTAATAATTGCTTTTATAATTATTTTCTTAATTGTATTTTGGATGGGCTACACTGGGCTTATTTCCTATTCATTAAATTCAAAAGTTATTCCGGATCTAGCTTTTTTTGAACTGATACTTGATAAAAAACACTTTTTTATTACTTTAGGGGTCTTAATCCTTGCTCTATCACTTACGTTAAGCACTATAGATACATTAATAAACGCTATATCTAGTTTAATAATTATAAATGGAAATGAAATACATAAAAAAATTTCAGGAAAAAAAATTAAAGAAAAAGCAAATTTAATAATATTAGTACTGAGTGTAATTGTTTTTATTTTTGCATCAAAAGGATATAGTATACTTTATCTTTTTTTATTAGCTGATTTATTATGTTGTGCTGCAGTAGTTACTATTTTTTATGGTTTTTTTAACAAAAAGATAAATTATAAGTTGGCTTATTTATCGATAATATTTGGTTTGATTAGTGGTTTGCTTTTTTTTCCAAGCACTGATTTTCAAAGTAGTATTTTGGTTGGAAATTTATTTTCAAAAGAAATGTTTAACACGATAATACAAACAAATTTATTATTTATTTCATTTTTGGTTTCAATAATTGTTCCTGTAACAATAATAATAATTTATTCTTTACGTAGTTCATTAAGATAAATTACTACTGCAATCCAAATAAATACAAATGAAATTATCTCATCAAAAATTAAAGGCTCATTATAATAAAAAAGTCCTAAAACAAACTGTGCAGTTGGTGTAAGAAAAAATATCATACTTGCTGGACCTATACCAATAATTTTAAATCCTTTTGTATACCAAAAAAGAGGCACAAGAGTCATAAGCCCAGCCCAAAAAAGATAAAAAGATTGTCTTGGGTTATTTATTGAAAATATATTTGAATCATTATTAATTAAGAAAATAAAGAGTCCAATTGCTAAAGGTGAAATAAGCAAAGTTTCAACTAATAAACCTATATCTGATGAAACTTTGATTTTCTTTCTAATCAAATTATATAAACTAAATGTTAATGCTACGGTAATACCAATCCAAGGAACTTCACCTAATTTTAACAAAAAATAGATTAATGCAAAAATTACGAGACCAATCGAAATCGCTTGATTTCTATTTAATTCCTCTTTTAAAAAAATAAAACCAAAAAAAACACTTAAGATTGGAAAAATATAGTAGCCTAAAGCACCATCTAAAAGATTGTTTGTTTGTACTGCGTATAACCAAGTAAACCAATTTATTGAGATCAAAAGTCCAGTAAAAAAAAAAATAAAAATGTTAGTTTTTTTTATTATTATCTTTTTAAGCTCATTCCATTTAGAATAATAATGAGTAGTAAATAATAGTAGTACTGCAGTCCAAATAGCTCTATGAATTGATAATTCAAGTGCAGAAGCAAACGAAACAAATTTAAAGTACAGAACTCCTATTACTCCCCACCAAAGCGAAGCTCCAATAGTAAATAATGAACCCTTTAATAAGCTTTTCTTCATTTGACCATTTTTTTGATTGATTTATAAGTTAATTATTTAATAAATAGTACTAAATAAATTTGGTTTAATGGAAGAGTGGGTGAGCGGTTTAAACCAGTTGGTTGCTAACTAACCGTACGAGTAACATCGTACCGAGAGTTCGAATCTCTCCTCTTCCGCCAAAACTAATTAAAGAAACTGTCAATTTTTACAGGTTCTTTACTAAGCATGTACTTGTATACGTTTATATTTTCTAAAACTCTTTGTACGTAATTTCTTGTTTCCTTAAATCTTATTAGTTCTATCCAATTTACATATGATAATTTTCCTTTTGATGGATCACCATTAACCCTTCTCCAAGTTTTTACTCTGTTAGGTCCCGCATTATAAGCAGCGATAGCAAATGGATAAACACCGTTGTAATCCTCTATTAATGAATTGAAATAATATGTTCCAAGTTTTATATTATATTCTGGATCGCGAGTTAACCTACTTATACTATAAGGCAGCTTAGCTTGCTTAGCTACTACCTTAGCAGTATATTTCATTAGCTGCATCATTCCTCTAGCTCCAGCCCAACTATTAGCTTTTGCATCGAATTCACTTTCTTGTCTTATTATGGCTAAAACTACCTCAGAGCTAGGCATAGTCTTATTATTAATTTCTTTAGGGGTTGTTATAATTGGATAATTGAATTTATTATAAAATCTTTTTTCATATGAAGCTTGCTTAGATATTTGTATTGCAAAATCATACCTACCAACATCCGTAGACAATTTTGCTGCTAAGATTTCGCTCCCTTTTTCCACGTTTAAAGCAGCAAGATGTTTAAGAATGTCCTTTGTGTATTTTGTTGAGTCAAGTTCCTTAAGGAGAATAACATGCTTTATCAATCTATTTTTTCTGAATATTTTTTCATAATCTTTATCGAAATTTGATTGATCAATTAGTTCAAAATTTTCACCAGGTTTAATTTCATTAAATGAAAGTTGCCCATAATAAGTCATTGGAAATTTTGCTCCCTCTGTAAAATATTTATTTGCTATTTCCTCATTCCCTATTTCTTTATAGGCAGCACCTAACCAGTAAGCACCTCTAGCTAAACTAATTGGATAGCCAACATTGTTATAAAAATTTTCAAAATGATTTATTGCATATTCTGCTGAATTTAAAAAAGATAAAGCTATCCAACCAGACAGCCATTCAGCTTCTGCGAAAGAAGCGCCAGAAGACAATGAATGCTCACTTGATATTTTGTAAGCCGTCTTATATCTTTTTTTGTAAATTAAAGATCTTGTAACGCTTTTTCTTTGTTCCCACCACAAATCTGGTCTTATCATTTGTCTTTCGGTCTTATTAGCATTTTTGTAAAGAATTTCTAATGATCCTTCTAATCTTCCTCTTCTGTTTCTCCATCTTAATCTATCAAACTCTAAACCAGGATCATTTTTAAGATGTGCAGGTACTTTAGATATTGCATTATCAACACCGTAAGAGTTACTCATTAATATTTGTCTAGCATTATAAAGAGCTCTCTCATCTGTAGGCAGATATTTTAACATTCTTTTTAAATCCCAATATTTTCTCTCCCATGCAAGATAATCAGCTCTTTTTAAATGATCTTCCGCTGTTAAAAATTTTTTAAACTTAGCTCTGTAATAACCTAAATCGTTTTTTGGTATATCAGCAGTAACCCAACCATCTTTCAATAAAATTTCAACCTCTTTATTTTTTCCTTGTTCTAAAAAAGCTTCAGCAAGCTTAATTTTTCCTAAACCTCCTAATGGAGGGTTTTTTTCAAACCAATTTATTACAGATGTCGGAGAGGTATTTTTTAAATAAATTTTTTTTTCAGCAAGGTACTTTATTCTATTTATTCTTGGATAATCTGAATTTCTTTCAATAAACTTTTTATAGTCATTAAAAGTAGCAGCGTTACCTGTTGTTTTTAAATACATCCATGTAATCAAAGTTCTGAAATCTCTATCTTTAACTTTTTCAGCTGTTTTCATTGCGCTATTCCACTTTTTGGCTTTAACAAATTTCATAACTTCTTTAGCTTTAGCAAAATCTTTTAAATTTAAAATAGTTGAACTTTTAGCTTCTTTGCTTGATGTTTTAAAAGTAGCAGGTTTTTTCTCTGGAAAAATAAAACTAGTATCGATTTTTACTATTTTGTCCTTTTTTGTTGTTTCTTTTTTAATTACTTCTTTTTCTTTAGTGATCGTTTTTTCAATTTTAGGTGATCCTAAAATTGGTTTCTGTTTAGGTAAGTTTGAGCCTAACTCTAAATTTCTACTTTTTTCAATTTTTTTAAAAATCGACGGTTTTTTTAAAGGTAAAACGAAACCTGTATCAGAATGAGCTAAATCAATAATTAAAAAAGATAATAAAAATACTAGACTAATTAATTTATAAGGCATAAGTTAAAAATTAATTACCTTATATTGTTTTATGCTTAAAGGATCAATTGTAGCCTTACTTACTCCATTCGAAAACAACGCTCTAAATGAGGATGTTTATCGTAAATTAATTCATTATCACCTTAAAAATGGAACAAACGGCGTTGTTCCAGGAGGTACTACAGGTGAGTCGCCGACTTTGTCCCATGATGAACACAAAAGAATAATTAAGATTTCTGTAGAAGAATGTAATGGGAAAATTCCTGTAATAGCAGGCACAGGTTCAAATTCTACCTCTGAAGCCGTTGAACTTTCTAAATATGCCGAAAAAGCTGGTTCAGATGCTTTGCTTGTAGTTACACCGTATTATAATAAACCAACACAAGAAGGTTTATATCAACACTACAAAAAGATTAATGATAATGTTGGCATACCTATCGTTATTTACAATATACCTTCACGCTCAGTTATAGATATGTCAGTTGAAACAATGGCTAAATTGTATGAATTAAAAAATATAGTGGGTGTAAAAGATGCTACAGGAGATCTTAGTAGAGTAGATGAGCAATTAAAAAAGATGGGTAAAGAATTTATTCAATTAACAGGAAACGATGATAACGCACTAGAGTTTAATAAGAGAGGAGGTATAGGATCTATAAGTGTGACGGCTAATATTGCTGCTAAACTTTGTTCAGATTTTCAATCTTCTTGTGAAGATGGATTTAAAGATTCTGAAAAATTAGATAAAATTCTTCAGCCAATACATGCAGCAATGTTTATAGAAAGCAATCCTTCCCCCGTAAAATACGCAGCTTCGTTAATTGGACTTTGCAAACCGGAAGTAAGATTGCCTTTGGTTGGCGTTAAAGAAGAAACAAAAAAGCAAATTTCGAAAGCGCTTAAATCTGCAAAATTGCTTTAATGAAACATAAATTAACCCCCGGTCACAAGATTATCTGTCTAAACAGAAAAGCAAGTTTTAATTATTTTTTTTTAGAAACGATCGAGGCTGGAATTTCTCTTAAAGGCTCAGAAGTAAAATCTTTGAGAGATGGTAAAGGTAGTATAGCAGACTCATATGCTGTAGATAGCAACGGTGAATTATTTTTGATTAATTCACATATACCTTTGTACAGACAGTCGTCATACAATAATCACGATCCAAAAGGAAATAGAAAACTTCTTTTAAATAGAAAAGAAATAAATAAATTGATCGGCAAAATTAATCAAGAAGGTTTAACGATAATTCCTACAAAAATGTATTTCTTGAAAGGAAAAGTAAAAGTTGAAATAGCAGTTGCAAAAGGAAAAAAACTTTACGATAAGAGACAAGTCAAAAAAACTAGAGATTGGAAAAGAGAAAAAGCTAGACTATTAAGTAAGAATAACAAATGATTCATTTAAATATTGGCTCTAATCTCAACTCAAAATTTGGATCAAAATTTGAAAATATTTCCATAGCAATCAATTTGTTAATTAATTCAAAAATAAAAATAAAAAAGATTTCAAGTTTTTATGAAACTCCATCTTATCCAAATAAGAGATTGCCGAAATTTGCTAATATAGGTTTGCTAATAGATTATGAATTTAATCCAACTGAATTATTAAGAGAAATTTTTTTAATAGAAAAAAAGATTGGAAGAGTAAAAACAAAGAAAAATGACCCTAGAGTTTGTGATATTGACATAATAGACTTCAAAGGATTGATTGAAGTGGGCAAATCATTAAAAATTCCTCATCCCAGGTCTCACAATCGAAATTTTGTACTTTATCCAATTAAAGAAATAGATCCTAAATGGACTCATCCTATTATTAAGAAAAATGTTGATTTTTTAATTAATGAATTAAGTCAAAAATCAAGGATAGAGATTACAAGATTGTCTAAAAGTGTTATTATTTAAGTATGATTAATAATAGTGAATTAATTGATAAGATAAAATCATATAATAAATTTTTAAACTCCGACTCATTAAATAAAGCTTACAGTTTTGCTTTAGATGCACATCAAAATCAAAAAAGAGATGAAGGAGTTCCTTATATTATTCATCCTGTAGCAGTTGCAAATATTTTAACCGAGTTAAAACTTGACAGCGCAACTATTACAACCGGATTGTTACATGATACAATTGAAGATACAAAAGTAACTTACGAAACTGTTAAAAAGGAGTTTGGAGAAGAAGTTGCAAATTTAGTTGATGGTGTAACAAAATTGTCTGCATTAGAGGATAAAGTTTCTGATAATTCAAAAGCAGAAAATTTTAGAAAATTAATATTAGCAACCTCTAAAGATATAAGAGTCTTGTTAGTGAAACTTGCAGATAGATTACATAATATGAGAACAATACAATTTGTTAAAGACAAAGAAAAAATTATTAGAAAAGCAAAAGAAACAATGGAAATTTATGCTCCATTGGCGGATAGAATGGGAATGAATAGAATAAGAGATGAATTAGAGGATCTTTCTTTCTCTGTGTTAAATAAACCGGCAAGAGAATTAATTTTGGATAGACTAAATTTTATTAAAAGCAATAGAGAAGACACTTTTAAAATTATAGCTGCAGAATTGATTGAATTATTAAAAAAAAATGGTGTTAATGCAAAAATTACAGGTAGGGAGAAAACTCCTTTTTCAATATGGAGAAAAATTCAAAGCAAAAAAATTTCCTTGGAGCAACTTACTGACATAATTGGATTTAGAATTTTAGTTAAAGATATCGACGAATGTTACAAAACTTTGGGAATTTTTCACAGCAAGTTTTCAGCAATACCTGGAAAATTTAAGGATTATATATCTACACCAAAAATCAATAAGTACAGATCTATTCATACATCTGTTATAGGACCTAAGAAAAATAGAATTGAGATTCAAATAAGAACAAATGAAATGCATGAATTTGCTGAAAGAGGGATCGCGTCTCATTGGAAATATAAATCTTCTGAAAAATTTTCAGAGTTATCGTGGAAAGAGTATGATTGGTTAAGAGATTTAGTTGAGATTATTGAAACAGGTAATAGCCCTGAACATTACTATGAATTTACAAAATTACAAATGTTTCAAGAAAATGTTTTTTGTTTCACGCCTAAAGGTGCGGTAATTAAATTACCTAAAAATGCAACCCCAATAGATTTTGCTTATGCCGTCCATACAAAGATTGGTGATAGCGCTATTGGATGCAATATTAATGGTAGAGAATCATCTTTGCAAACAGAATTAAAAAATGGAGATATGATTGAAATTCTTACTTCAAAAAATGCTTCGCCATCTCTTCATTGGCTGTCTTCCACTAAAACCGGAAAAGCAAGAGCATCTATTAAAAGATATTGGCAAGATAAGTCACTTGAAAACAATAAAATTAAAGAAAAAGATTATAAAACAACTTTAGTTGTTGATTTACCCCATAAACCCGGTGTTCTTGGTAATATTAGTTCACTTATTGGAATAAATAAGGGCAATATCCTGAATGTTGAAATGTTAAAAAGGAAAAAAGATTATTTACAATTTTCGTTTGATTTACAAATAAAAGATTTAAAAAACTTTACAAACTTGATAAGTCAAATAAAACAAAATAAGTTTAATTTTAGAATAGTTCGTCATAAACAGAAAAAAAATGCTTTCATTAGAAGAATCTTTGAAAATTTTAAAAGAAACTAAAGCTTTGCAAGATGGCCACTTTATTTTATCGTCAGGTCTGCATAGTCCAAAATATGTGCAGTGCGCACAGCTACTAAGCAAACCCCAAAAAGCTTCCAAAATATGTAATTCTCTGGCTGAAAAAATAAAATCGTCATTAGCAGACTTTGACATAGTATTGTCACCTGCAATGGGAGGGATTATTATAGGTTATGAAATTGGAAAAATTTTAAATAAAGAGACAATATTTTCGGAAAGAATAAATGGTGAATTTAAGCTCAGAAGAGATTTTAATATAGCTAAAAATAAAAAAGTTTTAATAGTAGAAGATGTTATAACAACAGGTAAATCAAGTTTAGAATGTTCTAAATTGGTAATCGAGTCTGGTGGTGAAATTGTAGGCTATTCGTGTATTATTGATAGATCAAATGGTAAATCAGTAATCAAAGAAAAAATTATTTCTCAAATTAAATTGGATATACCTACTTATACAAAAGATAACCTGCCAGAGAGTCTATCTTTGATTAAAGCCATAAAACCAGGCAGTAGAAATCTTTAATGAAAAATATTAGACTTGGAGTAAATATAGATCATGTTGCAACTGTAAGAAACGCTCGTGGTGAAAAGTACCCGAGTCCATTAAAAGCTGCAATTTTATCTGAAAAATCTGGAGCTGACTCAATAACTATACACTTAAGAGAAGATAGACGTCATATAAAAGATACTGACTTAAAAATCATTAAATCTAAATTAAGAATTCCCTTAAATTTAGAAATTGCAGCTACAAGGGAAATGTTAAAAATAGCTTTAAAGAACAAACCACCTTTTATTTGTATTGTACCTGAAAAAAGAAAAGAAATTACAACGGAGGGTGGTTTAAATTTAGATTACAAAAAAAATTTTTTAAAAGAAATAATCTATAAATTAAAAAAAAATAATTCTCGAGTAAGTCTATTTATTGAGCCAAGCAAAAAAGATTTGATAAAATCGAAGTTGCTTAACGCAGATTGTGTCGAAATCCATACAGGTAAATTCTGTAATTTAGTAAATCAAAATAAAAATTATAAAAAAGAATTTGATAAAATAAGAAATGTTGTTTATTTAGGCAACAAGTTAGGCCTAGAAGTTCATGCAGGTCATGGTCTTACTTACAAATCATCAAAGATATTGTCTAAAATTAAAGGTATAAAAGAGTTCAATATTGGCCATTTTTTAATTGGCGAGTCAATATTCGTAGGCTTACCTAATTGTATCAAAAAATTTAGAAAAATTATAAAATAATGAAAATCTATGGAATTGGTACAGATATAGCGAACATAAGTAGAATTAAAGAATCCATTAAAAATAAAAAATTTATTACAAAACTATTTCATAAAAAAGAGATTGAAAAATGTGCAAGAGTAAAAAATGTTGCCAGTTGTTACGCAAAAAGATTTGCTGCCAAAGAAGCTTTTTCAAAAGCTATAGGTTTAGGGATTTCTAAAGGAATTAGTTTTAAAGAAATAGTGATTTTTAATGTAAAATCTGGAAAACCTAGGATTAGATTAACTGGAAACACAAATAAAATTGTTCATAAAATTATGAATAAAAAGAAAATTGATATTTTTTTGTCTTTAACGGATGATAAGCCTTATGCAGTAGCAACAGTTGTGATTTCAATATGAAGAAAACAAAATTTATAAATTCTGTAAAAGAAAATATCAAAACTATAATTTATGCTTTAATAATTGCTATAGTTATTAGATCATTAATCATACAACCTTTTTATATACCTTCTTCTTCAATGGAACCTACTTTGCTTATAGGTGATCGTATCTTTGTGTCTAAATTTACTTATGGTTTTAGCAAACATTCTTTTCCATTTAGCCCAAAAATATCTGATGATAGATTTTTTTATAAAAAACCCACTCAGGGTGATTTAGTTGTTTTTAAAACTCCAGTAGACAATAGAACTGATTATATAAAACGATTAATAGGGCTTCCTGGCGATGAAATCCAATTTATTAATGGAGATTTATTTATTAATGATAATAAAATTAAAAGAAAAAAAGTTGAAAGTATTTCTAATGTTAGATGTGGACAATTTTCATTTGAAGTAAATGCTTTTGAAGAAACTTTGCCTAATGGTGTTTCTTATTACGCAGTATACAATAAAGAGGGAACACTACAGAACTCAAGAAAATTTAAAGTTCCAATAGATCATTTTTTTTTATTAGGTGATAACAGGGATTGCTCAAAAGATAGTAGATATCTTGATAGTGTTGGGTACGTAAATCTAATAAATTTAGTAGGCAAAGCTCAACTAATTTTTTTCTCTAATGATACATTAAAGGGAGGGTTGTTTGAATTTTGGACTTTAAAAAAATCATTTAGATTAAACAGAACTTTAAAAAAAATAAAATGATAAAGAATTTAAAAGAACTAGAAAACACTTTAGAATATAATTTCAAAGACCCTAATTTATTTAAAGAGTCATTAGTGCATAAAAGTTACGATAATACTCATAATAATGAAAAATTAGAATTTTTAGGTGATCGTGTTCTAGGATTAATTATTTCTAAAAAATTAATTCAGAATTATCCAAATGAAAAAGAGGGAATAATCGATAAGAAATTTGCAAATTTAGTAAACAAAAAAACATGTTCCAATATAGCTGACACACTGAATATAAAAAAATTTATGTTTTTAGGTTCATCAAATAAATCAAGTCAAAAGTCTACAAATAAAATAGTTGGCGATTGTCTAGAAGCTCTAATCGGAGCAATTTATTTGGACGGTGGCTTAAATTCTGCTGAAAAATTTATTTTAAATCATTGGAAAAAATATTTAGAAAATTCAAAGATACCTTTAATAGATGCCAAAACTCAATTACAAGAGCATAGTCTTAAAAAATATAAAGAACTTCCTAAATATACTTTTTATAAAAAATCGGGTCCTGAACATAAGCCTATCTTCAAAACAGATGTTCAAATACCAAATTCAAAAAAATATATTGGTACGGGAAATTCTAAAAAAAATGCACAACAGAATGCAGCAAGTAAATTATTACGCTCTCTAAAAATTATATGAACTGGGAAGACGAATGCTACCTTTTATCTAAAAGGAAATTTAGAGAAAATGCAAATATAATAAATGTTTTTACGCCAGACAAAGGTAGAGTCAATGGCATTGTTTACGGCGGTAACTCGAGAAAAATTAGAAATTACTTACAAATTTCTAATAAGTTATTTGTTTTTAATAATTCAAAAAATGACAATAAAATTGGTTACTTTAGAACAGAATTAGTCAAAGCAATTTCACCTAAATATTTCAATGATAAGGAAAGAACTTCTGCAATTATTTCTTTATGCTCCTTGTTAAATTCTCTACTACCTGAGTCTCAACCTTACAAAAATATTTACAATTCTTTTGAAAAATTTATAGAAGCATTAAAATTAGAAAATTGGATCATAGTTTATATTTTATTTGAAATTAATCTTATTAAAGAATTAGGATACGATACTAATTTAAAAAAATTCGATCATTCCTCTGATAATATACTTGAATTAAGGAAGATAAAAATAGATGGGTATACTTATGAAGTACCAAATTTTTTGATTCAACAAAGCGTTCCAAAAGAAATATCAAACTTTTTAGTCAAAAAATCACTTACATTTACACGAAGTATGTTATTAAATAAATTTTTTATTCCAAATAATTTATTATTCCCTAAATCTAGAATCATTTTAGAAAATTATTTTAGCTGATTTTTTATTTTTTTTGCTGCATCCAATGCAAAATAGGTTACTATGGCAGATGCGCCAGCTCTTTTAAACGACATCAAACTTTCAATTATACTTTCTTCATTTATTAATTTTTTTTTAATACCATGTTTTATCAGACTGTATTCACCGGAAACTTGGTAAGCGAAAACTGGAATCCTAAAATTATCCTTAATACTTTTAATGATATCCAGATACGGCATTCCTGGTTTAACCATAACCATATCTGCTCCTTCTTTAATGTCCAACCCAACTTCCCTAAAAGCTTCATTTGAATTTTTAAAATCCATTTGATAGGATTTTTTATCTGACTTTAAATTAGATTTTGATCCTACTGCGTCCCTAAATGGTCCATAAAAATTTGATGCATATTTAACTGCGTAAGAGAGAATGCTTACATTTTGATAACTATATTTGTCTAGAGCCTTTCTAATGACTCCAACTCTACCATCCATCATATCAGATGGCGCGATTACATCGCACCCCATTTTTGCTTGAAGTAAAGCTTGATTAACTAAAACTTCAATTGTTTTGTCATTATCAATCTTTTTATCAATTATAATGCCATCATGTCCGTGTGAAGTATATGGATCTAGAGCTACGTCGCACATTACCCCTATATCTGGATATTTTTTTTTTATAAACCTTAAAGACTTACAAATAAGATTATTCTTGTTTAATGCTTCGGTGCCGTATCTGTCTTTCTTGTTTTTTTCTGTATAAGGAAATAAAGCAACCATTGGTATTCTGAAGCTTCTAACTTTGTTCATAATTACATTTAATTTATCAACAGAATATCTATTAACTCCTGGCAAAGTTTTAATTGACTCAATCTTATTTTTTCCATTTCTAACAAAAATAGGTAATATTAAATCATTAACACTCAAACTGTTTTCTGAGACGAGTCTTCTTATCCACCCTGACTTGCGAACTCTTCTCAATCTTGTTGATGGAAATTTCCCTAAAATCTTCATTTTTTTATTTTTATGTATTATTATTTATGCGACAAATATAATATTATACCTTATAAGCAAAGTAATTTAATAGTTAAATATGTCCAATTCAGTAACATTTGAAGATTTTTATCAAGTTCCAGATCTTACTTTTGATGTAAACAAACTTAGATCTGATCTAGAGAAAATTTTAAAAAAATCAAAATACCAAACTTTAGGGATAACAAACTTTGCTGCGATACCAATGAACAAAATTCCTGGTGATGAAAATTCTATTAAAGGTCATAACGTACGAGGTATATATTGGACAAAACCAGATGAATCAGGAAAAGAGGTAGCGAGAGATAAACCCATTGATGAATCTAAGTATACAGAATTAACAAATGAATTTAAAAATACTTATTTTGAAGAAGTATATAATATTTTAAGTTCAAAATTTAAATTAGGAAGAGTAAGAATACTACTTAAAGAACCAAGATCAACATTAAGTTGGCACAAAGATCCTGAACCAAGATTACATATACCGATAATTACTAACCCTGGCTGTAAAATGGTAATTGAAGATGTTGCCAAACATTTACCTGCAGACGGTCGAGTAACAATAACTAACAATACAAAATACCATAATTTTTTTAATGGTGGCGAACAATCGCGTATTCATTTAGTAGCTTGTGTTTTAGAAAATCCATTTCAATAGATTGAAATCTTTATTCAAAAAAGTCTGTATAAGTTCGGATCATGCTGGTTACAGGTTAAAAGAGTTGATTAAAGATTTCTTAATAAATAAGAATATTTCTATAATTGATTTGGGTCCCTCAAATGAAAGTTCAGTTGACTATCCCGACTATGCAAAAAAAGTCTCAAATAGAGTTAAATCAAGTAAAAGTGATGTTGGAATATTAGTCTGTGGTTCTGGCACTGGAATGGCTATAAGTGCTAATAAAACTAAAAGAATTAGGGCTGCAGTGTGCTATAACTTAAAATCTACAAGATTGTGTAGACAACATAATAATGCTAATATTATTACTTTAGGATCAAGATTAATTAATAAAAAAGATGCTTTAAAACTTGTTTCAGTTTTTTTACAAACTAAATTTGAAGGTGGAAGGCATCTAAAAAGAATTAAGAAGATATAAAATGTCTACGGTAATAAAAGTAAATAAATTTTTGAATAACTTTTTTAAATCTAATTTAAAAGAGGTTGATGCTGAACTTTACGATTCAGTTAAGAATGAATTTATAAGACAACAAAATCATATAGAATTAATAGCTTCTGAAAATATTGTTTCAAACGCAGTCCTAGAGGCTCAAGGGTCAGTTTTAACAAATAAATATGCCGAAGGATATCCAGGCAAGAGATATTATGGCGGGTGTGAGCACGTTGATCTTTCAGAGTCTTTAGCAATTGAGCGTGCTAAAAAATTATTTAAATGTAATTTTGCGAATGTTCAGCCACATTCAGGTGCTCAGGCTAATGGAGCGGTTTATCTAGCTCTAATTAAACCTGGAGATACTATATTAGGTATGAGCCTGAACTCAGGTGGACATCTAACTCATGGAGCTAAGCCAGCACAGTCAGGCAAATGGTTTAATGCAATCCATTACGATGTAAACAAAGAAACAGGTTTGATTGATTATGAAAATGTTGAGAAGTTGGCTTTGGAGCACAAACCAAAATTAATTATAGCTGGAGGTAGTGCTTATTCAAGAGTTATAGATTTCAAAAAATTTAGAAATATTTGTGACAAGGTTAATGCTTATTTGCTAGTTGATATGGCTCATTTCTCAGGACTTGTAGCGGGTGAAGTTTATCCTAATCCAATAAAGTATGCGGATGTAGTAACTTCTACAACACATAAAGTTTTAAGAGGTCCTAGAGGTGGAATAATTTTAACTAATAGGGAAGATTTAATAAAAAAATTTAATAGTGCAATTTTTCCAGGACTTCAAGGTGGACCCTTGATGCATGTAATAGCAGCTAAAGCTGTTTGTTTTAAAGAAGCTCTTTCAAAAGATTTTAAAGTATATTCACAAAATGTCATTGGAAATGCAAAAATTTTATCTAATAGACTAATTGAAAATGGTTTTAAAATTTTTTCTGGCGGCACAGATACTCATCTTATGCTTGTAGACTTAAGAGACTTTAATGTAACTGGTAAAGATGCCGAAGCTTCACTTGTTCGTTCAAATATTACTTGTAATAAAAATGGAATTCCATTTGATACGCAAAGTCCAATGATAACTTCTGGGATAAGGCTTGGAACCCCAGCTTGCACAACAAGGGGATTTGGTTCTAGTGAATTTAGCTTAGTTGCTGATTTAATCACAAAAGTAGTTAAAGGTTTAAGCAAAAACCCTGAGAATAATTCAAAAATAGAAAAAGAAGTTCAAAAAGAGGTTATTGATCTTTGCTCTTCTTTCCCTATATATAGTAATTAAATAAAAATACATAACTATGCTTTGTCCATTTTGCAGAGAGAAAGATACTTCAGTTGTTGATTCCAGGCCTTGCGAAGAGGGCACTGCAGTTAGAAGAAGAAGATTATGTACTTGCAATGGAGGAATGAGATTTACAACATTTGAAAGGATTCAGTTTCAAGAGTTAACAGTAATTAAAGGGAATAGCAAAAGAGAGCCATTTGATAGAGATAAAATTTCAAAATCTGTAAGAATCGCAACTCGTAAAAGACCAATTGACTCAGAAACTATTGAAAAATTTATATCCAGGATAGTTATGAAAGTCGAAGGACTTGGTGAAAGCGAAGTTCCAACATCTACTATTGGAAAATTTATCATGGAAGGATTGTCTTATCTAGATAAGGTCGCCTATGTTCGTTTTGCTTCAGTATATAAAAACTTTAAAGAAGCAAAGGATTTTGAACAATTTGTCGGCAATTTAGATGAAAACAAATCATAATAACTTTTTAAAATTAGCTTTCAACATAGCAAAAATTAATGTAGGAAAAACAAGCTCAAATCCTTCAGTTGGATGTGTGGTTATAAAAGATAATTCTGTAATTGGTTCTGGACATACTTCTTTAAATGGAAGACCACATGCTGAATATAATGCACTAAATTCAAAAAAAAAATTCAATAATTCAGATCTTTACGTAACAATGGAACCATGTACTCATTATGGTTTAACACCTCCTTGTACTAACATTATTGCAAAAAAAGGAATAAAAAGAGTTTTTTTTTCTTTTAATGATGTTGATTCAAGAACGGCTAAAAAATCAAAAACCGTTCTTATAAAAAAAAAGATTAAGACGTACAGGCTAAATCTAAAGAGTTTTAATGATTTTTATGAGAGTTATTTTTTTACAAAAAAAAGTTCTTCACCTTATATAGATGCTAAAATAGCAATTTCAAAAGATTTCTGTACAATCAAAAAAGGCCACTCAAAATGGATAACAAATAGTCTTTCTAGAAAAAGAGCTCATTTACTTAGATCAGAATACGAGGGTATTATGTCTACATCTAAATCTATTAATGAGGACAATTCATCGCTAAATTGTAGGATTAATGGTCTTGATAAAAATAAACCTGATTTGATAATAATAGATAGAAAATTGAAAATTAAAAAAAACTTAAAAATATTTAAAAGCAAAATTAAAAGAAAAATTTTTCTTGTTTCTGAGGTAAATAAAAGCAAAAAGATTACTTTTTTAAGAAAAAAAGGAGTAAAAATGATTTACGTAAAATCTTTGAAAAATAAAAATGATTTTATAAAATTATTTAGAATTTTAAAAAATTATAATTTTAATAGAATTCTTGTAGAAAGCGGATTAGTTTTTTTGGATACATTAATTAAAAATAATTTGATTTTTAACCTATACATTTTTAAGTCAGCTGCTTTTTTGAAGAAAATGGGAAAAAACAATATCTCAATTGGATTTATCAAAAAAATAAAACTAACTAAAAAGATTAAAGTTAATCTAAATGGTGAAAATATTTATAAGGCAAAATTGAAGTATGTTTAATGGAATTATTTATAATCAAGGAACTATTAAGAGTATAAGAAAGAGTTCCAAATATGTTTCAGGTAGTCTTGTTATAGAAATAGCTTCAAGCATTAGATTTAATAAAACTGATATAGGAGAATCAGTTTGTTGTGATGGCGTGTGTTTGACTTTGATTAGAATAAAGAAAAAATCTTTTTTATTTTATCTTTCTAAAGAAACTTTAAAAAGATCAAATTTTAAATACGCTAAAATAGGCAAAAAGATAAATATAGAAAAATCAATTTTTCATGGCCAAAAAATATCTGGTCATTATGTTCAGGGTCATGTCGATACAAGAGCTAAGGTCAAATCAATAGATATTATCGATAAATCCTGGAATGTAAAATTAGAATTAGAAAATCGTAAATTATTTAAATATTTGATAGAAAAAGCTTCAATTTCTATTAACGGTATATCTTTAACAATTTCAAAAGTAGCTAGAAACTTTTTTGAGATAAGTGTTATTCCTCATACTTTGAAATTAACAAATTTGAAAGATTTAAAAAAGAATGACTTAGTAAATGTAGAATTAGATATATTTAGTAAATATATATTAAAATTATCAAACTAATGAAAAAAAAAAATTATTCACCTATTAACGAAATATTGAAAGATGCAAAAAAAGGAAAAATGTTTGTTTTAGTTGATGATGGTGACAGAGAAAATGAAGGGGATTTAGTTATCCCAGGTTCAAAATGTGATTATAAAAAGATTAATTTTATGGCAAAACATGGAAGAGGTTTAATTTGTTTAGCTCTTACCTCAAAAAAAGTTAAAAAATTAAATTTACCATTGATGTCGCCAGTAAATAAATCAAGAACACAAACTGCGTTTACTGTTTCAATAGAGTCTAAGAGAGGAGTTTCTACTGGAATTTCTGCTCATGATAGAGCCAAAACAATAAGAACCGCAATCAAAAAAAGTTCGACTAGAAATGATATAGTTTCACCTGGACATGTTTTCCCATTAGTCGCAAGAGATGGCGGTGTACTAGAAAGAGCAGGTCATACTGAAGCTTCAGTGGATATTTCCAAATTAGCTAAATTAAATCCTAGTGCTGTAATTTGTGAGGTAATGAATGAAGATGGAACAATGGCTAGGTATAAAGATTTAATTCCTTTCGCAAAAAAACATAAACTCAAAATTGCTAAAATAGAGGATTTAATTTCTTATAGATTAACAAATGAGATTCTTATCAAATGTATTTCAAATAAGAAAATAAAGATTAATAAATTTGGAACTTTTGATTTAAAAACTTTTAAAAATAAATTGGATGGATCAGAACATTATGCAATAACAAAAGGGAAATTTAGTCCCAACAAACCTTCAAGAGTAAGAGTTGTCTCTACAAATGTATTAAACGTTTTTTTTAACTTTAATAAAGATATTTTTAAAAAATCACTTAAGCATCTAAATAGATATAATAATTTTGCTTTGATACTTATTAAAGGATCAAATTTTAATCAGTCAGTTTCTGAAAGTAGTAAAATTTTGAGGTATTATGGTATAGGTGCTCAAATAATAAAAGATTTGAAAATTAAAAAAATGATCTTAGTTTCAAGATCAATTAAACGTGTAATAGCCCTAGAAGGTTATGGTATAAAACTTATAAAGCAGGAGATTATGAAATGAAAAAAAAAATTTGTATTGTTATGTCAACCTATAATCTTGAAATTACAAGTGGTATACGTCTCAAATCAATTGAAGAATTAAAAAAATCTGGAATAAAGGAAATTGATTATATTGAAGTGCCTGGAGCTTTCGAATTACCTGTAACAATATCAAAAATTGCTAAAAAATATGATGGATTTATTGCAATTGGTTGTATCATCAAGGGAGAGACTTTGAATTTTGATCTAATTTCTACAGCAATAACTAACGGTATAATGGATGTATCTATAAAAGAAAAAAAACCAATTGGTAATGCAATATTGACATGTTTTAATATGGAGCAGGCTAATGATAGATTAAATAAAGGTAACGAAGCGGCAAAAGCTGTGGTTGCTGTCTTAAAAAATGGACCAAAAAAAACTTAAAAATTCTTCTCCTAGAGTTAGAATTATACAAAAAATCTACGGATCTTTAATGAATCCAGATGAAAAAATAGTTTATCCAAAAAATCAATACAAAAAATATATTAAGGACGTTGTTTCTGGAACATTAGAGAGAGCTGAATTTATCGAAGAGACTATATCCAAACACTTAGATAATGACATAGATTTTAAAAGAACTGATAAACTATTGAAAATAATTTTATTTTCTGCTGTTTTTGAGCTTATATTCAAACACGGAACACCTAAAAATGTAGTAATAAGTGAATATGTTCAAGCATCTGAATTTTTTTTAGAAAAGGCACAGATTAGCTATTTAAATGCAATTTTAGACAAATTATCAAAAATTATTAGAAAAGAGTAGTTAGTTTGCAATCTCTCATCAATAAACAGTAACTTTAGCTTGCCTTTTTTAAATAATTTTGGCATTTATCCGGTTAATTATGAACAACTATTTAGAATTACTATATTTAATATCTTTTTCAGGAATTCTTGCTGTAGCATATAGCTATTTATTATCTGGGCAAATACTTTCTTCAAGTCCAGGTAACTCACGAATGCAAGAAATAGCTGAAGCAATTCAAATTGGGGCCAAGGCTTACTTAAATAGACAATATAAAACTATTGCTGTTGTTGGAGTAATAGTGTTTGCAATTGTGACTTATCTTTTTAATTATTTAGTTGGATTAGGTTATTTTATTGGTGCGTTTCTGTCAGGTGTCGCTGGTTATGTAGGTATGTTAATTTCTGTTAAAGCAAATGTTAGGACTGCTGAAGCATCAAGAGTGAGTTTGCAGTCTGGTCTGACTATTGCTTTTAAATCTGGTGCTATAACTGGATTACTAGTAGCTGGATTAGCTTTATTAGCAATTACAATTTATTATATTATTTTGATTAATCTCAAAGTTGATAGCAGAGAAATAGTTAATGCTTTAGTTGCTTTGGGTTTTGGAGCCTCACTTATCTCAATATTTGCAAGATTAGGTGGTGGAATTTTTACTAAAGGTGCAGATGTTGGGGCGGACTTAGTTGGAAAAGTTGAAGCTGGTATTCCGGAAGATGATCCTAGAAACCCTGCTGTGATAGCAGACAATGTAGGTGACAATGTTGGTGATTGTGCTGGAATGGCTGCGGATTTGTTCGAAACATATGCTGTAACGATTGTAGCTACAATGGTTTTATCGTCAATTTTCTTTCCCAATGATTACAATTTAATGGTCTATCCTTTAGCAATTGGTGGCTCTTGTATTATTACATCAATAATTGGAACTTGGTTTGTCAAATTAGGTAAATCTAAAAATATAATGGGTGCTCTTTATAAAGGATTTATTGTTACAGCGATAACATCTTTATTAGTGCTTTATCCAATTACTGACTCTATTTTGGGATTGAGTAACGAGTACCAAAATAATGATAAAAATTTCTCTGGCCTAGACCTTTATTTATGTGGAGTTGTTGGTTTTTTAATTACTGGTTTATTAATTTGGATTACAGAGTACTATACAGGAACAAATTTCAGGCCCGTTCAATCAGTTGCTAAATCTTCTACAACAGGACACGGTACTAATGTCATTCAGGGATTGGCTGTTTCTATGGAAGCGACAGCACTTCCAGCTTTAATAATCGTTGCTGGAATTTTATATACTAACAGTTTGGCAGGACTTTATGGAATAGCAATTGCAGTAACAGCTATGTTAGCTTTAACAGGTATGGTTGTTGCATTAGATGCTTATGGACCTGTAACTGATAATGCTGGAGGTATAGCGGAAATGTCCAAACTACCAAAAAATGTAAGAAAAACTACGGACGCGTTGGATGCGGTAGGAAATACTACTAAAGCTGTAACAAAAGGTTACGCAATTGGTTCAGCTGGTTTGGGGGCCTTGGTGTTATTTGCAGCTTACACTGAAGATATAAAATATTTTTCTTCGGTTAAGAATTCAGCTTTAGAAGGAGTCAATGTAACATTTGATTTATCAAATCCATTTGTAGTAGCAGGATTGCTTATTGGAGGAATGCTTCCATATTTATTTGGTTCAATGGGTATGCAAGCTGTTGGTAGAGCAGGCGGAGCTGTTGTTATTGAAGTAAGAAGACAATTTAAAAAGATACCTGGTATTATGAGAGGTAAAAGAAAACCAGACTATGGAAGACTTGTTGACTTGCTAACAAAAGCAGCTATTAAAGAAATGATCGTCCCTTCTTTGTTGCCTGTGCTATCGCCAATAGTTTTATACTTTGTGATATTTCAAATTGGTGGACTTGAAGCTGCGTTATCTTCTCTAGGAGCAATGTTATTAGGAGTAATAATAACAGGTCTATTTGTTGCAGTGTCTATGACTGCAGGAGGTGGTGCTTGGGATAATGCTAAGAAATACATTGAAGATGGTAATTTTGGTGGCAAAGGTTCCGAAGCTCATAAGTCAGCAGTAACAGGAGATACAGTTGGAGATCCATATAAAGATACAGCTGGCCCAGCAATTAATCCAATGATCAAGATTACAAACATCGTTGCATTATTGCTTTTAGCTGTAATAGCACATTAATCTATTATTTATTACCGTACATTTTTTGCTTAACACTGGATAGAAAAGACTCAACAAAGCTTTTTTTTGTAATATCATTTTCTGTTTTTTTACCACTAAAAACTATTTTATTTAAATCATCCTTACTATAAATCTTTTTTGTTTTTAGGATACCAAATTTATCAAATGTTAATAATAATGTATTGTTTTTAGTTAATACGTGACGCCCAAGTTTATGATATTTTCCTTTACTTAAAGTTCTTTCAAAATAAATCCATATATTATCATCATCAATTGATTGAGAATGAGGTTGTCCAATAATCTGAATAACATCATTTTTATTGCTTTGATTAATGACTAATTTATCAGATCTATTTTCAAGGAACAAAATTCCATGGTTTTTTGCTGGTTCTTGTAATTGACAATTTGAAAAAAAAATGAATAAAGCTATATATAATTTAAATCTATGATTTTTAAAACTAAACATAATTCTAATCTTTACAACACATTATTACATTTGTCTCGAAATTTATTTTTTTATAGCAAAGTTAATTTGAAAGATACATTTGAAACGAGGGTTTATTTAATATTTTTTCATTTTTCAATTTTTTTGATTATATTCAAAAATAGAAATATTAATTTTTCACAAAATAATTATGACGATTTATTTCACTGCATAGAAAATGATTTACGTGAATTGGGGCTTGGAGATGTAGCTGTAAACAAAAAAATGAAGAATTTAAATAAAATTTTTTATGATATTTTATTGAAAATAAATAAATCAAAAAAAGGGTTTGTTGTTAATGAGAATTTAGTTTTTAACTATTTTGATTATTTAAAAAAATCAAATTCTGATAAATATGACTTATTTGCCCAATATTTCATTAAATTTTATCATTTTTGTTTTGAACTGGAACCCAAAACTATGATAAAAGATGCCATAAATTTTAAGGTACAATAATGGCTGTTCCAAAAAGAAAGACTTCAAATTCAAGAAAAAAAATGAGAAGATCTCATCATAGACTTTCTTCAATAAATATTCAGGAAGATAAAAAAAGTGGTGAGTATAAGTTATCTCATCATATAGATTTAAAATCCGGCTTTTATAACGGAAAAAAAATTTTAGATATCTAATCGAAAAAAATGAAAAAAAAAATGACTATTGCTATTGACGCAATGGGTGGAGAAAATGCACCAAAGAAAAACATTGAGGGTTTAAGTATTTTTTTAAACAAAAATAAATCTAATAATGATTTTATGATTCATTTATATGGTGATAAAAAATTGTTAGAGGAAGAAATTTCAAAACAAAAAATTAAAAGCGATTTTATAAGAATTATACATACTGATGCTGTTGTGTCAGATGAAGAAACACCTTTAACAGCAATTAAAAATTCAAAGAATACCAGTATGTGGAATTCTATCAATGCTCAAGTAGATGGAGAGGCTGATATAAGTTTATCAGCAGGAAACACAGGTGTACTTTTTGTTATTTCAAAAATGATATTAAAAATGATGAAAGATGTGAGTAAACCTGCATTAGCTGGTTTATGGCCAAATCAAAAAGGAATGAGTGTAGTTTTAGATTTAGGAGCTAATATAGAATGTAACGAAAAGAACTTAATCGATTTTTCTGAAATGGGTGCTGCTTTATATAAATCAATTTTTCCTGAACAAAAACCATTTGTATCGCTCCTCAACATAGGATCAGAAGAAATTAAAGGAACAGAAGTTTTAAAGAAAACCTTTTCTGAATTAAAACGTCTAAGTAATGATACAAATTTTATTTTTAAAGGGTATATAGAAGCTAACAAAATTATGCGAGGAGAATGTAATGTTATAGTAACAGACGGTTTTACTGGAAATATAGCTTTAAAAACAGCAGAAGGAACAGCAAAGTTTCTAACAGATAATTTAAAAAGTTCTTTAACCGAAAATATTTTTTCAAAAATATCATTGATTTTTTCATTTTTTGCACTGAAAAAGTTTAAATCTAAACTAGATCCAAGAAAATATAATGGAGCAATTTTTTTAGGGTTAAATGGTCCAGTTGTAAAAAGTCATGGTGGCACAGACTCAGTTGGTTTTTATTATTCAATTGATTTATGTTATAGAATAATTAAAGGAAATCTTATGCATCAAATTAAGAATAATTTATCTCATCTAGATGTCGAAAACTAAAAAATTACAATTAACAAAAAAAGAAATTTCAAAAAAAATTAATTATCAAACTGGCTTATCAAATCCTTACTCAGAAAAAATCACAAATAATATATTGGTGATTTTAAAAGAATTAATCAAAAAAGAAGAGGTAATTATTAAGAATTTTGGAACTTTTCAAATTTTAACAAAAAAAGAGAGAATTGGAAGAAATCCTAAAAATAATAAACCCTATAAAATAAACTCAAGAAATTCTTTAATTTTCAAAGTTTCAGTAAATTTTAAAGAAAAAATTGAAAAAATATAAATGGAAAAATTATTAACAATTTCTCAAGTTTCAAAACTATTAAAAATCATTAATATTAAAACAAAAAAACCATCAAATCATATCCTGAGGTATTGGGAAAAAGAATTTAAACAAATCAAACCAGTGATTATTAGAAACAGACGATATTATTCAGAAAAACAGATTAATATAATTAAGTTAATTAAATTTCTATTAAAAGATAAAGGAATGACTATAAATGGAGTAAAAAATGTACTTAAATCAAAAATAAATACTCTTGACGTTGATAATTCTTTTAGTTTAAAAGCTGACTACCATAAAAAAGTCATAAAACAGAAAAGTAAGATAATTCTAGAAAAAATTAAAAAATTAAAAAATGGCAAAAAAAACACATATTAAAGTTAGAATGGTTCCTGAAAGCAATCCTGATAGTAAATTTATTTATTATGCAAAAAAACCTACAAAAGGTGAGAAAGCAAAAGATAAGCTTAAACTTAAAAAGTACAATCCTAATACTAGAAAACACGAATATTTTGTAGAAAAAAAATTACCACCTCATAGTAAGTAATCTATTTTTTCCTAAAGTTACGAAATTCATAATTTATAAATGATCTTATCATCGCTTTCCAAATAGGTTTTGTAATTTTAGGATCTATTTTCTTATTTTTAGACTCTTTATGTATCTTATTTAAGATGATTTTAATTCTTTTTTGATCGATAATCTGATTCTTAAATTTTTTTTCACTCAAAATTCTATTAACAAGCAGACTTCTTTTTTTGATGATTGCTAACATCTTTAAATCCAGCTTGTCTAATTTCTTTCTTATAATAATGATCTTTTTATTTTTCATAGCGACATTAATATTATATTCATTTTTTTATTTAATTATATACTTTGTTATATGAATAATGTTTTAAATCAAAAGCTCAATAATCTTTTTAATATCTGGTTAAAATCATTGATAGCTTTAATAGCTTTAATGATTATAGTTGGTGGACTTACAAGATTAACGGACTCTGGACTATCAATTACAAAGTGGGAACTATTTTCTGGAATAATTCCTCCTTTGTCTGAAGTCGACTGGATTGTTTATTTTGATTTGTACAAACAGATACCTGAATATAAATTACAAAATTACTCTATGACTATTAATGAGTTCAAAGTTATTTTTTGGTGGGAATGGGCTCATAGAATATTAGGTAGAATAATTGGTATAGTTATGCTTTTGCCATTAATTTTTTTTTCTTTTCAAATGGAATTTAAAAAACTCAAAAGTCTATACATTGTCTTTTTATTAATATGTGTACAAGGTGTTATCGGATGGTATATGGTTACGAGCGGGTTAGTAGATAGAGTGGATGTTAGTCACTATAGATTATCAATACATTTGTTTATTGCATTTGTAATTTTATCAAGTTTAATTTGGTATTATTTTAATCATAACAAAAAATTAGATAAAAATTTTTTTAACAATAAATCAAAATTTTTTTCAATTAAAATTTTCATTTTTCTAATTTTTATTCAGATTATCCTGGGCGCGTTTGTTTCTGGATTAGATGCTGGTAGAGTATACCAAACCTGGCCCCTAATGAACGAGTCTTACTTACCTGGAGATATAAGTTTTAAGAATTACAAGGAATTTTTAAATTTTAATAATAGTAGCTTAGTTCAGTTTGTTCATAGAAATGTTGCGTATGTAATTTTTTTTATTTTGTTATATATGGGCTACAAAGTTATTCTATTAAATTTAGAAACGTTATATAAGCCCTATTTATATTTATCATTATTTATTCTTATTCAGATATTTTTAGGAATTTTAGCTTTAATTACTAATTTACATATTGCAATTGCTTCTCTGCATCAAATTTCTAGTATTTTTTTAATATTCTTTACTCTAAATTTTTATTTTAAATCTATTAATTAATTGACTTTGATTTATTTTCTGAGTATTTATCGCTTTATTAAAATGACACCATTTATTAAAAAGAAAGAAATTAAAAAAGACTGGTATATTATTAACGCTGAAAATGCTGCAGTGGGAAGATTGGCTTCATATATTTCTAAAGTGCTTAGAGGAAAAAATAAACCTACTTTTAATCCACATTTGGATAATGGCGATTTTGTAGTTGTTACTAATATCGATAAAATAAAATTTACTGGTAAAAAATTTAAAGATAAAAAATATTATAAGCATACAGGTCATCCTGGAGGTATAAAAGAAACAACTCCATCAATTCTTAAGGAAAAAAACAAAACACAAGAAATTTTAAAACTTGCCGTAAAAAGAATGTTGCCGGGTGGACCATTAGCTAAAAAACAATTAACAAAACTTAAAATCTATAGTGGTGAAAAACATCCGCACGAAATTCAAAAACCAAAAATTATTGATTTTAAGAAATTGAATAAAAGAAACTTAGTAAGAAATTAATGGAAAATATAAATACATCAACAGCCACACCTAAAAAGTTAAAATTAGATTTTAAAGATAGTAAATATGCAACTGGTAGAAGAAAAAAATCGATAGCCAAAGTTTGGGTTAAAAAAGGGTCAGGTAATATTTATGTTAATGGAATTAAAATGAATGAATATTTTAAAAGACCAGTGCATCAAATTATAGTAACAAGACCACTTGAAATTTCTGAGTCTAGAAATAATTTTGATGTTAAATGTTCAGTTAAAGGAGGTGGTCTATCAGGTCAAGCTGGTGCTATTATTTTGGGTATTTCTAAAGCATTAATTTCCCACGATGAACTTCTAAAGAAAAATCTTAAAAAAGATAAATTAACCACCCGAGACTCTCGAGTAGTAGAGAGAAAGAAATACGGCCATAGAAAAGCTAGAAGAAGTTTCCAATTCTCTAAGAGATAATCATTTAAATTTAACTATCAACTGGACAATGTTATAAGATTTAATGTCTATAAAAAAAATTAATATAGCTATTATAGGAGCAACTGGTTACACAGGTTTAGATTTAATTTACCTTCTTTGTAAACATCCTAAAGTAAAAATACAATGTTTATGTGCAACAAAGAATTTAGGTAAAAATATTTCTTTTTTTGATAAAAGAATCAAGAAAAAATTACCTAAAATCAGTTCAACTAAAAAAATTGATTGGAAAAAAATTGATTTAGCTTTTCTTTCGTTGCCGAATGGTGAAGCTCAAAAGCTAATTAAAAAGATTTATTATAAATATAGCAATATCAAATTTATTGATTTATCTGGTGATTTTAGAGTAACTGATTTAAAAAAATATAAATCAAACTACAACATAGATCATAAAGCTAAAGAGCTTATAAAACATTCGATATATTCAATATCAGAATTAGTAAAAAAAGACATCGGCAAATTTAGAATTATAGCTAATCCTGGTTGCTACCCAACATCAATACAAATTCCTTTAATACCATTAATTAAAAAAAAACTTATTAAAATGAATAATTTGGTTATCGACTCAAAATCTGGATATTCTGGTGCAGGCAAAAATTTAAAAAGTAAATTTTCTCATAAAAATATTTTTAATTCCATACATGCTTATGGTGCTCAGGGTCACAGACATATTGTTGAAATCGAGCAAGAATTAAAAAAATATACAAAATCAAATGTTAAATTTACGTTTAATCCTCATTTATTACCAACTTTTAGAGGAATTTTAACTTGTATGTATCTTGAATTAAATAAAAGGATATCTTCGGTAAAAATTAGGAATGAGCTAATAAGATTTTATAAAAAACATAAATTTATTAAAATTTTAAAGCTTAATTCTAATTTAGGATCTGGCAATGTTTTAAATACAAATAATTGTGAGATTTCCGTATGTAACACTAGAATAAAAAAAAAAATTGTTATTTTTTCAGCAATTGATAATTTAGTTAAAGGAGCTTCAGGTCAAGCTATTCAGAATATGAATTTAATATATAATTATCCAGAAAGTCTTGGTCTTAAATGAAAAAAATTTCCTTCTTAATAATTCTTTTAACTCTATATAGCTGTAATAAACCAAAAACTGTTTTAATTTGTGGAGACCATGTTTGTATAAATAAAGCTGAAGCAGAACAGTATTTTGAAGAAAATTTAACTTTAGAAGTACAGATTATAGATAATAAAACAAGTAAAAAAAAAAATGATCTTATTGAACTTAATTTGAAAAAAGATATTAAAGGAAAAAAAGAAATTAGCGTAACAAAAAAAAATTTAGTAAAAAAAAAGTTAAAAATTTTATCAAATGATGAAATTGAAAAGAAAAAAAAAGAAATCAAAAATAAAAAAAAAGCTAAAATTATTAAAAAAGAAAAAAACAAAATTAATAAGATAACAAAAAAGACGAATCTTAATAAAAACAAAAAAAAAGTGAAAAAGATAACAAAAGATGTTGATAAAACTAATAGTAAAATCGAGGATATTTGTACTATGTTAGAAAAATGTAGTATTGATGAAATATCTGAATATTTGGTCAAACAAG
Source organism: uncultured Pelagibacteraceae bacterium (assembly GCA_902620585.1). Taxonomy (GTDB): domain Bacteria; phylum Pseudomonadota; class Alphaproteobacteria; order Pelagibacterales; family Pelagibacteraceae; genus Pelagilacustribacter. Next base: position 12,029 of record CACNJC010000007.1, on the reverse strand, counting down.
GTAAAGCTAAAAAGTTTCCTGATATAACAATAAGAGATAATTAATGAAAAAAAATAAACTAAATATAGCTTTAATTGGTTTAGGTAATATTGGTAGTTATTTATATAAATATTTACAAGAAAATAAAAAGATACTATCCAAAAAAAACAATTGTATTCCAGAAATAATATATGTTTCAGCAAAAAATAAAAATAAAAAAAGAAATATAAAAATTAACAAAAATAAATGGTTAAAGAATTATTTAGACTCCACCATTTTAAAAAATGTTGATGTTATAGTTGAACTAATTGGCGGCGCCGAAGGAGCAGCAAAAAAACTAGTTTTTAATGCATTAAAAAATAAAAAACACGTGGTGACAGCTAATAAGGCATTAATAGCAAAATATGGAGATCAATTATCAAAAATTGCTGAAAAAAATAAGGTCAATTTAGAATTTGAAGCTGCAGTTTGTGGAGGTGTACCAATTATAAGATCTTTAAAAGAAGGACTTATTGCAAACAAGATTAGTAGAGTTTATGGAATTTTCAATGGAACATCAAATTATATTCTCTCAAATATGGATAAAGACCGTAAAAGTTTTAACGATGTATTATTTGATGCGAAAAGAAAAGGTTATGCTGAGTCAAATCCGATTTCAGATCTTAATGGCGATGATGTTGCTTCAAAATTGAAAATTTTATCATCTTTGTGTTTTAATTCTTTTATCAATCACAAGATACATGTAGAAGGAATTAATTCTATAGATAGTTTTGATATAGATAACGCTAATAAACTAGGGTATAAAATTAAATTACTTGGAGTTGCTGAAATAATTAATAATAAAGTTTATCAAAGAGTACATCCAACTTTAATTAAACAAAGTTCCTATATTGCAAGTATAGATGGTGTTTTAAATGCTGTAATTGTAGATGGAAAACCTGTTGGAGAAAATGTAATACAGGGAGAAGGAGCTGGTCCAGAAGCAACTACTTCAGCATTAGTTTCTGATATATCGTCAATTTTAAGAGGAAACGTTAAATTTCCCTTTTCAATATCAAGTAAAGAAAGAAAAAGCTTAAATTACTCAAATATAGCTGAAAGAACTTTTTCGGCTTATTTACGTTTTGAAGTGTTTGATAGACCAGGCGTGTTATCTAAGATAACAAATATTTTTTCTAAAAATAAAGTTTCTATTAAAAGACTTATACAAAATCCTAATAAATCAAAAAAATTTTCTTCAATAGTAATTATAACTCATAATTCAAAAGATAAGTCATTAGTCAAAATTATTAAACAGATTGAAAAAAAACCTTATATAACAAAAAAACCCAAGTTAATTAGAATTGGAACTAATTAATGTCCATAAATCCTGAATATTTAAAATTATTAATTAATGCTACTGAAAAAGCCGCATATGCTGCCTCAAAATTTGTTGGAAAAAATGACAAAATAGGAGCAGATCAAGCAGCAGTAGATAGTATGAGAATGGAGTTTAATAAAATAGATATGGATGGAAAAATTGTCATTGGGGAAGGAGAAATGGATGAAGCGCCAATGTTATTTATTGGAGAAAGGGTTGGAACTAAGAAAGGTCAAAAATTAGATTTAGCCGTAGATCCTTTAGAAGGAACTAATTTTGTTGCTAAAAATTTACCTAATTCATTTTCAGTATTAGCTGCAGCAGAACAAAACAATATGTTTTTTGCTCCTGACACTTATATGGAAAAAATTGCAATTGGGCCAAACTTACCAAAAAATTTAGTAGACTTAGATAATAGTGTCGAAAAAAATATATCTCTTTTAGCTAAAGCAAAGAAAACTGATCCTAATAAATTAACAGTATGTATCTTAGGTAGACCTAGACATGAACAAATAATAAATTCATTAAAAAAAATGAATGTTAATTTAAAATTAATAAGTGACGGTGATGTTTCTGGTGCAATTTATGTAGTCGACAATAATTCTCCTGTGGATATGTATATGGGTATAGGTGGCGGCCCTGAAGGTGTACTAGCTGCAGCAGCTCTGAGTTGTTATGGTGGCCAAATTCAAACAAGATTAGTGTTAGATGAAAAAGAGTCGATTAGAGCAAGAAAAATGGGAATTTCAGATTTAAAAAGGAAATACAACATTGATGATATGATTAAAGGAGATGTTATATTTTGCGCCACAGCGATAACAAATGGTGATTTGGCTGAAGGAATAAAAGAAGAAGATGAATTTTATGAGGCTAGCACTTTAGCCTTACATAAAAATACTAAAGTCAATAAATTGTTCAAAAATAAACACAAAAAATGAATTCAGTTTCAGTCACTGGAAAAAATTGGATTTTAAAAAAATTTGATCAAGAAAAATTACTTTATCTAAAAGAAAATTTTTTATTAGATGAAATTACAGCTAAATTACTAACTTTAAGGAATATCGAAAAAGAAGATGTGAAGAGTTTTTTAAATCCATCAATTAAAAATTTTTTACCAGATCCAAATGAGTTATTAGATATGGAAAAATCATCACTTAGAACGTTTCAGGCTATAGAAAAAAAAGAAAAGATTGGTATTTTTGGTGATTATGATGTTGATGGTGCAACATCAACTGCTCTACTTGGTAAATTTTTTAAAGAGTTAAATGTAGAATACGAGATTTATATACCAGATAGAAAATCAGAGGGGTATGGACCTTCTATAAAAGGCTTTAAAGAGTTAATCCAAAATAACGTAAAAATTATTTTTACTGTTGATTGCGGAACATTATCATTTGAGGCAATTGATTATGCAAAAAATAATGGTATAGACGTTATTGTTCTAGATCATCATCAGTCTGAAATTAAATTACCTAAAGCTTACTCAATAATTAACCCTAATAGATTAGACGATAAATCTGATCTACAGTATTTATGCGCTGCAGGTGTCTCATTTATGTTTTTAGTTTCGATAAATCGTTTGTTAAGGTCAAAAAATTGGTTTTTAAAAAATTCAATTAATGAACCTAATTTAATAAACTATTTAGATTTAGTCTCACTTGGAACCATATGTGATGTAGTTCCGTTAGTAGGTTTAAACAGAGCTATAGTTAAACAAGGTCTAAAAATACTTAAAGCCAAAAAAAATTTAGGTCTGAAAACTTTGTTAGATATTTGTAAAATTGAAACAAATCCGTCAATTTATCATTTGGGTTATATTCTAGGCCCAAGAATTAATGCAGGTGGTAGAGTTGGTAAATGTTCTCATGGAGCAAATTTGTTGTTAAATTCTAACCCAAGAGAAGTGTTTAAAATAGCTTGTGAATTAGAAGAATATAATAAAGAAAGAAAGATATTAGAAAAAGATTTAGTCGATAAAATTTTAGAAAAATCAAATATAAACTTGAATGATCCAATTCTAGTTTTACATGGAGATAACTGGCATGAAGGTGTTATTGGTATAGTTGCTTCAAGAATTAAAGATAAATATCACAAACCTACTATTGTTATTTCTACTAAGAATGATATTGGCAAAGGTTCAGCAAGATCAATTGTTGGTTTCGATATAGGCTCTATAGTTATTGCTGCCACGCAAGAAAATATTTTAATTAAAGGAGGAGGTCACAAGATGGCTGCTGGATTTTCAATAGAGATTTCTAAACTTGAAGAATTTAAAAAATTCATTTTTCGTAAATATAAAAGTATTAATGAATATCTTTCAAAACAAAGGCCTTTGTTTCTTGATAGCAAAATCGCACCCTCCGCAATAAACTTAGAGTTTTTTGATAAAGTAAATATTTTATCACCTTTTGGCTCAGGTAATCCAGAACCAAAATTTTTAATTGAAAATTTAAAACCCATTAATAGTAAAATAGTAGGTGATAAGCATATAAAATCAATTTTAATGGGGCCTGAAGGCACCAATATAAAAACAATAGCCTTTAACGCTACAGACAGCGAGTTAGGGGCTTATTTGTTAAAAAAAAATAGTAACACGTTCAATATTGCAGGAAAATTGTCTTTAAATGAATGGAAGGGGCAAAAAAATGTAGAGTTTATTATCGATGACATTTCTGTTAATAAGAACATCAAAAATACGGTCCCATCGTCTATCGGTTAGGACAGTTGGTTTTCATCCAACAAAGAGGGGTTCGATTCCCCTTGGGACCGCCATCTTGAAAAGGAAAGCTTTTGAATATAATCTAAATCAATAATATTTTATGTACGAAAAATTTGGTCAGTTTATAAATGGTAAGTGGCAGAAATCATCTAGTGGTGAAACTTATGAAGTAATTAATCCAGCTACAGAAGAAAATATTGGTAAAGCTTCTAAAGCAAATAAAAATGATATTGATTTGTGTCTTAGATCAGCTGAAAAAGGTTTTGAAGTTTGGAAAAATACTTCTCCTTGGGAAAGATCAAAAATTATTAGAAAAATTTCAGATCTAATTAGAAAAAAAAATGATATTTTATCTAAATGGCTGACTTTAGAAGTTGGTAAACCTCTGACAGAGTCAAAGGGTGAGGTTAATGGGGCTGCTGATATTTTTGAATGGAGCAGTGAAGAAGCAAAAAGAATTTATGGAGAAACTTTACAAGGAAGAACCCCTGATACAAAAATACATGTTTACTACCAGCCAGTTGGTGTGGTTGCAGCATTAGTTCCATGGAATTTTCCAATAACTCTTGCTGCAAGAAAAATTTCAACAGCTTTATCAGCAGGTTGCTCTGTGATAGTTAAGCCTGATATAATTACTCCTGGCTCTGTGATGGAATTAGTAGATATTTGTAATGAAGCGGGTATTCCTCCTGGTGTTGTGAATTTACTTTCTGGAGATCCACCATTTATATCAGATCAGTTATTGTCTTCAGATATTATCAAAAAAGTTTCAATAACTGGCTCAACACGAGTTGGAAAAATCATTTTAAAAAAAGCAGCAGAGAAAGTACAGCGTGTTACAATGGAGCTAAGTGGTCATTCACCTTTCATTGTTTTTGATGACGTTGATTTAGAAAAAGTAACTGACATGGCTATATTTGCTAAATTTAGAAATAATGGACAAGTTTGTATTTCTCCAAGTAGATTTTATATTCATGAAAGTAAAAAAGATGACTTTACTAACTTAATGGTAAAAAAAACAAAAAAATTAAAAATTGGAAACGGAATGGAAAAGGATACAATCTTAGGTCCATTAACAACAAAAAAAAGATTAGAAGAAGTAGAATCTTTAGTTGAATTAACAAAAAAAGAAGGTGCTAAAGTTTTATGTGGAGGAAAAAAACCAGCTGGATTTAATAAAGGTTATTTTTATGAACCCACTATATTTGATAATATCAAAGATAGTTTTACTATAATGAATGAAGAACCTTTTGGCCCTTTAGTCCCTATTTTATCATTTAAAGATTTTGATGAAGTTATAAAAAGAGCAAATAACAATGACTTGGGATTAGCAAGTTATATTTATACAAATAATTTAAAAAAAGCTCATAAGGCTTCTGAATTAATGGAAACAGGAACAGTAGCTGTTAATACGGGAGTGGTAGCTTTACCGGAAGCTCCATTTGGAGGAATTAAACAAACTGGTTATGGTAGAGAAGGTGGTTCAATGGCTATAAAAGATTATCTAAATATCAAGTACACCCACTTAGGCATTCAGTAGTATTGATGAGCTATTATGTTTATATGCTCAAATCTCAGGGCACAAAGCCAGTTACTTATATAGGATATACAAACAATATAAAAAAAAGACTAGCTTTACACAATTCTGGAAAGGGAGCTAAATTTACTCGAGGTAGAATTTGGAAGCTAATTTATAAAGAAATATTTAAGTCAAAAAGTAAAGCTATTTCGAGAGAATCTTATATAAAGAAGAATAGATCATTAAGAAATAAGATAAAAGAGAAAAATGTATGAAAATTTCAATTTTACTTCCATATAAAGAAAATTTTTCACCGGATTATCCTGGGGCTGTATCCTTATTTGTTTTTGAAACTAGCAAAAAAAGTGTATACAAAAAAAATATCACGGTGTATGGGAGTACTAAATTAAAAACACGGTTTCCAATTAAATATACAAATATTTCTTTACTTAATTTACCATTAACAAGTCAAACAAGAAATTATGTAAATAAATTTATCAAAATTGAAAAAAAAACACAATCTTCAATTATTGAAATTCATAATAGACCGAGTTATGTTAAAATTATTTCCTCTCAATTAAATTATAGAGTTATAGCATTATATTTTCACAACGATCCTCTTTCAATGGATGGTTCTAAATCAATTAATGAAAGAAAGTTTCTTCTTAAAAATTGTTATAAGATAATTTTTAATAGTAATTGGTCTAAAAAAAGATTTTTAGAAGGACTAGAAAACAAATTTGTAAATAGTAATAAGTTGGCTGTTTTCTATCAATCAGCAGAAAAAGGTTCAATTCGATTATTAAGAAATAAAAAGAAATGGATAACTTTTGTTGGAAAATTAAACAGAGCTAAAGGTTATGATATTTTTTCAAAAGCAATAATCAAAATTTTAAATAAAAACCCCAAATGGAAAGCTAAAATTATTGGTGACGAAAAAAGAGAAAAAATAAAGCTTTCACATAAAAATGCCGATATTCTTGGATTTAAAAAACACAGTGATGTGATTAAAATTTTTAAAAAAACCAGCATTGCAGTTGCTTGCTCTCGATGGGAAGAACCTTTTGGTAGAACTAGTTTAGAAGCATCTGCAAATGGTTGTGCAGTTATAATTACTAATCGAGGTGGTTTGCCGGAGACTGTTACAAATGCAAAAATTTTAAAAAATTTAAATGTAAAAAATTTAGAACAGTCAATTAATGAGTTAATTAAAAGAGAGATATTACGAAAAAAACTTCAAAAACTTTCAATTAGAAATTTTTATTTAACACATAAATTTATTTCAAATCTTATAGATGAATATAGATCTGAAAAAATAAGTAAAATTCCAAGTTTTTTTACTAAAAAGAAGCTTAATAACTTAAGAATATTACATATAACAAACTTCAACGAGAGATTAGATGGAAGACTTTTTTTTAATACCGGTCGTAGAATAAATAATGGTTTTATTAGACTTGGTCATAGTGTTTTAGGTTTTAGTGATAGGGATATTCAGAAATATTATAAGTCCTTAAATGATTTAAAAGGTGCTAAAACTTTAAATGATAAACTTAAAAAGACTTGTTATAATTATAAGCCTGACATTATAATATTGGGTCATGCTGATTTGATATCTCCAGAACAAATCAATGAATTAAGAAATGATTATCCTAATGTAAAAATTGGTCAGTGGTTTCTTGATCCTTTAAATAAAAATGGTCCTGACTATGAAAGAAATAAAAATCGAATAATGGATAAAATTAATAGTGTTGATGCTACTTTTCTTACTACTAGCCCATCAGCACTTAAATTTGTGCCCAAAGAGAAATCTTTTTACATACCAAATCCCTCGGATAAATCTTTTGAAACGTTAAACAATTTTAATAAATCATGTAATGTCGATGTTTTTTTTGCATTAAGTCATGGAGTGCATCGAGGAGTTTTGAAGTCAGGAAAAACTGACGATAGAGTAACTTTTGTAAATAGATTAATTGATCTTACACCTAATGCCAAATTCGATGTTTATGGTATTAATAATATTCAACCTATATGGGCCGATCATTATTTTAAAACAATAGAAAACGCTAAAATGGGACTAAATTTAAGTAGGGGTGATGCAATAAAATATTATAGTAGTGACAGAATCACCCAAATAATGGGAAATGGTTTAGTATGTTTAATTGATGAAAAAACCCAATATAGAGATTTTTTTAATGATAGAGAAATGGTTTTTTACAAAAATATAAGCGATCTTTCAGAGAAAATTTTAAAGATTTCAAATGATGAAAAATTAAGAAAATCCTTAGGTCAAAATGGGAAAAATAAATATATGAAATATTTTAATTCAACATTAGTTGCTGAATTTATTATAAGTAAAACTTTAGGTATTAATAGTAAAAAAAAATTTTATTGGGATAACTAGTATGAAAATTTATTATGGTAAAGCTGTATACGACCAAAAAGAGATTCAAGCATCTATTAACGTTCTTAAAAATAAATCGCTTACTCTAATAGATGGTCCGTTAGTAAAAAGCTTAGAAACTAAGATCTCATCATCATTTGGAAAAAAATATGGTTTGATGGTAAATTCTGGATCATCTGCAAATTTATTAGCTCTTGCATCTTTGAATTTAAAAAAAAGAAGTGAAATAATAACTACCACTTTAACTTTTTCAACAACTGTAGCACCAATATATCAATTAGGTTTAATTCCACATTTTATTGATGTAGGAAAAAATACTTTTGTTGCTAATGTAGAACAGATTAAGAAAGCCATTAATAACAATACTAGAGCAATTATGATACCAAATCTGCTAGGAAATGTTCCTGATTGGAATAAAATCTTTACCATCGCAAAAAAACACAATCTATTTGTCATTGAAGACTCTGCAGATACTATCGGCTATAGACTAAATAAAAAAAATTTGGGAAAGTACTCTGATATTACTACAAATAGTATGTATGCATCACATATTATAACTGGGGCAGGATTTGGAGGAATGGTTTGCTTTAAAGATAAGAAATTATACGAAAAAGCAAAGCTATTAAGAGGATGGGGTAGATCATCTGCAGTTTTTAATGAGTCAGAGGGGATAAAAAAAAGATTCAACATAAAAGTTGATGGTATTCCTTATGATGGAAAATATATATTTCATGATGTAGGATACAATTTCTTACCCTCGGAAATTTCTGCAGCATTTGCACTGGAACAATTAAAAAAGCTACCAAAAAATATAAAAGTTAGAGTAAAAAACTTTGAAATACTTAGAAATTTTTTTTCAAAATTTCCTAATCTATTTGAAGTACCATCGCAAATAAAAAATCTTATAACTCCATGGTTAGCATATCCTGTAATAATTAAATCAAAATCTAAAATTAATAGACAGAACCTGCAAATTTTTTTAGAAAAAAAAGGTATACAAACTAGAACAATTTTTACTGGGAATATATTAAGACAGCCAATAATGAAAAAAAGAAAATATAAAAAGGTGAAAAACGCTGAAATTAATAGCAATGATGTAATGAAAAACGGAATTTTAATTGGTTGCCATCATGGATTAAAAAATAAAGATTTAATGTATATAAAAAAAAATTTTTTAAGCTTTATTGAAAAAAAAATAAAATAAAGTTAATTTTATGAATTATCTTATTTTTAGAACAGATCGAATAGGAGATTATTTAATAACATCGTCATTAATAAATGCAATTAAGAGAAATGACAAAAATTCTAAAATTTCTATTGTTGCTTCAGAAAAAAATTACAATTTTATTAAAAAATATAGTTATATTGATAAAGTTTTTTTATTAAAATCAAAAAAAATATCTGATAGGATTAAGCTTTTAAAAGATCTTAAAAGAAATAAATTTGACAACATTATTATCTCAGACAAAAAAAACAGATCAATTTTTTTTAGTTTTTTTATAAAATCCGATAATAAAATATTTAATGTATCAAAAGAGTATCAAGAAAGAGTATTAAAAATCTTTTTTAAAAACGTTTTCTTAGATAACGATAATCAAGTAAGCAAATCAATAAGAAAAAATTTGTCTGAGAATTGTTTGTCTCTTGGATTTGAGTTAAAAGACGAAGACTTTCATTATCTAAAAATAAATCAATTTGAAAAAGAATTTGTCTATGGCAAACAAATAAATCTAGATAAATTAAATTTTATACAATTTCATTGCGATGAGAAATGGGAAATTGAAAACTATGTTAAATTATTTAAAAAAGCGTATAATTTAACAGATATTAAGATCGATCACAAAAGCTTGATGAATTTTTTAATTATCTTATCAAAAAAGACATCAAAAGATATCATCATCACAACAGGTACAATAGATACAAAGATTATAAATCAACTTAAAGAGTCTTTTAATAAGATTAGTGATTTTTTTTATGAATATAGCAGCAAAGATTCAAAGATTTATTTAATGACTGATCAGAGTTTTTTTTCAATTTCGCATATCATATCAAAAAGCTCATTATTCATTTGTTGTCACGGTGCTTTTACTCATATTGCGTCAAATTATAACGTAAAGATTTTAGATATTATTGAAAAAGAAAAAGAAACTCATTATGCAAAAATTACAAAACATATGAAAAATTATAAATATATATACAGAGAAACATTTGAAAATTTATCCACAAATATAATCAATAATTCATGAACTTTATTGAAAAATATAATAATAAAAAAAATATAAGATTTGAATTATTCAAAAAAACTCTTCAAATAGCGGAAAGAAGAGGTTTAAAAGTTATTGTAGAAACTGGAACATCAAGAGGCAAAAAAAAATTTTTTTTCTTTAAAAAATTCAATTGGAAAGATGGTATGAGTACCTTGATGTTTTCAGAATTCGCTCATTTAATAAATGGAGAACTTCATAGTTGTGATATTTCAAAAGAAAACATTGATAATGCGAAGGATTTTACAAAAAAATACCGTAACAATGTAATTTTCTATATTAAAGACAGTGTGTTTTTTCTTAAAGAATTCAGTAAAAAAATTGATCTTTTATATTTAGATTCTTATGATGGTCATGATGTTGAGTTAGCTTCTCAACATCAACTTTTTGAAGCTAAAGCAGTAATTGATAAATTAAATGAAAATTCATTAGTTTTACTTGACGATAAAGGTGCAAAAACTCTTTATTCAAAGGACTATTTTGTTAAAAACGGTTTTAGAATATTAGCGGAAACAGAGAATCAGCTATTACTTAGTAAAATGTTATAAATTTGTTGGTATCTTATCTAATCTCATTAATGATTTTTTGTTTAAGATAGAGCTTTTTAAAGCATCCCACCTACAATAATATTTCGTAAATCTTTTGCTTTTAATCAATTTATAGAAGAACATTCTAAATAAGATTCTTATTAAAATCGGTGTAAAATAAATTAAGGATAAGAGTTTTCCATAATGTTTATTAAAATAGTAATATTTTGACCATATAAAATGCCATGTGTAAAGATTTTCTAATTTTTCTATATCTTTGAGATTGTTGGTTTTGACTGCTTTGCCTTTTTCGTGTTTAACTTTTACTATATTTAGTTGGTACGCATTATAACCATTTTTGCTAGCTCTTTTGCTATAATCTGTTTCTTCCCAGTACAAAAAAATATTTTTATCAAAACCTTTGTTTTTATTGAATATTTTTTTGTTAAAAAACATTGTCGATCCATGTACATTGTGTATCTCTTTTATTTTGTATTTTAGATTTGTCTGAAAATGACCGCTTTTAGAAGCATTTAAAAAGTGGGGACCAATCACTGAGAATTTATCTTTCATTTTTTTTGCATATTTATAAAATTTTATTAAAGAACTTTTTCTAATACCACTTACATCTGGTTGTACAACTAAGAAATAGGGTGTTTTAATTTTATTTGAAGCAAAATTTATTGAGGATCCGTAACCATCATTTTTTTTAAAATAAATTTTTATATTTTTCTTATTTTTAAATTTTTTTTTTAAAGAATAATCTTTAGAATTGTCAATAATATAAATCTTTGTTTCACTCGGTATTTTTTGTATGAATTTTTTTAGTTTAAATGAACTATTGTAACAAACTAATACTATAGATATTTTATTTAATATGTTTTTCATAATTTTATTTTACTTAATGCATTATTTTTAAATAGATTTGCCTCTTTAATATATCTTCTTACCATTTCTGTAGATTTATGCCCTGTCATTGCCATTATACTTCTCTCTTCAGCTCCAGACTCCGCTGCTGATGTTGCAAAACCTGATCTTAAACTATGTCCAGAGTAATTTTTGCTATCAATGCCAGCTTTGTCTAAATAATCTTTGATTATCAAAGCCACACTTTGATCTGTTAACCTATAATTTGTTAATTTTGATCCTTTTGAAAATCTTTTAAAAATTGGCCCTTTTGTTATTTTAGATATATTTAGCCATCTTTTTAAAATTGTTACTGGGCAATATAAACTTTCTTCGAAGTAGGGTATAGCCTTT
>CACNJC010000006.1 GCA_902620585.1 uncultured Pelagibacteraceae bacterium | reverse complement strand
ATTGATAATAGGATAAAATACTTTTCCTCCAAAAAGTTTTTAAATTTGTATGAAGCAAGAAATGCAGCAATTCAAAAAACAAATGGAAAATACGTTACCTTTTTAGACACAGATGATTTTTGGTCAAAAGACAAACTAAAAAAACAAGTAGACTTTTTAAGAATTAATAAAAATTACAAGATTGTCTATTCAAATAGTTATACTATTAACGAAAAAAATAAAAAAAAATATTTAACTTTTAAACATCTACCATACGGCAATATTACAAAAAGATTACTAAGAAGTTATACCATTGGAATTTTGACAGTATGTTTAGATAAAAGTATTTTTAAAGATTATAAATTTGATAAAAGACTAAATATACTTGGCGATTTTGATTTTTTTATTAATTTAAGTAAAAAATTTGAGATAGGATGCATTCAAGAACCATTAGCTTTTTATAGAGTTCATGAGCAAAATTACTCTACAATTAAGATTAAAACGTATATTGATGAGTTAAAAAATTGGATTGACGAAAATAAAATTACCCTAAATAAAGAAGGATATTCTGTAAACAAACAAAGATATGAGCTTTTGAAGTTAAAGATAAAACTTTTTTTAAATAATTTGGGCGTGTAGTTCAGTGGTAGAACGCTACGTTGACATCGTAGAGGTCATAAGTTCAATTCTTATCACGCCCACCAACACTAAGTAATTAAGACATATTCTGCTATTTACTTATTATACTAAAAATACTATAAACCCATTGCCTGGTGATTATTGCGAAGGGGTTACACCCGATCCCATTCCGAACTCGGAAGTTAAGTCCTTCAGCGCCGATGGTACTTTGTCTTAAGATATGGGAGAGTAGGACGTTGCCAGGCTTTAATTATAATTATGAAAATAGCTAGCTCATTAAAATCTTTAAAAAAAAGAGACCTTAACTCTAAGTTAGTTAAGCGTAGAGGCAAGCTATATGTAATTAACAAAAAAAATCCAAGATTTAAAGCACGCCAAGGTTAAAAGGTTAATATGAGCGACCAGGATTATAAAGAGACTTGGAAGGGATTCACCAAGTTCGTTTTATGGGGAACTATTGCCGTAATTGCGATCTTAGTGATACTTGCTTTAACCCTACTTTAAACTAGAAATATCTTTAAATGATAGTTGGCTCTACTAAAGAAGATTTAAAAAGCGAAAAAAGAGTTTCATTAACACCGGAAACTGCTAAAAATATTATAGCACTAGGACTTAAAGTGTTTATTGAAAAAGATTACGCAAAACATCTTGGAATTGAAGATGACGAGTATGCAAAAATCGGAGTTGAAATTAAAGCTTCTTCAAAAGAAGTTTTAAATTCAAGTAAAACAATTATTAAAGTAAATTGTCCATCTGAAAATGAAATTAGTTTTTTAAAAGAGAATACAATTTTAATCGGAATGTTTAATCCTTCAAAAAACAAAAATCAAATCAGCAAAATTATTGAAAAAAAGGTGAAAATTTTTTCACTAGAGTTATTACCTCGTATAACAAGAGCACAGTCTATGGACGTGTTATCCTCCCAATCAAATTTGGCAGGTTATAGAGCAGTAGTTGATTGTATTGCTGAATTTGAAAAAGCTGTACCAATGATGATGACAGCTGCTGGAACTGTTCCAGCCGCTAAAGTTCTTGTAATCGGAGCAGGTGTTGCCGGTTTACAAGCTATCGCTACTGCTAAAAGACTGGGGGCGATTGTCTCAGCGACCGATGTAAGAGCAGCATCAAGAGAGCAAGTAGAGAGTTTAGGCGGAAAATTTTTAAATGTTGAGCAAACAGAAGATATGGAAACAGCAGGTGGATATGCAAAAGAAGCGTCAGAAGATTATAAAAAAAAACAAGCCATAATGATGCAAGAGGCATTAAAAAAAAATGATATAGTTATATGTACTGCATTAATACCTGGAAAACCTGCACCTAGAATTTTAACTGAAGATTTAGTAAAATTGATGAAACCTGGCTCTATTGTTTGTGATTTAGCAGCAGAGCAAGGAGGAAATTCTGCATTTTCTGAAGCAGGAAAAATTAATATAATCAATGGCATAAAGATAATAGGCGTTAAAAGTTTAATGAACAAATTACCACTAACTGCCTCTAATTTATATGCTAAAAATCTTTTTAGCTTTATCAGAAATTTGTACAGCAAAGAAAAAAAAGACTTTAATATAAATTTAGAAGACGAAATAATTGAGAAATCATTAATAAAGATTTAATTATGGAAATAGACCCGTTTATATTTAGACTAAGTATATTCATTTTATCAATTTTTATTGGTTACTATGTGGTATGGAGTGTTACACCATCTCTTCATACTCCTCTAATGTCTGTTACAAATGCTATTTCATCAGTAATTATTGTTGGAGCTATAATCGCAGCCCTAGCAGGGTCTTCTGAGAGAATTTTTAATATATCAAGTATTTTTGGATTTATCGCTATACTATTAGCAGCAATTAACATTTTTGGTGGATTTTTAGTAACTCAAAGAATGCTTCAAATGTATAAAAAAAAGAAAGATAAAAAGAAATGATATCAGCAGATTTATCAGCAATTTTTTATTTGGTCTCAGGAATACTTTTCATTCTTGCACTAAGAGGTTTGTCATCTCCAGATACATCAAGAAAAGGAAACTATTTCGGAATGGCAGGAATGATAATTGCAATTGTAGTAACATTTTTATCGATTGGAAATTTTTCTACATCGCTTATTTACGTTATAATTTTTTTAATTATTGGCGGTGTAGTTGGGGCTTTGATAGCATTTAAAATTCCAATGACTGCGATGCCCGAGTTGGTTGCAGGTTTCCATAGTTTAGTTGGATTAGCAGCTGTTTTTGTCGCAATAGCTGCCTTTTTAAATCCAGAGGCTTTTAATTTAGGTGTTATTGGTAAAATTAAACTAGCCAGTCTCATAGAAATGTCTATTGGTGCAGCAGTAGGAGCAGTAACTTTTTCGGGTTCCATAATAGCTTTTCTAAAATTAAGAGGAATAATGTCTGGTTCTCCGATTATTTTCAGGGGCCAACACTTTTTAAACTTAATACTTGGTATAGGAATCTTTGTTTTGATTTTTTATTTATGTAAAACTCAATCAGCAAATATTTTTTGGACTGTAATTACAATTTCTTTTTTAATAGGTGTTTTACTAATTATACCTATTGGCGGCGCAGATATGCCTGTGGTTATCTCAATGCTGAACTCTTACTCTGGCTGGGCTGCAGCGGGTATAGGATTTACATTAGAGAATACAGCTTTAATAATCACTGGGGCATTGGTTGGATCTTCAGGAGCAATACTTTCTTATATAATGTGCAAAGCAATGAATAGATCATTCTTTAGTGTAATACTAGGTGGTTTCGGGGCAGATAATTCCACTGATGATAAAAAAGACAAGAGAGATCAAAAACCAGTAAAAAGTGGCAATGCAGAAGATGCAGCTTTTTTAATGAAAAATGCTTCATCAGTAATTATAGTTCCAGGCTATGGAATGGCAGTAGCGCAGGCGCAGCATGCTTTAAGAGAAATGGTAGATAAACTTAAAAGCAATGATATTAAAGTTACATATGCAATACACCCAGTGGCAGGAAGAATGCCTGGGCACATGAATGTGCTTTTGGCAGAGGCTAACGTACCTTATGATGAAGTTTTTGAACTTGAAGATATTAATAATGATTTTGCAAATTCTGATGTTGCATTTGTAATAGGAGCAAATGATGTAACTAATCCAGTTGCCAAAACAGACCCAAAAAGCCCGATTTTTGGTATGCCAGTTTTAGATGTAGAAAAATGTAAATCAGTGTTATTTGTAAAGAGAAGTTTATCTCCGGGATACGCCGGGATAGATAATGAACTATTTTATAAAGATAATACTTTGATGCTATTTGCGGATGCAAAAAAAATGACAGAGGATATCGTAAAAAATTTAGACTGATGAAAACAAAAATATTTTGCGATATTGCTGATTATAAAACTATAAAATACTTTAACAAAAAAGCCATAGTAGATGGTTTTACTACTAACCCTAGCTTAATGAGATTGGCTGGTGCTAAAAACTATAAAGACTACTCTTTAAAAATATTAAAAACGTGTAAAAAAAAACCAATTTCTTTTGAGGTTTTCGCAGATAATACTAGGGATATGCTGAAACAAGCATATCAAATAAATAAATGGGGAAAAAATGTTTATGTTAAAATACCTGTCGTAAATTCTAAAGGTGTTTTTACAGGCCCTGTAATTGAAGAACTTAGTAAGAAAAAAATAAAATTAAATATAACTGCAGTATACACTTTTGAGCAAACTAAAAAAGTTGTTAATAGTTTAAGTAAATCAAGCAAGTCTATCATTTCTATTTTTGCAGGACGAATGGCTGATAAAGGTAAAGACCCAATACCAGTATTTAAAAAAAGTCTTCAACTAGTGAAAAAATATAAAAATATTGAAATTCTATGGGCAAGTACAAGAGAGGCTTACAATTTTATTCAAGCCAAAGAGTTAAAGTGTAATATCATTACAATGCCTCCAAAAATAATAGAAAAAATAAGCAAGTTTGGTTCAACAACAAATCAACTAACTTTAAATACTGTTAAGGGTTTTTTAGAAGATAGTAAAAAATCTAATTTCAAAATTTAAAACATTAAAATGGTGATTAAAGCTTTTGAAAGTAACTGGCACAATATTGATTTTAAAGAATTAAATATAAATCTTACTATATTTAAATTAGCCGACATAAAATTTTACGATAAATTTTATGAAGAATTTTTTAAACGTTATAATGACTTTGATGATCTATCTATTAATTGGAGGACTAACAAAATTGAAATAGCAAAGGCTATTGAGAAAAAACTTTTAAAAAATTCCAGAGTATTATCTTATGGATGTGGGATTGGATTTATAGAAAAATTTATTGTTGAAAAGAGACAAGATTTAAAATTTGATTGTTTTGATTTCTCTGATACTGCAAGCAAATGGTTAAAGAGGGACTTAAGCAATATATACTTCACTTCAAACCATAAAAAACTTAAAAAATATGATTTCATCTTTATGGTAGATTTATTGTACGCAATGGGTGATGTTGAGGCTACAAATTTGTTAAAAAAAGTAAAGTATTTATTAAAAGATGACAGCAAGATTATAATTTGTAATACTTCATCTCAAGAAAATGAAAATAATGAAAATATTAAGAATTCTTCAACTAAAAACTTTATTAAAAAAATTAAAAATCTGATAAGACCTGTTTATTATTTTTTATTTAAAAAGAATAAAGTACAGTTTTGGGGTTATGAAAGAGACAAGGAGTCTTACAATAAAATTTTTAAAAAAGCTGGCCTTATGATTGACAAAAGTTATAGTGAGGCGAATCAATTAATTCAAATATTTAAAAATTAAAATGATTTTGGTTGCGGGGGTAGGATTTGAACCTACGACCTTCAGGTTATGAGCCTGACGAGCTACCAGACTGCTCCACCCCGCGTTAAATTAAACTTTCTTAATATTTATTGCTTGAAGTTTATTTTTTTCTTCTTTTATATCGTACTTTATTTTCTGCTCTTCTTTTAAAACTCTTAATTTAGACTGCTCTAAAGCCGAAACATGTAAAAAAATATCTTTATTTGTCTCTTCGTCAGTTATAAATCCATAACCTTTTTTTGAATTAAACCACTTTACTTTACCGGATGGCATTTTCGATCCTCTCATTTTATTTTTATTTATTAATACCTATTTTTTAACTTTTGGAGTTTTTTTATTCTTTTAATATTTTCTGTTTGAACTCTTTTTTTCTTTTCAGATGGCTTTTCATATACACTTTTCATTTTTATAACTTTGAAAAAACCTTCTTTTTGAAGTTTTCTTTTTAAAACTCTTATTGCTTGCTCAACATTATTATCTTTAACGTCTATTTTGATAAAAACCTCCTGTTAATTTCTTTGTTTGTTATCATTTGCGTCATTAATTGTCTACATAGAAGCTTTTTGAGCTTTTTTTTCTTCTCTCAATTTAGCTTTTTTCTCTCTTTCAACCCTTCTTTTGGCTTTCGCTAGACTTTTTTCAAATGTTTCCTGTGTACATAAAGCTAATATAACTGGATCTCTTGGTTTGAGATTTGAAAAATTCCAATAACTTCTTTTTCTTATCAGTGAGACAGTTCCTTTTGTACTTCCAACCAATTTAGAAATTTGACCGTCAGTTAATTCAGAAGCGTTCTTACATAACCATAGAATGGCGTCAGGCCTATCTTGTCGTTTAGATAATGGCGTGTATTTAGGCCTCTTTCTTTCCTTGATTTCAACTTTATCAATTCTTTTTAATAAACTTAATTTCTTCTGCGGGTCTTTAGAGCAAGTTTCTATTTCATCTCTTGAAAGTTGTCCTGCTAAGATTGGGTTGTAAGCTTTAATGCTTTTTGCGACATCTCCATCAGCTATCCCTTTAATCTCAAGCTCATGTAAATTGCAAAATTCAGCGATTTGTTTAAATGTTAATGTTGTATTTTCTACTAACCAAACAGCAGTAGCTTTTGGCATAAAAGGAGCTTCAGACATATTTTATTTTTTTTTCCTAAGATTACTAAATTTTTTATTATATTTACTCACTCTACCTTTATCGAGAATTTTTTGAGCACCACCAGTCCATGCATAATGTGACTTTGGATCAATATCCAGTTTTAAAGTGTCGTTTTCTTTTCCCCAAGTAGACCTTGTTTCGAATTCACTTCCATCGGTCATAACTACTTTTATTTTATGATAATCAGGATGTATCTTTTTTTTCATGATGCGAGTTTTATATTATAAGAGGTTTTTACTCAATATTTTTTTTGACAATAAGCTTACTTAATTCATTATGAATGTTTGAATTTGAAGCTAAAACGTTCCTTTTTAGTGGCACATCATTGCTCATCTCAAAAAAGTCAACAAATCCTCCAGCCTCTTTCAAGATTATTATACCAGCAGCTATATCCCAATAATTAAGTTCTCTTTGCCAGTATCCATCAAATCTTCCACAGGCAACGTATGCCATATCCAAAGCAGCACTTCCAAACTTTCTTACATTAGAAACATGTTTAGATACATCAATGTATTCTGAAAAGATTTTATCTTTAATTTTACTTGCTTTTTTAGGCCCACCCGTGACAATTATCGCATCATCAATTTTTTTTTTATTTGAAACTCTTATCCTTGAATTATTTAAGTAAGCTCCGTTCCCTTTTTCTGCAATAAACATCTCATTCATTATAGGATTAAATATTACTCCGCATTTAATCTCATTATCTTCTTCGTATCCTATGGATATTGCAAATTGTGGAATCCCATTTAAAAAATTCATTGTTCCATCTATAGGGTCTATTATCCATCTGTTTTTAACATTTGTTTTATTAATTTGTCCACTTTCTTCAGTAATTATTCCATAATCAGGATGAGCTTTTTGTAACTCTTCAATTAAAATTTTTTCTGTTCTTTTATCTGCAGATGTAACAAAGTCTCCCGGACCTTTTGTGGAAACTTGCAAATTTTCTAATTCTCCAAAATCTCTAATCAAAGATCTTGAAGCTTTCATACAAGCTCTTGTCATTATATTTATTTGTGGCGAGTCTAGTCTCATTAATTAACTCGCTTTACATATTCAAGTGTACGAGTATCTATTACAATCTTTTCACCACTTTCGATGAACGGAGGAACATCTATTTTAATTCCACAGTCTAAAATTGCTGGTTTATAAGAAGAAGAGGCCGTTTGATTTTTAATAGCTGCATCAGTGCTTTCAATTAAACATTCTATATTATTTGGAAGTGTCATTGAAATAGGCTTTTCTTCCATAAAAGAAATTGTAACTTCAAGATTTTCTTTTAAGAGTTTATACTTTTCTCCCGCAATGGATTTTGGTATTTCAATTTGCTCAAAGTTTTTGTTGTCCATGAAATGACAATTCTCTCCATCAATATATAAAAAATTAAATTTCTTTTCATCTACCTCTGCTTTTTCAACTGTTTCGCTTGATCTAAATCTTTCATTTAATTTTGTTCCTTTGATAACACTTTTAAGTTCTACTTGATTGAACGCCCCACCTTTTCCAGGTTTTACATGTTGAGTTTTTAAAACATTCCAATAATCGTTTTTATGCTCAATGATCATTCCAGGTTTAATTTCGATAGCAGTTATTTTCATTTAAATTTCTTTATTGCAATTTCTGGTTTTAATTTTGGGTTATCCCAAATAAAACTTGATAATGCAATATATTTAGCTCCAGATTTTAATATTTTTTTATAGTTAAGATTATTAATCCCCCCTATAGCAATAATTGGTTTTTTTATATTTTTTTTAGCCCACCTAAGTATATTTAGATTAGCTTTTTTAGCATTTGGTTTTAATTTTGATTTATTAAAAGATCCAAAAGCCAAATAATCAGCTTTATTTCTTATTGCAATTTTAGCTAACAGTTTGGAGTTATGACAAGTTACTCCTACTATTTTCTTTTTAAGAAATTTTTTTGCAAAAATAACCGAACCATCGTTTTGACCTAAATGACATCCATCTGCATTTATAATTTTTGAGATAGAGGGGCTGTCGTTTATTATAAGTTTGACGTTATGTTTTTTGGTAATTTTTCTTATTTTTTTAGCAATTTTGATTAATTTATTTTTATTGCTGTTTTTTAATCTTAATTGAAAAAATTTAATATTTTTTACAGAAAAAACTTTTTCCAGATGATTGTAAAAATCACTTTGAATTTTATTAGGAGATATTAAATAAACTAACTTTCTCAAGTTGATTAAGCAGCAACCTCTTTTTCTAAAATTTCAGACCACTCTCCTCTTGAAGAAAGTCCGTTCATTTTGGCTCTATGATCAAAAGCTTTTTGAACATTGTCTTGATTTTTTTGATCTTTACCAAATTCTTTTAAAGCACTTGCCTGCAACCCTCTTCCGTAAGAAAATGTAATTAAAAAATTTGTATTGTTGATTTTATTAATTTCATTTAAATTTTTGCTAGACTCAATTTCTGACTGACCTCCAGATAAAAAAGCTATACCAGTAACTTCACCAGGTACATTTTTTTTTAAACAATCTAAAGTTTTTTTTGCAATTTCTTCGCAACTTGATTTTTGAGCTGAGTTTGATCCAGGAATAATCATATTTGGTTTCAATACTGTTCCCTTTAAATCTACTTTGTGAATTTCAAGCTCATTATAAACTTCATTTAAAACATCTGTTGTCACTTGGTAACACTTGTCAATATCATGAGATCCATCCATTAATACTTCGGGCTCTACTATAGGAACCATTTTTGCCTCTTGTACAAGAGACGCATATCTAGCTAAAGCGTGTGCATTAGATTTTATAGATTGTATCGACGGAAACGAGCTACCAATTTTATAAACAGCTCTCCATTTTGTAAATCTCGCTCCTAAATCATAGTATTCTTTTAACCTTTCTCTCAAGCCATCAAGACCTTCAGTAACTGTTTCCTCTGGTGATCCTGCTAAAGGTTTTGCACCTTTATCAACTTTAATTCCCGGAATAGCGTTATTGTTAGATATTAATTCTGGAATTGAGGGACCAAGTGTAGTTTTTTGTTTGATAGTTTCGTCAAAAAGTATAACTCCTCCAATGTACTTTTTCATTGCTTCCGAGCTAAAAAGAGTTTGTCTAAATAGTAGTCTATTTTTTTCTGTATTTTCTACATTTATACTTTTAAATCTTTTTGCAATTGTACCCGTGCTTTCATCTGCAGCTAAAATACCTTTTCCTTTAGCACACATTTTTTTAGCAATTTCTTCTAATTTCATATTCGTTATTTATTTTAAAACAGAGAGGCCGGGCAAGTCTTTTCCTTCTAGAAATTCTAAAAACGCTCCACCTGCTGTTGATAAGTGTGTAAAATTAAATTTATCTTTACTCTTCTTCACTGCAGAAATGGTATCTCCTCCGCCAAGTATTGATATTAAAGATTTGTTAGTTGTATTTTCTGAAATTTTCTTTGCTATCGATACAGTCCCCTTAGAAAAATCCTCATTTTCAAAATATCCTGCAGGACCATTCCATAAAACAGTATTAGATTTTTCTATTATGTCTTTTATATTTTCAATTGTTTTTGGACCAATATCTAATATCATTTCTTCTTTCGTTATAGTCCCTTGTCCTTTTATTTTTCCATCCCCCGAAAAATCTGTAGAAACATTAAAATCTTCAGGAATAGAAATATTACAATTATATTTTTTTGCTTTGATATATATATCATCTACTATGTTAGAAGAATTTTTTTCTATTAATGATTTTCCGATTTCTAATCCTTTAAATTTTAAAAAATTATTTGCCATAGCTCCTACTATTATTATGTTATCAACATTTTTAATTAAGTTATATATGACATTAATTTTTGTTGAAACTTTTGAACCTCCAATGATACACGTCACAGGTTTTCTTTTATTTTGAATAATTGAATTTATTGAGTCTACCTCTTTTTTAAATAGTGGTCCTGCATAAGAATTTTTGATATATTTAGTTATTTTATGAATTGAGGCTTGTTTTCTGTGTGAACACGAAAAGGCATCATTAACATAAATATCACCAAGAGACGCAAGCTTCTTAGCAAAATTTTCATCGTTATCATTTTCTTCTTTAAAAAATCTTATATTTTCTAGTAGGATAATTTCACCTTCTTTTAAGTAGGAAAACTTGTCTTTAATGCTATCGTTTATATCACCCATAAAAAAAAAAACATTTGTTTTAAGACTTTCTTTTAAAAACTTATAAACTGGTGTAAGTGATAGTTCATTATTTCTCTCTCCTTGAGGTCTACCTAAATGACTTATAATAATAATTTTGGCTTTTCTATAAATTAATTCTTTTAAAAAGGGCAAACAAGATTTTATTCTACTTTCGTCTTGAATTTTTTTTTCAATAATAGGAACGTTCAGATCAAGTCTTAAAATTACTGTTTTATTCTGAATGTTTAAATCTTCAGAAAAATATTTTATTTTGCTCATTAAAGTAATAATTATTTTCTCAATCTTTCTTGAATTGCTAAAACTATTTTTTCAGCAGATAAGTTAACATGATTATAGATTTCCTTGTAAGGTGCGCTTTCGCCAAATCTATCAATTCCTAAAGACAGACCTTCTTTACCTGAATATTTTTTCCAAGAGGAAATATTACCTGCTTCAATTGTAACAATTAAAGACTGTTCATCTAATATGTCTTTTTTAAAAGTATCTGGTTGTTTATCAAAAAGTTCTTGGCAAGGCATCGAAACTACCTTTGAGCTAATACTAATTTCTTTTAACAAATTATGTACGCCTAAAGCTAATTCAACTTCTGAACCAGAGGCAATTAATGTAACCTTATTATCATGAGAATCTAGCTTGACTACGTAAGCCCCATTTTTACATTTATTATCCTTCGAAAATTGAGGATTTATGTATGGTAACTTTTGTCTTGATAAAGCTATAACGCTAGGAGTATTTTTATTTTTCAAAGCTAATTCCCAACACTCTAAAGTTTCATTTATATCCGCAGGACGAAAAACGTTTAAATTTGGAATTGCTCTTAAACCATTTAATTGCTCGATAGGTTGATGAGTAGGACCGTCTTCACCAAGGCCGATGGAATCATGAGAGAAAATATAAATTACATTTAAACCCATAAGTGCTGACAATCTTATAGATGGTTTACAGTAATCAGAAAATATTAAAAAAGTTCCACCAAATGGAATTAAACCACTGTACAATGCTATACCATTCATTATAGCTGACATTCCATGTTCTCTAACTCCGTAATGAATATAATTTCCATCAAAATTTTTGGAATTGATAACTTTAGAATTCTCTGTTTTTGTATTATTTGACCCACTAAGGTCTGCTGATCCACCAATTAGTTGAGGCAAAATACTAGAAACACTTTTTATCACATTTGATGAACACTGTCTTGTCGCCATACTTGGTCTTGTTTCAAAATACTTCTTTTTTTCTTCTTTAATTAATTCTTCAAGATTTTTAAGACTCGAATTAATGTAAGTATTTTGCAAAGCATGTTTAATGTCAGAATTTTTTTTATTTAATGTATCTAACCATTTTTCTTCTAACTTGACTCCCTTTAAACCAATTTCTCTCCAAGCTTTCAGAATATCTTCAGGTATTTCAAACGGTTCGTTAGCCCATTTAAGTTTTTTTCTAACTAAAGCTATTTCATCATTTCCTAAGGGAGAGCCATGAGAAGAAGCTTTACCTGACTTATTTGGAGACCCAAAACCAATTACAGTTTTACATGAGATTAAAGTTGGTTTTAATGCTTTTGAAGCTTTAACAATCGCTTTTGAAATTTCTTTTTCATTATGACCATTAACTTCTAAAAAGCTCCATCCATATCCCTCAAATCTTTTTTTATAATTGTCAGATACACATAATGACGTTGAACCATCGATTGATATTTTGTTGTTATCAAAAAATACTATTAGGTTTTTAAGTTTAAGGTGTCCTGCTAAACTCATAGACTCATGACTAATTCCCTCCATTAAATCTCCATCACTAGCAATCACAAAAGTTTTGTTATTAATTAATGACTGTCCAAATTTTTTTCTTAATATCTCTTCTGCAATTGCCATCCCAACAGCATTACCAAGTCCCTGACCTAAAGGACCTGTAGTCGTTTCGATACCAGATCCTTTTTTATATTCTGGATGGCCTGCACAAATTGAATTCAGTTGTCTGAAATTTTTTATATCGTTAATTGATATGCTTTCGTATCCATTTAAATAAAGCAATGAATACAAAAGCATTGAACCGTGCCCAGCTGATAAAACAAATCTATCTCTATTTATCCAGTTGGGATTTTTAGGATTAAACCTGAGGTGGTATTTAAATAATACTGTTGCAACATCTGCCATACCCATTGGCATACCTGGATGGCCAGAATTTGCTTTTTGCACCGCATCGATTGATAAAAATCTAATTGCGTTTGATAGTTGATTAAATTTTACCTTCACTGTTAAATTACCTATATAGACTTAAACTAAGTATATCAATAATATGATATAAAGGAAATATTATGAGTATTTTTGAAAAAAAAGAAAAAAATTTAAATGAGTTATTAAATAAACTTAATAATTTAACATCAACTTATTCACATTCATCATATGAAACTGAAAAAATTAAAACTGAGAAAAATCAGTTAATGAGACAAAAATTTGAAATTGAAAAAAAAAATCAGGAACTTATGAGAGAGCACAAATATTTAAAGGAAAAAATAGACAGCCTCCAGGAGGAGATTAATAGAAAATCCAATATGGAGGACAAATTTAATCAAGATATTGAAGAACTAAGTCAAGAAACAGAAAATTTAGTGAACGAAGTTGAAAAATGGCAAACGTAAATGTAAAATTTAATAATAAAGATTATCTCTTATCATGCGATGACGGGCAAGAGGAGTCGTTAAAGAGCTTAACTAAGTTTTTGGATAAGAAATATAATGAGTTGAAAGATAAATTAGGCAACATTGGCGAAAATAAACTTTTGTTAATCACCACCATACAATTAATCGATGAATACTTTGATTTAAAACAAAGAGTAGCTCAACAAAAAAAAAAACTAGATGAGTTAGCAAACAAATTTAAAGAAATAAAGAAATTAGCAATCAGGTATAAAGACGGCAAGGAAAATGAAATTAATAAATTGAATCAAGAACTTGATAATTTTAAAAAAACTATAGAAGAAAGTAATAATCTCTATGAGTCAATGTTAGACAAAACAACAAAGTCTTTAGAAAAAATAATTTCCAATACTGAAACAATTTCAAAAGTTCAGTAAATGCAAAATAAAAGCCTTTTAAGAAAAAAATATTTGTTGATAAGAAAAAAAAAATATTTTGATATAAAGCCAAGTTTTTTTAATCCTTTAGTTAAATTAATAAAAAAAAAAAATAAAAAAAAAAATGTCTTTCTTTCCAGTTTTTATCCTTCCTCTTTTGAAATAAATACTCTCAGATTATTTGAAACAAAGTTTATTAATAAGTTGGAAATACTGCTTCCTGTCATTAACAAAAATAATATGATGTGTTTTTATAAATGGAAAAAAAACGATGTTTTAAAAATTAATCAATTTGGAATGTTGGAACCTGCTTTATTGTCTAGTCACATTATTCCAGATATAATGCTTGTACCTTTGTTGGCTTATGATTCTAAAAATAATAGGTTAGGTTATGGTGGAGGTTTTTATGATCGCTACATAAAAAAATATATTAAAATAAATAAAAATATTTTGACAATTGGCATTGCTTTTTCATTCCAAAGATATCATAAGATCCCAGTATTTAATAATGATGTAAAACTAAATTATATTTTAACAGAGAAAGGTATTTCCAATTTAAAATGAATATACTTATTTTAGGAGATGTTGCAGGACCTGCTGGTGTAAAAGCAGTAAAAGGAAAATTACCAGGGATAATAAACGAAAAAAAAATAGATTTTGTAGTTTTAAATGGAGAAAATGCAGCTGATTCTGGAAGAGGAATAACAAAAAAAATATTTGAAGACTTCTTGACAGCTGGTGTCGATGTAATAACGACTGGAAATCATGTATGGGATCATAAGGACGCAGAAGGTATTGCTTCCAAGAATATAAATTTTTTAAGACCATCGAATATGCCCAAAGACTCACCAGGTAAGGGCGAAGGAATTTTCATTAAGAATGGTAAAAAATTTGTCGTACTTAATTTAATGGGAAATGTTTTTATGAAAAAATGTGATGATGTTTTTGTAGCAGCAAAAAATTTTTTAGAAAGATTTAAATTAGGTAACGGCAAGGCAGATTTTATAATTGTAGATATGCATGCTGAAACTACTAGTGAAAAAATGGCGATGGGACATTTATTTGACGGTAAAGCCACAATGGTTGTCGGAACACATACTCATGTTCCAACCTCAGATTACAGAATTATGGAAAAAGGTACTGCCTACCAAACAGATATTGGTATGTGTGGAGATTATAACTCGGTAATAGGAATGAATAGAGATAATTCGTTAAAAAAATTTTTAAAAGACTCTTCAGCAGAAAATCATCATCCAGCTTTAGGAGAAGCTACAATTTCAGGATTGTTAGTTTTAGCTGACGATAAAACTGGTTTAGCAAAAAAAGTTCAACCAATCATTTTAGGCGGATCTTTACAAGAAAGAATTTAATAATGGCTGGTCATTCACATTGGGCAGGAATTAAACACAAAAAAGGTCGCGCTGATAAAGAAAGATCAAAAATTTTTTCAAAGCTATCTAGAGAAATAACAGTTGCTGCAAAATTAGGTGACAAAAATCCTGATATGAATCCAAGATTAAGAACTGCTATTCAAGCAGCTAAACAAGCAAATATGCCTAAAGATAATATCGCTCGTTCAATAAATAAATCAGAAATGAGTGACGAAAAAAACTACGAAAATTTAAGATACGAAGGCTTTGGTCCATTCAACGTTGCTTTAATAATAGAAACATTAACAGACAATAAAAACAGATCTGCATCAAGCATAAGAACAATTTTACAAAAGAAAGGTGGTAGATTAGGTGAGTCAGGTTCAACTGCGCATTTATTTTATAATTGTGGAGTAATACATATTGATAAAAAAAAATGTAGCGAAGAGCAAATATTTGAAATAGCTACTAATTCTGGTGCCAAAGATTGTTTTAATCTAGATAATTATCATGAAGTTATTTCTGAAAAAGAGGATTTTTATAAGGTGAAAAACGAGCTTGAAAAAAAATTAGATAACTTTAAATACTTTGGTGTAGAATGGAGACCTCTTAATTATTTAAATTTAAACAAAGAACAAAGCGAAAAAATTGTAGAAATTATAGAAGCTTTGGAAGAATTAGACGATGTTCAAAATGTTTATGTTAATGTAAACTTAGGAAATACTCAATTATGAAAATCATAGGAATTGATCCAGGCCTAAGCGGAGCAATAGCTATTTTGGAGAATAACAAAGTGCTTAATATTTTTGAAATACCGGTGATGTCTGAAGGAAAAAAAAATAAAAGACAACTAAATAGTGCCCAATTGGTCAAATTATTAAAGGACAATATTTCAAAGAATGAAGAAGTATCTGTGGTTGTTGAACAGGTGAATGCGATGCCTGGACAAGGTGTTACGAGCATGTTTAATTTTGGTCAAACTTTTGGTGCAATAAAAGGCATATGTGCAGCTTTAGGATTACCAATTTTTTTTGTAAGGCCATCAAAGTGGAAAAAACACTTTGAATTAATAAATTCTTCTAAAGACTCAAGCAGAACCAAAGCAATAGAAATGTATCCCTCGCTATCGAATGATCTAGCCAAAAAAAAAGATGTAAACAAGTCAGACGCTATTTTAATAGCAAGATTTTATAGTGAGACCAGATTAAATGAAGGTATTTAAATAGGTAAACCATTAATTTATCTTTAAAATCGTCAAATTCATGACACATTCTAAAAGTAATCAACATCAATGGAACAAGAAATAGCAGCCCAAGTAGTAGGATTAGGTGGAAGTACTGACTTTTCTCTATGGAAACTTTTTTTACGAGCAGACTTTGTCGTAAAATTTGTTATCATACTTTTAATTGCTAGCTCTATTTTTTCATGGGCATTAATATTTGATAAATTCAAGTTATTTAAGAATATTAACGCAACAACAGAAGATTTTGAAAAAAAATTTTGGAAAGCAAAATCTGCAGAAAGTTTCAATAATAACCTACCAGCTACCTCGAAAGATCCTGCTACAATAATTTTTAAAACAGCAATGAATGAGGTTTTGAAAACTAAAAGACAATCTGCTTCAGTCCAGGCTGCACGCGTAGAGAGAATTTTAGAAATTGCTACTGATAAAGAAATTAAAAAAATTGAAAAAAATTTTACTTATTTAGCTACAATAGGATCTACAGCGCCATTTATAGGTTTGTTCGGTACAGTTTGGGGTATAATGAATTCTTTTCAATCAATTGCAATCTCAAGAAATACAAGTTTAGCAATTGTAGCACCTGGAATTGCCGAAGCTTTATTTGCTACTGCGCTAGGTTTATTGGCTGCAATTCCAGCAGTTGTTGCTTACAATAAATTTAACAGTGACTCTAAAAGATATATTTCAAAAATAGACAATTTTTCTAAAAGATTTTTATCAATTCTTTAAATCATGGCTTTTAAATTAAATCGCTCAAAAAATGAACCTATGAGTGAAATTAACGTAACACCTTTTGTTGATGTTATGTTAGTTTTATTAATTATTTTTATGGTTACAGCTCCATTATTAACGGTAGGAGTTCAAGTGGATTTACCTGAGTCAGCAGCAGACTCGCTTCCTGATGATCAAGAGCCGTTAACAATTTCTATTAACTCAAAAGGTGAAATTTATATTCAAGAACATAAAGTTAATTACCAAAAAATTGTCCCGAAACTTTTAGCTATTGCAAAAAATAGAACTGATACAAGAATATATGTACGTGGAGATAAGACTATAAATTATGGAAGAGTCTTGGAAGTTATGGGAACACTGTCTGGCGCGGGTTTTTCAAAGGTCGCATTAATTTCTGAGCCATACAAAAATTAAATGAAAAATGACAAAAAGTTTACTTTATTCTGTAATATTTCACTCGATTATGATTTTACTAACCGTTTTAACCTTACCATTTATGGTTAGACAACCAGTAGATTTACCACCAATAGTTTCAGTTGAGCTTATTCAAATTTCGGATAAAACAAACATTCCATTTGCTCCTAAAGCTAGAAAAATAATTGAAGAAACTAAAAAAAAAGAGGAAAGAGTGGTATCTGAACAAGCTCCACCAGCAGCAAAAGCCAAAGAGAAACCTGATCGAATTCCTTTACCTGATGACAAAAAAGAAAAAAAACAGATAGTTAAAAAAAAACAGAATCCTGAGGAAGTAGAACCTAAAATTAGACAATCTTCAGAGTTTGAAAAAAAAGAGATAATTGATACAAATGAAATAGCCGCTCTAATTGATAAAGCTAAAGAGGTAGAAGCAGTCAAAAAAGATAATAAAGATAAATTGACACAAAGTAGCGTAAAAAATTCTTTTGCAACTGGATTAACGTTATCTGAAGAAGATGCTCTTAGAGCTCAGATTTTTGGTTGTTGGAGTGTCCCTCTTGGTTTACCTTATGATGAAGATTTACTAGTAAGAATTAAACTTTCACTAAAACAAGACGGGACAATAATGAAGTCAGAAATTTTAGATCACCAAAGAATGAATAGACCGGGGCAAAAGTTTTATAAAGTATTAGCAGAAAGCGCTTTACGTGCAGTAAGATTATGCCAACCTCTTAAAGTTCCACCTACAGGATACGAAAAGTGGAAGGACATGCAATTAAATTTTAATCCAACAGAAATGTTAAAAGGATAATATGAAAAGAATAATTTTATTTTTTCTCTTGTTCTTTTTTAATGTAAAAATTTTATACGCATTAATAGAAGTCGATATAACAAGAGGTAATCTAGATCCTTTACCAATCGCAATTTCGCCGTTACACGTAGACATAAAATCTGTTGAATATGAAGGACTAAAAGTTAAACAATTAGGCAGCGATATATCATCCATCATCGAAAAAAATTTTAAAAATACTGGATTATTTAATCCGTTAAAAAAAGAAGCTTTTGTGCAAAAACCTGATATTGCACATTTAAAACCACGATTCGAAGATTGGAGACTTATAAAAGCTCAAGCATTAGTAACTGGAAAATTATTAGTTAAAGATGGAAAGCTAAAGGTGGAATTTAGACTCTGGGATTTAACAGCAGCTAAAGAAATGACTGCTCTAGCTTTCACAACAACACCATCTAACTGGAGAAGAGTTGCTCATATAATATCAGATAAAATTTATGAACGTTTGACTGGCGAAGAAGGTTATTTTGATACTAGGATTATCTATGTCTCAGAAAGTGGACCTAAAAGTGAGAGGGTAAAAAAGTTAGCAATTATGGATCAAGATGGAGCTAATACTAAATATTTAACTTTAGGTAATGAACTTGTTTTAACTCCAAGATTTAATCCAACAAATCAAATGGTGACTTATCTTTCTTATTTTAGAAATATGCCTAGAGTCTATTTGCTTGATATTGAAACAGGTATGCAAGAAGTAGTTGGAAACTTTCCAGGAATGACCTTTGCTCCAAGATTTTCTCCAGATGGAAAAAAAATAATAATGAGTTTTGCCGAAGAAGGGAATTCAGATATTTATACAATGGATTTAGAAACTAGAGTGGTTGAAAGAATAACAAATCATTCTTCAATAGATACTTCTCCATCTTTTTCTCCAGATGGAAAATATATAGCTTTTAATTCTGATAGAAGTGGTCTTCAACAACTTTACGTTATGAGAAGCGATGGAAGTAACGTAAAAAGAATAACTTTTGGAAAAGGTATTTATGGAACTCCAGTATGGTCACCAAGAGGAGATTTAATAGCTTTCACAAAAATGAGAAAAGGACGATTTTATATAGGTGTGATGAGAACAGATGGTTCTGGAGAAAGACTTTTAACTGAAAATTTTTATCAAGAAGCTCCTTCATGGTCTCCGAATGGACGAGTACTAGTTTTTTATAGAGAAACTAAAGCAGGGTCGAAAGGGGAAGGATTTTCTGCATCACTATGGTCAATAGATATAACTGGGTATAATGAGAGAAAACTATCTACGAAAACAGATGCTTCTGACCCATCTTGGTCTTCTTTATTATCAAAGTGAGGGTAATTTTAATGTAATTAAAGCTTGAATAATCATGAATAATTTGAAATATTTCAAACATCAACTATAGGGGAAAAAATGACACTTAATACGAATTTAAAAAACATACTTTTAGTTATCTTCGCGACACTAATTTTAAGTGCCTGTTCTACAGGTAAAAAATCGAAATTAGAGGGAGATGTATATACTGGAAAAGAAACAGTTAAATATCTTGCATCTGGTGTTCCTGACAGAGTATTTTTTGCTACTAACAAATCTTCTTTAACAACTGCTTCAAGAGCAACTTTAAGAAAGCAAGCTACATTCTTGAGAAAAAATAAAAAACTTAACGTTACAATAGAAGGTCATGCTGATGAAAGAGGCACGAGAGAATATAACTTAGCTTTAGGAGAAAGAAGAGCTAATGCAGCTAGAGATTATTTAATGACTTACGGTATTTCAGGAAAAAGAATATCAGTCATTAGTTATGGAAAAGAAAAACCAGTAAATCCGGCTTCGAGCCCTTTAGCTTGGTCTCAAAACAGAAGATCAGTTACAGTTAAAGTAAATTAATTTTCTTTAAAATTTAAGACCCTTTAATAAATACACTATTAAAGGGTCTTTTTTTTGCCATTTTGTATATTTAAAGATTCACTATGAAATTTATCAAAGAAAAAATTATAATTTTTTTTCTATCAATACTTTTTTTACTCAATTCTCCGTTAAAAGCAGAGGAAGAAGAAATTATGATCCAAGCAATTTCTGATCAAATTCAAGTTTTAACTAAAGACTTAAAAACCTTAGAAAAAGCAGTTTACCAAAAATCAGATATCGTGTCTGGCTCCTCCTCTTCAATGAAATCTAGTGAACTTAATGAGGATATTTTGACAAAACATCTCCTAAAATTAAATGAAATTGAAGATCAATTCCGAGAGCTAACAAATAAGTTCGAAGAAGTTAATTTTAAATTAGACAAATTATCTTCGAGAGTTACAAAAATCCAGTCAGATAACCAATTAAGATTTTCTGATCTTGAAAACTCCGATGTTGGAGCAAAATCTAAAAAAGCAAAAAAAAAATTACCAGGATCTAGTCAACCAGCAGATTTTGGTGCTAACCCAGGTTACTCAGTTTCAAATTTACCTAACAAACAAGAAACGAGTTCAGTTGAGAGCGCTCAAACTGTAATTACAGAAGAACCTGAAAAAAGAGAGTCACTATTACCTGATAAAGCTCCTAAAGAGCAATATGAATTTGCTGTAAGTTTTATGAAAGTTGGAGATTATGAAACAGCAGAATTCGCATTAAAAGAATTTATTCAAAAAAACAAAGATCACGATTTAGCAGGTAACGCACAATATTGGTACGGTGAAACATTTAGAATTAGACAACTTTATTCTGATGCAGCTACAGCATATTTAGATGGTTATCAAAATTATCCAAAAAGCAAAAAAGCGCCAGATAATCTTTTGAAGTTAGGAATTACGATGGTCCAGTTAGGTGAAAAAGATCAAGGTTGCAAAATGATTTCGGCTTTAAAAAAAGAATATCCAAAAGCAAGCAAGTCTGTGCTACAAAAAGCTCAGTATGAGCAAAAAAAATTCAAATGTAATACTTAAAAATAATTTTAAGAATTATAAGGAATTATTTAGCATTTATTCTAAGTTTAGAAATAAACTAAACTCTTTTAAAAATAAATCATTTTTGGTTGCTGTTTCTGGAGGCCCTGATAGTTTGGCTTTAGCAGCTTTATCAAAATCTTTTAGCTATCAGCATAAATGTAAAATTTATTATGTGTTAATTGATCATAGCATTAGAAAGAACTCCTCTTTAGAGGCTAAATCAGTAAAGAAGCTACTTAAAAAATATCAAATAAAACTTAATATTTTAACAAACAAAAAAAAAATAGAGAAAAATATCCAGAGTGAAGCCAGATCAATTAGATATGATCTTCTTGCTTCTTTTTGTAAAAAAAAGAAAATAAAGATAATCCTTACCGCTCACAATTTTGAGGATCAAGTTGAAACCTTTTTTATTAGGCTCTCAAGAGGCAGTGGTTTACAAGGCCTTTCATCCATGAAACAAGCTAATAAAATTAGTGGAAATATAAATTTGGTAAGACCACTTTTAGATATTAAGAAAATCCAATTAACTAAAATATCAAAAATTGTTTTTGGCAAGTTTTTTAAAGATCCATCTAATAGGGATAAAAAATTTTTGAGAACTAGAATTAGAAACTTAAAGAGAATCCTTGAAAAAAGTGGTATTAAATATGATCAAGTTTTTAGATCGATAAAAAACTTAGCCTCAAGTCGGGACACATTAGATTTATATTTTAGCAAAATCTATAAAAATCTAATTCAAAAAAAGAACAGTAAAGTATTATTAAAATTAAGCAGTTTTGATAAATTAAATCAAGAAATGAAAATGAGGGTATTTAATAAAATATTTAAAGATTTTACTAATTCTTATTACGCACCCAGATCAAAAAAAATATTTAATTTAATTAATCAATTAAAAACAAACAAAAATGCAAAACTTACCCTTGGAGGATGTGTTATTTTAAGGGAAAAAAATCATATAACCTTTAAGAAAGAGATAAAAAATAAGCAATTTTAACAAATGTGTCATATTATGTCTTATTTACAACTTAATTGTAATTATTATAGTCTTGTTAAATAGAAAATAATGCTTATTTAGAATATATGAATTTAAAGAATTTAATAATGTGGGTGATCATAGTCTTACTTTCGGTAGGCCTATTCAACATGTTTCAAGATCCAAAAAAGATTAATTCTGAAAAAAATAAACTACCTTTTTCAAGTTTCATGAGTGAAGTAGAGTCTGGGAGAGTTGTTGAGGTACAGATACAAGGAAACAATATTTCTGGAGTTTTATCTGACGGAAAAACATTTAGCACATATTCACCTAATTATCCTAACCTTGTTGAAAAGTTAACTGAACAAAATATCAGCATTGTAGCTACTCCTTTAGAAGATAAAATGCCATCACTTTTAGGTATATTGTTATCGTGGTTTCCGATGTTATTATTGATTGGAGTTTGGATTTTCTTCATGCGACAGATGCAAGGTGGAAAAGGTGGAGCTATGGGGTTTGGAAGATCCAAAGCAAAATTACTAAATGAGGCTCACGGCAAAGTTACATTTAATGATGTAGCAGGTGTAGAAGAAGCTAAAGAAGAAGTAGAAGAAATAGTTGAATTTTTAAAAGATCCAAAAAAATTTAGTAGACTTGGTGGAAAAATTCCAAAAGGAGCTTTACTAATTGGTCCTCCTGGAACTGGAAAAACCTTATTAGCTAAAGCAATTGCCGGGGAAGCTAACGTACCTTTCTTTTCTATTTCCGGATCAGATTTCGTTGAGATGTTTGTCGGTGTTGGAGCATCTAGAGTTAGAGATATGTTTGAACAAGGCAAAAAACATTCTCCTTGTATCATTTTTATAGATGAGATTGATGCAGTGGGAAGAAGTAGGGGTGCAGGCCTTGGAGGAGGAAATGACGAGAGAGAACAAACTCTTAATCAGCTTTTAGTAGAAATGGATGGTTTTGATACTAACGAAGGAATTATATTAATTGCTGCAACTAATAGACCAGATGTGTTAGATCCAGCATTATTAAGACCAGGAAGATTCGACAGACAAGTCGTAGTTTCAAATCCAGACATTATTGGAAGAGAGGCAATTTTAAAAGTTCATGTTAAAAAGATAAGCACAGGTCCAGATGTTAAGCTAAGAACAATTGCAAGAGGAACTCCAGGTTTTTCTGGAGCTGACCTAGCAAATTTAATAAACGAATCTGCTTTATTAGCAGCAAGAAAAAATAAAAGAGTTGTTACGATGTCAGATGTCGAAGAAGCTAAAGACAAGGTAATGATGGGCGCTGAGAGAAGATCAATGGTGATGTCTGAAGACGAAAAAAAATTAACAGCTTATCACGAAGGTGGGCATGCAATTGTTGCTTTAAATGAGAAGGCTTCAGACCCAATTCACAAGGCAACTATTATTCCAAGAGGTAGAGCTTTAGGTATGGTAATGAGGTTGCCCGAAAGAGATCAATTGTCCGTTTCAAGAGAAAAAATGCATTCTGATATTGCAGTTGCAATGGGAGGAAGGATAGCTGAGGAATTAATTTTTGGACATGACAAAGTTACATCAGGAGCCTCATCAGATATCGATATGGTTACTAAAATGGCGAAAAACATGGTAACCAAATATGGTATGAGTGCAGAGCTAGGAACAATTTCTTATGGAGAAAACGAAGAAGAGGTATTTTTGGGAAGATCTGTAACCAAACAACAAAACATGTCTGAAGAAACAGCCAAAAAGGTGGATGCCGAAGTCAAAAAAATTGTAGACAAAGGATACGAAAGAGCAAGAAAAATTCTTACTGAAAAAATCGATGATTTGCATAAAATTGCAAAAGCTCTTTTAGTTTATGAAACTTTATCAGGAGATGAAATAAGAGACTTAATTTTAAAAAATATTAAGCCTTCAAAATCTTTTAAAGAAGAAGATGAGGATGATGGGAAAGCTTCATCAGCTCTCGGATCATTAGGTTTAAAGCCAAAGCCAGCAATCTAAAAAAATCATGACAAAATATTACACTAGAGCGTGTAATTTTTATTATGGAATTAATGCAAAATTTCTAATCAAAAAAAAACTCGCCTTGCCATTGTGTGGTAATAATAATATCGCTTTTGATAAAGCTGAAATTTTTAGAAGAAAAGGTAATACAATTTATTCAAAGGTAATCAAAATAAAAGAAATAAAAAATTTAAACAAACCTTTCAGAAAGAAAGTAAACAAAGATATAAAAAAGATAACAGCGAAAAGAAATAACTTTTTACCTAATATAAATTTTTTAAAGCCGTCAATTATGGGAATTTTAAACTTAACTCCAGACAGTTTTTCAGACGGTGGTAAATTTAATAACTATAAAAAAGCGCATAACCATATTCTTAATATGATAAGATCTGGTGCTAACATAATTGATGTTGGGGGAGAGTCAACAAGACCTGATTCAAAAACAGTTCCAACAAATTTGGAATGGAAAAGAATAAAATATATTGTGAAAAATTTTAAAAAAAAATTTAAAAAAACCTGTTTATCTATTGATACAAGAAAGTCAGATGTTATGATTAATTCATTAAACTATGGAGCGAATTTAATAAACGATGTTTCAGGTTTTAATTACGACGATCGCTCGTTATCAAAATTAAAAAAATTTAATGTTCCAAAAGTCTTACATCATATGCAAGGGACACCAAATACTATGCAGAAGAACCCAAAATATAAAAATGTTTTATTAGATATTTACGATTTTTTCGAAGACAACATTAAAAAAATTGATAATAATAAAATAATTTTAGACCCAGGCATAGGTTTTGGTAAAAATTTGAAACATAATTTGACTTTAATTTCGAAGATTTCTTTGTTTCATAGTCTTGGATTGCCTATTTTGATTGGAGCCTCTAGAAAAAGATTTATAAGTCAAATTTCTGGAAATAACGATAGTAAGGAAAGAATAGGGGGTACGGTTGCATCTGTATTGTTTTTATTATCGCAAGGTGTACAAATTTTTAGAGTTCACAATGTTAATGAAGTCAAACAAGGTATTTTAGTTTTTAGTAAAATTTTATCATATTTAAAAAATTAATGAGAAATAAATACTTCGGAACTGATGGAATACGTGGAACAGTTAATCAAGGAAACATTACTGGGGAAAAATTTTTCAAATTTGGACTTGCATCGGGAACATATTTTAAGAATCAAAAAAAAACAAAACAAGTCGCTATTATAGCTAAGGATACTAGATTATCAGGATACACTTTAGAACCTGCTCTAGTATCAGGTTTAGTATCTGGAGGAATGCATGTTTATACTCTTGGACCTCTACCAACTAACGGCCTTGCAATGTTAACTAAATCAATGAAAGCAAATATGGGGATTATGATTACAGCATCTCATAATCCTTATCATGACAATGGACTTAAATTATTTGGACCAGACGGACTGAAATTATCTAACAAAATCGAAAAAAAAATTGAAAAACTAATTGATGCGAAAAATACAAAACAACTTACAAATCCGAAATTACTAGGAAGAGTAAAAAGATTGGAAGACGGCAATGATAAATACATTCACATATTAAAAAAAAACTTTCCAAATAATTTTCATTTGAGAGGAACAAAAATAGTTTTGGATTGCGCTAATGGCGCAGGATATAAGGCAGCTCCTAAATTATTTAAAGATCTTGGAGCAAAAGTTATTTCAATTGGAGTAAAACCAAATGGTTTAAATATTAATGACAAGTGTGGCTCTACTTATCCGAAGAAGATTTGCTCAGCTGTAAAAAAATTTAAAGCTCATATAGGCATTTCTTTTGATGGGGACGCCGACAGAGTTATTATGTGTGATGAAAAAGGAAAAATAATCGATGGAGATCAAATAATCGCAATGCTTGCTAAAAGATGGAAAATAAAAAAAATTCTTAAAGGAGGTGTAATTGGCACACTTATGTCAAACTATGGATTAGAAAATTTTTTAAAAGATCAGAAAATAAAGTTTTATAGATCTCAGGTTGGAGATAGATATGTAAAAGAAAAAATGAAAAAATTTAATTTTAATTTAGGTGGTGAGCAATCTGGACATATCATTTTGGGAAAATTTGCAACTACCGGTGATGGATTAATGGTAGCCTTAGAAGTTTTGTTCTCTTTAAGAAAGAGAAAAAAAGCGAGCGAATTATTGAATGTTTTTAAACCTTTGCCGCAAATTTTAGAAAACGTCAACGTTAACGATAAGAATATAATTAGTAAAACTATTTGTAAGAGCGCAGTAAAAAAAGCTAATAAGCTTATGAGAAACAAAGGTAGAATTTTAGTTAGAAAATCTGGCACAGAACCAAAAATCAGGATTATGGCAGAGTCATATGATAAAAGATTAATTTTAAAATGTATAAAAATGATTAAAAAATCAATTAGATAGAAATTGAAACCTAAATCTAAAATTTTAATAATAGCTGGCTCTGACTCATCAGGTGGTGCAGGAATTCAAGCAGATATCAAAACAGTTACGTCTCTTGGTAGTTATGCAATGACAGCTGTTACTGCTGTTACAGTTCAAAATACAAAGGGAGTTTATGCAGTAATTCCAATCAAGCCCAAGGAAATTGAAAAGCAAGTTACTTTTTCTTGTAAAGACATTAAACCAAATGCAATTAAGATTGGTATGCTTCACTCTTCGAAGGTAATTATTTCTATTGCAAGTGCTTTAAAAAAGATCAAAACTTCTAAAATTATTTTGGACCCTGTTATGATTGCTAAAGGTGGTGCAAGACTGATCAACCAGTCTGCAATAAAAACTTTGAAAAATAAACTTATTAAAAAAGCTTATTTATTAACACCTAATATTCCTGAAGCTGAAGTTTTGACTAATACAAAAATTAAAAATTTAGATGACATGATCTATGCAGCACAAATATTAATTAAATTTGGAGTTAAAAATGTTTTAATAAAGGGCGGCCATAGAAAGTCAAAATATTTAGAGGATATTTTGCTCAATCAAAAAGAAATTAAAATTTTTAAAAACAAAAAAATTAAAACAAAAAATACCCATGGAACGGGCTGTACTTTGTCGAGTGCAATCGCAACTTTTTTATCATGTGGAAAACCCTTAAAGAAATCCTGTGAGTTAGGAATTAAATATGTTAACCAAGCTATAGGATCTAATCCTAATTATGGAAAAGGACATGGACCAATTAACCATTTAAACTCAATAATAGTAAATAAGAAATTTAGATAATGAAAAATATAGTTGTTGTAGGTTCACAGTGGGGAGATGAAGGAAAAGGAAAAATTGTTGATTGGCTCTCTAGCGAAGCAGATGTAGTGGTAAGGTTTCAAGGAGGTCATAACGCTGGCCATACTTTAGTTATCGATAAAAAAGTTTTTAAGTTGAGACTTTTACCTTCAGGTATAGTTAGAAAGGGAAAAATTTCAGTTTTAGGAAACGGTGTTGTTATTGATCCATGGGCTTTATTAGATGAAATTAAAGAGATAAAAAAGAAAGGAATTAATGTTACGTCTGAAAATTTTATGATCTCTGAATCAGCTTCTCTGATACTCCCGTTTCATCAAGAAATGGATGAAATAAGAGAAGACGCCGCTGGAAAAGGCAAAATAGGCACTACCAGAAGAGGTATAGGCCCATGTTACGAAGATAAAGTGGGAAGACGTTCTATTCGTGTAATGGATCTTAGATCTAAACATAATCTTGATAGTAGATTAGAAAATGTTTTATTACATCATAATGCAATAAGGAAAGGTTTAAAAAAGAAAATCTATAAAAAAGATGATCTTAAAAAAAAATTATTAAAAATTGCCCCAGAAATTTTAAAATTTGCCCAACCTGTTTGGCTAAAACTAGATGAATTCACAAAAGAAAGAAAAAAAATATTGTTTGAAGGAGCACAAGGAATACTTTTAGATGTAGATCATGGAACATATCCTTTTGTCACTTCATCAAATACAGTCCCCGCAATGGCTGCTACAGGATCTGGATCTGGTCCAAATAAAATAAACTATGTCCTTGGTATTACAAAAGCTTATACAACAAGAGTCGGCAGCGGACCTTTTCCTACAGAGCTTAAAAATAAGATAGGTGAAAGTCTTGGTAAAAGAGGTAAAGAATTTGGCACGGTAACAGCAAGAAAAAGAAGATGTGGTTGGTTCGATGGAGTTTTAGTTCGCCAAACAATTAAAATTTCAGGAATTAATGGAATTGCTTTAACTAAATTGGACGTTTTAGACGACTTAGATGAAATTAAAATGTGTGTAGAATATGAATTGAATGGAACAAAAATTAATTATTTACCAGCTGCTTCAGAAGATCAATTTAATATAAAACCAATTTACAAAACTTTTCCAGGCTGGAAAAGTTCAACTCAAGGAATAAGAAATATCAAAGATTTGCCTGAAAAAGCTAAGAATTATATTTTTGCTTTAGAAGATTTTGTAGGCGCAAAAATCTCAAGTATTTCAACCAGCCCAGAAAGAGAAGACACAATTTTGATAGAAGATCCATTTAAAACTTAATTGGCAGGAAGTAAATTTTTTGATTTGCTTGAATTTATCATTGATTTTTGTAATTTCTCAAAAGCTTTAGTTTCAATTTGTCTAATTCTCTCTCTACTAATTTTGTATTTTTTGCTTAATTCCTCCAAGGTTTTGGGACTTTCAGAAAGTCTTCTTGCTTGAATAATTTCTTTTTCTCTATCATTTAGTATATTCATAGCATCGTTCAATAGTTCTTTTTTATCATCATACTCTTGTCTTTGTGAAACGACTAACTCCTGATCCATGGCGTCATCAACTAACCAGTCTTGCCATTCATCTGTTTCTCCATGTTTAATTGGATCATTTAAAGACTTTTCTTGACCCATCATTCTTCTATTCATATTTACTACTTCTTCAGTGTCCACATCCAATCGTTTTGAAATTTCTTTTACTTGTTCATTTTTTAAGTCACCTTCTTGTCCAGGCGCAATCTGATTTTTAAGTTTCTTTAAATTAAAAAAAAGTTTTTTTTGTGCGGTAGTGGTTCCCATTTTTACTAAGCTCCATGATCTTAAAACATATTCTTGTATTGATGCTTTAATCCACCACATTGCATAAGTCGCAAGTCTAAATCCTTTATCTGGGTCAAATTTTTTTACTGCCTGCATCAAACCAATATTTCCTTCTGAAATTAATTCGTTTACTGGCAATCCATAACCCCGGTATCCCATTGCAATTTTTGCAACCAATCTTAAATGACTCGTAACTAATTTATGTGCAGATTGTAAATTTCCATTTTCCCTCCAGTTTTTTGCTAGCATATATTCTTCTTCTGCATCTAGCATAGGAAATTTTTTTATTTGTGCCAAGTAAAGAGATAGACCACCTATTGATGGTGTTGGCAGATTGCTCAAA
This sequence comes from uncultured Pelagibacteraceae bacterium, assembly GCA_902620585.1. GTDB lineage: Bacteria > Pseudomonadota > Alphaproteobacteria > Pelagibacterales > Pelagibacteraceae > Pelagilacustribacter. The sequence goes on along the minus strand of CACNJC010000006.1, from coordinate 29,559 downwards.
TTTTTATCTTTATTCATAGATAAGATTTATATATTAAAAATTATTTTTCAACTACTCAGATTTTCCAATAAATCCAATAATTTTTTAAAACTGTTCGGCAGTTTTGAGTCAAAATTGACAAATTTATTTGTTGTGGGGTGAACAAATCCTAAACTTTTTGCATGAAGAGCTTGACCATTTAAATTCGAAAGAATTTCAAAGAATTTCTTGTTAATCTTTTTGAATTTTATATTTTTTTTTCCATATTGATAATCACCTAACAAAGATGTTCCTTTATATTTCATATGAACTCTAATTTGATGAGTTCTTCCAGTATCTAAATCACATTCAACTAAACTTAGTTTAGGAATATCGGTAATATTAAATGTTTTGACAGTTTTATAATTTGTTATGGCTTTTTTTCCATTAATATCGCTAACCATCATTAATTGTCTATTTTTTTTATTTCTTGAGATGAATGTCTCAATTCTTCCATTTAAAGGTCTTATTACGCCCCATACTAAGCACAAATACTTTCTTTCAATAGAGTGCTCACTGAACTGTTTTCCAAGTTGTGAATGTGCTAGATTATTTTTTGCTATTACTAATAATCCACTTGTATCCTTATCAATTCTATGCACTATTCCAGGTCTGAATTCTCCACTAATATTTGAAAGTTTATTTTTGTACTTGTGAACTAAAGCATTTGCCAGAGTATTTTCATAGTTTCCTGCTCCAGGATGTACAACCATACCTTTTGGTTTATTAATAATTAGAATATCTTTGTCCTCAAAACAAATATCTAATTTAATTTTGCTTGGTAGTAACTTTTTTGATTTTTCTGAAGCTAAAACAATTAATACAGAATCATCTTTTTTAATTTTTTTTGATGGAAAAATAACAATCTCGTTATTAATTTTCACATACTTCTTCTCAATAATCTTTTTTAAATAAGATCTTGTAAGATAACTTATTTTTTTCGACAAAAAGACATCAAGTCTTTCGTTATTATTACTATCTTCAACTAAAAATTTCATTGAGTTATTCATGATTTAATTTAGATTATAAGCATATGCGTTCGTAGCTCAACTGGATAGAGCGCCTGACTTCGGATCAGGAGGTTGAGGGTTCAAATCCTTCCGGGCGCAAATCTGATCATTAGATAATTTGATTTAATCCTAGCTGAAGTCTAATTTGATTTACATTGGTTTTAAATTTATCCCATTTTTTATCGTATTGATGAACTATAATATAAGGTTCATTTAATGAGTTTATTAACTCATTATTTCTATTAAAAATAATTTCATCTAAATGAAATACTGTTGCAATAGGCCCTTTTTTATTTGAATAGAAATAAAAATCTTTAATTAAATTTTTATGCACTAAATAATTTGCATGTCCTTGATCGCACCCTCTGCCCTCTGGATCAATTCTAAACGTAAGAGAATATTTTAATTTTCTTTTGTATCTATATTTTGAAATATTATTGATTAATATTCTTAAATATTCTTCAACTTTTTTTTGTTTTCCTAAAACAGTGCCAGAACATAATATTGTTTTGTTGCTAATACTTTCGAAATCTTTTTTTCCATAGGTTTTTAATATCCAATTTGTATTAAATGGACATTCATTAATTTTCTTATCTTCAAGAAAAAAATTTATTTCACCTTTGTAATTAAAATTAAAAGGATTCGATTGAAAGTATATATCTCTACTATCAGAACACAGTACATTATCATAATTTTTCGTTTTTAAAAAATTCAAGAAAATTTCATATCTTCTGAATTGAATAGCTTTTTTTTTAATTTTTGTTTTTATTATAATGACTTGATATTTTTTTAATTCATTTTCCAATTCGTGATTATCAAAACCAATGATAAAACAAATATCATCTTTATAATGTTTTCTTAAGCTTTTGATAAATAGGATGATTTGTTCAATCTGCAAATCAACAGCAGCAGCAATGACAAGATTTTTTTTCATTTCATCTAACCCGTTTTTGTCTTAATATTGCATTATAATTATGAAATACAATAAAATATTATCAAAAAAAAGTGAAAACCTTAGTCAGATGGCACTATCACTAAAGAACCAATATTCTCTAGCTGACCCATTTCCGCATATTGAAATTGATAATTTTTTTTCTACAGATTATTTAGATACTATTTTGAAAGAGTTTCCAGATTTATCAAATTTGAAAGACTCTCAAAATTATAAAAATCAAAATGAAATAAAATTTGCAAATAACGACTATAGTAATTTTCCAGAAAATATTAAAAATTTTTTCGATTTTCTTAATTCTGAAACTTTTTTAAATTTTTTACAAATCATTACATCTATCAAAGAAAAACTTATACCTGATGAAAAATTAAATGGAGGAGGCTTGCATGAAATTAAATCAGGTGGGTTATTAAAAGTTCATACAGATTTTAGTAAGCATCCAACAAATAATTTTGATAGAAGAGTAAATGTTTTAATTTACCTAAATAAAGGTTGGAAAGAGGATTATAAAGGTTGTTTAGAACTTTGGGACAAAGAAATGAAAAATTGTAAACAAAAAATATTACCTAGTTTCAATAAAATGGTAATTTTTTCTACAACTGATTTTAGTAATCATGGTCATCCAGATCCGATTGACTGCCCAGATAATATTTCAAGAAAATCGATCGCTCTCTATTACTTTTCAAAAGGACGACCTAAAGAGGAAATTTTAGACTCAGATCAAAAAAATAGAACTTATTTTAAAAACAGATCAGGTTTTAAAAATGAAATCTATGAAAAAAATGATTTTTTTAAAAAATTTCTTAGAAGATTTTCTTTTTATAAAAAAATGAAAGATTTCGAAAAAAAGTATTTAAGGAAAAAAAAATAATACTATTTAGCTATCCACTTATCGTAATAAGCTAAATTATTTAAAATATGTTTTGGAAAAGACTCGTTCAATTTAACTTTTGTGAGCTCGAAGCCTTTAGTAGGATGTAAATATTTTTCCATTTTGTCTTCGATTTTACATATATCAGTATTTTCTATTTTATTGTCTTCCCCGTGGGCAAAAGATTTGATTTTTTGTGAAATTCCTTCAGGACTTAACAAATATGCAAAATGCCACCCACCGTTTTCAATAATTTGAAGACCTCGTGGTTTATCCAATCTCCAAAATGGATATCTCTTAAATTTTAAGTTTCTCAGCCACTGTGGTGATTTAAGGTTTTTTTTTAAACACATTCGTGAACCATGCCAATTATCCTCGGCTTTATTTTGTAAATTAAGTTTATAAGCATAAGCTTTTTGGGAAAAAACAGCATATTTATTTTTTCGGTTAAATTTATTTAGTTTGGTCAAGTCTGGTATTTCATCAATATCAGATAAGATAATTAAATCATCATCATGACATTCTATTAAACCTTTTGTTATTGAATTCCTTTGATGTTGTTCAACCAATGACTCTCCACCCTCATGAGGCTTTTTTATATTTTCAGGTGTATCGTCAACTATAATATATTTTATTTTGTTTTTGAATTTTTTATAATCATTTATTTTGAAATGTAGTTTTTTTGGGATACCTTGATGATTAACTGTAGACTCAACAACTACAAATTTATCAACAAATTCATCTAAAATATTAAATCTTAAATCAGATATATGATCTTCATTGAAAAATTGAAAACAATCATATATGGCCATATTATTTTTTAGTAAACGTTGCTATTCCTATTTTTTTACCTTCAATTACTGACGAAGAGCAATGTAAATGTGTTCTATCAAAGATTAGCATTGATCCAATTTCCCACTCATAAATTAATTCGACTTCTAAACCTTTTAAGTTATCAATATTTTCATGTTTTAAATATTTTTCATGAATTTCTTTATCGAAAGGTTTGTCACCATACATATCCAAGTGTTGTGAGGATCGTTTATTTTGCCCGTATTTCAAGTCTTTTTTTTTTAATTCTTCTGGATCTTTTGTAAAGTTAGTTGAACCTTCATAAAATCTATTTTTAAAAATTATTGTACTGCCGATTGGCGTAAGTGGAATTAAACTTTGTTTGTAAATTTGATTTTTTAATTCAAATCCGCCGTCTACGTGTAAACCTATAGGAGCATAACTTTCTTGGATAAGACCAAAACAGTCTTTTCCACTTTCATCTAAAAGATTATCCATTTTAAAGTCTCCAATTTCTTTTTTTAGTCTATCACAAAATAATTTCTCTAGTTTTTTATTATAACCTTCAAGCCATCTTTTTTTTATTACATTTTGTTTCTTATTATGTACTGTAGTCGGAAGGTCATTATACAATTTCAAAAATTCTTTTATTTCCTCTGCTGAGTATAGATTTTTGATTATTTTAGGAGGCGACTCTGTTTCTTTTATTTTTTCTATTTCCTTACGCATTTTTATTCACCCATATTTATTAAGGTGCCTCTTTTTTTCGCTCCTGAATATGAAATATAGAAAATTATAACACCAAATATAAAATAAACTACAGATATTGATATCGATTTCATTATATGAGTATAATTTACAACATTATTAATCAAAATATTCCTCATTTCCTCAAATATGTGAACTAATGGAAGTCCCTTAGCAATAATTTGAAGCGAGCTAGGTAAAATCTCAATAGGATAATAAATACAGCCTAAAGGAGCAAAAAAGAATAAACTTGCCCATGCTATATTTTCAAACGATGGACCGAATCTTAATAATCCGGACGCTACTAAAAGTCCTAAACTAATTCCAAACAAGTAAAGCGCTATCAATAAAAATAATAATGGTAAACCAAGTTCAAATATAGACACACCAAACAATGGGACAGCTAAAATTGCTGCAGGCACTAAACCAATTAAAGTCCGCAAAATTGCAGTAAGAGTTAATGAAGTAATTATTTCACTAATTTTTATTGGAGCAATAAACAGGTTCGTAAAGTTTCTACTCCAAATTTCTTCCAAAAACATCATATTAAAGCTAATGCTAGCACGAAATAAAAAATCGTATAAAATTGCTGCAGTAAGAATGATGCCTACCGTGTTACTATAATAATCAGAATTTAATGTAAAAAATTTTGATATAAATCCCCATAAAAAAATTTGTACTGTTGGCCAGTAAATTAAATCTAGAACTCTGGGAAAAGAGTTGCTTATTAAGTACAAATGCCTTAGTCCAAGTGCATATATTTTGTTAAAATTCATCTTTACTCCTCGCTAATTTTAAAAACGTTTCTTCAAGATTATCTCTTCCATGTTTTTTGATAATTTCCTTACACGTTCCTCTATCTATAATTTTTCCTTTTTTCATCATAATTATGCTGTCACAAAGTCTCTCAACTTCGTTCATGTTGTGGGAAGCTAAAAGAATAGTTACCTGATTTTTGGACTTGTATTCTTGAATATAGCTTCTAATAAAATCACCTATATCAGGATCTAGACTGGCTGTCGGTTCATCTAAAAGTAAAATCTCTGGTTTGTTTATTAAAGATTTAGCTAGAGAAACTCTATTTTTTTGTCCAGAGGAAAGCTCTCCTGTTTTCTTTTCAAAAAAGTCTTTAATATTAAGATCTTCAGAAATTTCATTAATTCGAGTGTTTAAATTTTTTACACCATACAATCTTCCATAAACTTCTAAATTTTGTTTCACAGTAAGTTTTTTTGGAAGTTCAATATAAGGAGATGCAAAATTTATACGAGCCAATATTTCATCACGTTTAAAAGATTGTAAATTTTTATTATCAATAATTATTTCTCCCCCTGAAGGCTCAATTAAACCAAGTATCATTCCAATAGAAGTTGTTTTTCCACAACCATTGGGGCCTAATAATCCTACAGTTTTATTTTTTTCAATATCAAAATTAATTTCATTAACAGCATAATTATCTTTAAATATTTTTGATAAATTTTTAATTTGAATATACATTTAATTAATATGATGCTCTTTTTAATCGATCGTTTATTGCTAGACCTGCCCCTTGATTAGGTATCTTTACAACATTTATCTTTTTAAATCCTTTATTTTTGATTTTCCTTAAGGTTTTATATAAATTAGAAGCAGCCTCTTTCAAGTCCGATTTTTTACTCAGGTTAAAATGATTTGTTTTATCTTTATATTTTTTACCAAATGTAATGAAAGCACAATCTTTATCAGCTTTTTTTTGATTTAACTTTATTGGTATACCAGGGGAGTAATGTCTTTTTAATAAGCCTGGAGATCTAATTCTTGACTCACTTTTAAAAAGACTAATTTTAAAGAACTTAGAAATTTTTCTACCCTCAATTATACCCAGCCTTAATATCCTCGGTTTTCCAACTAAACTGATTACTGTAGACTCAATACCAATTTTTGAAATACCTCCATTGATAATAATTTTTAATTTTTTTTTGAATTCATCACATACATCAAAAGCGCTTATAGGACTTATCCCAGACGATAAATTAGCGCTTGGCATAGCTAAAGGAAAATTAATCTTTTTAAGAATTGATCTTGTCATATTATGTTTTGGAAATCTTATCGCAACTGTATCTAAATTAGCAGTTACTGCTGACTGTATCCTAGATGTTCTTTTTTTTTTTAAAACAAAAGTAATAGGACCAGGGCAAAATTTTTTATATAGTTTAAAAAAATAATTGTTAAATATTACATCGTTCTTCGCGTTTTCAAAATCTAAGTAATGAACAATTAATGGATTCTTTTTTGGTCTTTTTTTTAAATTATAAATTTTTTTAACTGCCTTTTTTGAATAAGCATTACCAGCTAACCCGTAAACTGTTTCAGTGGGTAAACCTACTACATTCCCTTTTTTTAAACTAGCAGCGGATTTGTTGAGCGTTTTTTTATTAAAAGGAAATATATTTGAATAGATATTTTTCATAATGTTATTATTATAAGAGTAATGAAAAATGAAAATATTCCAGCTGACGTAAAAAGTAAATCAATAAAAGAGGCGAGAGATGAAATTAACGATATTTTAACAAAACTGGAGAACAAATACACTGATCTAAATGATTCCATTGATGATTATAAAAGGCTGATACAACTTAACAATCATATAGAGGAATTATTTAAAAAAAAAGTTAAAGAAATATCATCTATTGTCGAGAGAAAAAAAGGGAACAATGATAAATAGCAGGTTAAGCAAAAATGCAAAAAAAATTGACAAATTCTTAATAAACTATCTTAACAGACAAGATAGATCTCTTTTAATTAATCCTATGAAATATGGAGTTATATCTGGAGGAAAAAAAATAAGATCTACTATTATATTGAGTGCGGGTAAAATATTTAATCTTAGTCAAAGAAAATTAATTAATGTTTGCGCCGCGGTTGAATGTATACATTCATATTCTTTAATTCATGATGATCTTCCGTGCATGGACAATGATGCATTCAGAAGAGGCAAACCGTCAACACATAAAAAATTTGGTGAGGCGTCGGCAGTGTTGGCAGGAAACTCTTTATTAACTTTAGCTTTTGAGATGATTGCAGATAAAAAATACATTATTCCTCCATATCAAAAAAATGATTTAATACAGTATTTAGCTTTTTGTTCAGGACATACAGGAATTGCAGGTGGTCAAGAACTTGATTTAAAATTTGAGAATAAGAAAAAAACTTTAAATCAAATATTAGTCATGCAAACTAAAAAAACAGGTAAATTATTTAATTTTTGCTTATATGCGGTAGGAGTACTAGCGAATAAAAATATTAAAGAAAAAAATTTTTTAAGTATACTGGGAGAGGAAATTGGACTTTTATTTCAATTGACTGACGATTTTTTGGATATTAAAGGTAATAAAAAATTAGTTGGAAAACCGATAAATAAAGATAGTAAAAAAGGAAAATCAACTCTAATTAACTTGATGGGGTATAAAAAAGCACATATCTTCGCGAATAATTTAAAAAGAAAAATATTGCTTAAATTAAAAAAACATGGAAAAAAAGCGAATGATTTATCTGACACTATAAATTTTATTTTTGGAAGAAACTTTTAATGACTAAACTGATTAGAAAAATTAACTTTCCGGCAGATTTAAGAAAATTCAAAAAAGAAGATCTTAAACAAATTTCAGATGAATTAAGAGACGAATTGATCGATGTAGTATCAGAAACAGGAGGACATCTTGGCGCTGGTTTAGGAGTTGTTGAATTGACAGTAGCTTTACACTACGTGTTCGATACTCCTAAAGACAAATTAGTTTGGGATGTAAGTCATCAGTGCTACCCACATAAAATTATAACTGGAAGAAAAGATAGAATTAAAACTCTTAGAAAGGGAGGGGGATTATCTGGGTTTACTAAAAGATCCGAAAGTGAATACGATCCATTTGGAGCAGCACATAGCTCAACTTCTATTTCGTCAACACTTGGTATGGCTGTTGCTAAAAAATTATCAAATAACAATAACAATGTAGTGGCGGTTATTGGTGATGGTGCTATGAGCGCGGGTATGGCTTACGAGGCAATGAATAATGCTGGAGCGTTGAAGTCTAAACTTATAGTCATTCTTAATGATAATGATATGTCCATAGCAAAACCTGTAGGAGCTATGAGCAAATATTTAACAAGACTTCTATCTGGCAAGTTATATTTTAGCTTGAGAGAAACAGTAAAAATGGTTATCTCGGCTTTTTCAAAAAGATTTAGCCAAAAAGCCGGTAAAGCAGAGGATTTACTTAGAGGAATTGTTACAGGTGGAACTTTATTTAGTGAATTAGGTTTTTATTATGTAGGTCCCATAGATGGGCATGATGTTGATAATCTAGTTCAAATATTTGAAAATGTTAAGAATTCTAACCACGAGGGGCCGATTTTAATTCACGTGAGAACTCAAAAAGGCAAAGGCTATAAACCAGCTGAACAGTCAGGTGACAAGTATCATGGGGTATCTAAATTTGATATTGCTACTGGGGAGCAAAGTAAATCTAAATCAAATGCACCCTCTTACACTAAAGTTTTTGCCGAAACTTTGATTAAGCACGCTGAACAGGATACTAAAATTATCGGTATAACAGGAGCTATGCCATCCGGGACTGGTTTAAACTTATTTGAAAAAAAATTTCCAGATAGAACTTTCGATGTTGGAATTGCGGAACAACATGCAGTTACTTTTGCAGCTGGTTTAGCAACTGAAGGATATAAACCATACGCTGCAATTTATTCAACTTTCTTACAAAGAGCTTATGATCAGGTTGTACACGATGTTGCTATTCAATCTTTACCAGTAAGATTTGCTATAGATAGAGCTGGTTTAGTTGGTGCAGATGGACCAACACATGCTGGTTCATTTGATATAACTTATTTAGCAACATTACCAAATTTTGTAGTCATGGCTGCTAGCGATGAGTCGGAATTAGTTAAGATGATCAATACTTCTGTTCATATTAACGATCGTCCTTCAGCGTTTAGATATCCGAGAGGAAACGGAACAGGAGTTACTTTGCCATCAATTAATGAACTTTTAGAGATCGGAAAAGGAAGAGTGGTTCTGGAGGGAAAAAAAGCTGCGATTTTAAATTTTGGAACTAGATTAGAGGAGTGTAGAAAAGCTTCAGACATATTAATTAAAAAAGGAATAAATATTACAATTATTGACGCTAGGTTTGCTAAACCACTTGATGAAAAATTAATCATGGAAGCAGCAAATAACCATGAAGCACTTATTACGATTGAAGAAGGTTCAGTTGGTGGATTTGGTTCTCACGTAATGCAGTTTTTATCAGACAGAGGAGTATTTGATAAAGGGTTAAAATTTAGATCTATGATTTTACCTGATATTTTTATTGATCAAGATACTCCAGAGAAAATGTATGAAAAAGCAGGATTGGACAGCCTGTCAATTGCTAGTAAAATTCAAGAAACTTTAAATTCTAATATTGTCTTAGTAAAAAATAAAAATAAAATTTCAAGCTAACCACACTGCGCCCTATGCATAAGCAAATGATCTAATAGCACACAGCTTATCATTGCTTCTCCAATTGGAACTGCTCTAATTCCAACACAAGGATCATGCCTTCCTTTGACAGAAATCTTGGTGTTTTTACCTTTTTTATCTATAGTTTCTCTGCTTGTCAAAATTGATGAAGTAGGTTTAACAGCAAAAGAAGCTACAATATCTTGACCAGAAGAAATACCTCCTAAGATTCCGCCAGCATGATTTGATTTAAATTTAATTTTACCTGAACCTTTTCTCATTTCATCAGAGTTTTCTTCACCACTTAAAAAAGCTGCATTCATCCCTGACCCAATGTTAACACCTTTAACTGCATTTATACTCATTAGGGCAGCAGAAATATCAGTATCTAATTTAGAATAAATAGGAGCACCTAAACCCACAGGCACTCCAGATGCTCTTAATTCTATTACAGCCCCACACGAAGAGCCAGCTTTTCTAACTGCTAAAAGATATTTTTCCCAAAGCTTTACTGATTTTTTATCAGGACAGAAAAAAGGATTTTTTCTTATCTCTGAATTATTCCAATTTTGTTTATTGCATGACATTAATCCTAGTTGAGTTACAGCACCTATCACGTTGAATTTTGAGCCAATTATTTTTTTTAAAACAATCTTAGCAACAGCACCAGCTGCCACTCTAGATGCAGTTTCTCTGGCAGATTGTCTTCCACCACCCCTGAAATCTCTTATTCCATATTTTTTGAAGTAAGTGAAATCAGCATGTCCAGGCCTAAATTTATTTTTAATAGATTCATAATCTCTCGATTTTTTATCCTCGTTATAAATTATAATTGAAATTGGTGTTCCGGTTGTTTTTCCTTCAAACACGCCTGATAAAAACGTCACTTTATCACTCTCTTTTCTCTGAGTTGTAAACTTAGACTGTCCAGGTCTGCGTCTATCCATGTCTTTTTGGACATCCTTTTCTGATAAAGGTATATTTGGAGGACAGCCGTCAATTACACAGCCAATTGCTGGACCATGAGACTCTCCCCATGTAGTAAATCTAAATATTTTACCAAAAGTATTAAAAGACATAGTTATTTAATGTATAAATTATTTTATAGAATATATGAATCAAAAAAATGGCAAAAATTCACTAGGATTAGACAGCTGCTTCGAAGAGGCAGATAATCCCATTGATTTATTCAAAAAATGGTTTTCTGAGGCTGAGAAAAGTGAAATAAATGATCCCAACGCAGTTGCGATAGCTACATCGGATAAAGACAATCAGCCAAATGTAAGAATGGTTTTATTAAAAGGATTAAATGATAAAGGTTTTGTTTTTTATACGAATTTTAATAGTAAAAAAGGTGAAGAACTAAAAAGCAATAATAAAGCATCAATGTGTTTTCACTGGAAGAGTTTAAGGCGACAAGTTAGAATACTAGGGAAAGTGGAAGAAGTAACTTCAAAAGAAGCTGATGATTATTATTACTCAAGACCATATAAAAATAGAATTGGAGCATGGGCTTCTTCTCAATCTCAAATTCTTAATAAGAGAGAAACTTTTATTAACAAAATAAAAGAGTTTGAAAAAAAATTTCCAGAACAAAATAATGTTCCAAGACCACCAAATTGGTCGGGATGGAGGCTTATACCAAACCAAATAGAATTTTGGTTGGATGGAGAAGGCAGAATTCATGAAAGATTAAATTATAAAAAATCAGGCGATAAATGGAATAAAGAACTTCTTTATCCTTAAAAAGATCTATTAAGACTAAAACTTGTTAAACTTTGTAGAATTTTTTTTTCTTGATTGTCAGGAAAAATTCCTAAAGAGTCGTGAGAAACATTTACAAAGAACTCAGCTCTTTTTAAACTTGCTTCAATAGCTTTATATTTATTAATTAAAGCTAAAGTTTCACTGAAATCATCTTCGTTTCGTTTATCTTTTTTTAAAATTTCTGATAAAAAATGTCTTTCTTCTTCATTACCTTTTTGAAATACAATAATTAAAGGGAGAGTTACTTTTGCTTCAAAAAAGTCTTTACCGATTTCTTTTCCAAAAAATTTATCTTTTCCATAATAATCAAGAGCATCATCTGCAATTTGAAAAGCTAGACCTAAATTTTTTCCGTATGACTCCAGTGCTTTTTTTTCTTTGTCATTTACTTTTGCTAGACACGCTCCAGTTTTTGTCGCAGCTGAAAAAAGTGAAGCAGTTTTTAAATTTATAATATCTAGATATGTATCTTCAAGAAGGTCGGCTTCCCCTTTGTGCTGAAGTTGCAGAACTTCACCCTGGGCGATTTTTGCTGAAGTAGAGGATAATAATTTTAAAATCTCTAAATCACCGTCATCTACCATTATTTCAAAACATCTACTTAAAAGATAGTCACCAACTAAAATAGAAGACTGATTTCCCCAAATAGAATTAGTAGTCTTTACGCCTCTTCTCAATGAACTCTCGTCAATTACATCGTCATGTAATAATGTTGCAGAGTGAATTAGCTCCACACAAGCAGCTAAATTAATATCTCTACTTCCTAATTCATAGCCTGATAATTTTGAGGATCCTAAAGTTAAAAGAGCCCTAAGTCTTTTCCCTCCTGATTTCAAGTGGTGTCCACTCATTTTTTCAATCAAATTAACATTACTTTTTAGTTTTGCTTCTATAAGGATCTCTACTTTATCGAGTTTTTTACCCAATAGGTTTTTTAGCTCCAAGTAGGCTGAATTTGCAGATTTTTTTAGTGGTACAACTGAACCCATAATTTTAATTATAATTGATTTTTAAAATAATAAATTTTTAAATGAAACCGTGGTGACGCACCTTTAATTCAACTACAAGTAGCGTAATAAAATAATTAAAATTTAATTTATTACTGCTATAAGAATAATTGTAACTATCAAAAAAAAAATGTTTTCTATTTTCAAAAAAAAAACAGTAATACCTCATGTGAGACTAACCGGAATTATTGGTTCTGCCGGTAGATTTAAACAAGGCATGGAATTGGCCAATCAAAGGGATATATTAAAAAAAGCTTTTTCAGTGAAAAAAATTTCTCATGTAGCTATTTCAATAAATTCTCCTGGAGGTTCGCCAGTTCAATCTCATTTAATTTATAGCTACATAAGGGAGCTTGCAGACAAAAAAAAAATAAAAGTTCTAATTTTTGCAGAAGATGTTGCTGCCTCTGGAGGTTACTTCATAGCTTGTGCGGGAGATGAAATATTCGCCAACTCAAGTTCAATAATTGGTTCAATCGGAGTTATATCTGCTTCATTTGGATTTAAAGATTTGATTCAAAAGATTGGTGTTCAAAGAAGAGTATATACTGCAGGAAAAAATAAAAGCACTTTAGATCCATTTGTAGAGGAAAAAGAAGAAGATGTAAAAAGATTGAAAAATATTCAACTAGAATTGCATGCTGATTTTATTAAAGTTGTTGAGACTAGTCGGGGATCAAAATTAAAAGATCCAGAAAAGAATAATATTTTTACAGGAGAATTTTGGACAGGTAAATCTGCATTAAAATTAGGTTTAATTGATGGAATTGGAAACGCCGATCAAGTTCTAAAAGAAAAATTTGGTGATAAAGTCATTATCAAAAATTTTGAAAAGAAAAAAGGATTTTTTGCAAAAAAACTTTCATCATCAATCTCAGATCCTTTTGATAAAATAATAAATAATTTAGAAGAAAAATCGATGTGGCAAAGATTTGGTTTATAAATGCCAAAAAAAAAGAAATTAAAACTTTTATCATTTCAAGAAATAATAATGAATTTACAAAAATTCTGGAGCAATTACGGTTGTGTAATTCTTCAACCATATGATTTAGAAGTTGGTGCCGGCACATTTCACCCAGCGACAACTTTAAGATCTCTAGGACCACACTCTTGGAAAGCAGCATATGTACAACCTTCAAGAAGGCCTACAGACGGCAGGTATGGAGAAAATCCAAATCGGTTACAACATTATTATCAGTATCAAGTAATAATCAAACCTTCTCCTGAAAACATTAAAAAAATTTATCTTAAAAGTTTATCAGCTATTGGTATAGATGTTAAAAAACATGATATTAGATTTATCGAAGATGATTGGGAAAGCCCAACTCTGGGTGCAGCAGGACTAGGCTGGGAAGTTTGGTGCGATGGAATGGAGATTACTCAATTTACATATTTTCAGCAAATGACTGGAATAGAATGTAAACCAGTTCCTGTAGAATTAACTTATGGCTTGGAGAGGCTATGTATGTTTGTGCAAGGTAAAAAAAATGTATTTGATTTAGACTGGAATAATGAAGGTGTAAAATACAGAGAGGTATTTTTACAAGCGGAAAAAGAATTTTCTGCCTACAATTTTGAATTTGCTAATACTGAAACATTGTTAAAAAGTTTTGAAGTATGTGAAACAGAATGCAAATCACTGTTAGATAAAAAACTTTCTTTACCAGCTTACGACCAATGCTTAAAAGCTAGCCATTTGTTTAATTTACTTGATGCTAGAGGAGTTATTGGTGTTGCAGAGAGAACTGGTTATATAAACAGAATAAGAGAACTTTCAAAAGGTTGCGGGGCACTTTGGCTAAGCACTCAAATTTAAATTTTTATGCCTGAATTTTTGCTCGAACTTTACAGCGAGGAAATACCACCTCAGCTTCAAATAAATGCCAGAAATCAATTAAAAAATTATTTAGAAAATTCTTTACAAAATGAGGGCTTAAATTATAAAGAATGCTTAGAGTATTCAAGTCCAACTAGATTAAGTATCTACATAAAGGGACTTCCCGAAAAGATAAAAATTAAACCTAACGAAATAAGAGGTCCTAAAGTAGGTGTAGAAAATAAAATTTTAGAGGCATTTATGAAATCTCGCAATGTTTCTGAAAAAGATCTGTTAAAAAAATCGACAGAAAAAGGTGAATTTTACTTCATAAAAACACCAGAAAAAAATATTTTAGTGGCAGATTTGCTAGTTACTATTTTGCCAAAAGCTATATCAGAAATTAACTGGAAAAAATCTATGAAGTGGTCGACAAATGATTTGATCTGGGGCAGGCCACTCAGGTCAATATTTTCTATATTTAATGGTAAAAAAGTATCTTTTAAAATTCAACATTTAGAGTCTTGTGATCATATTATTATTGAAGAAAATTTAACTACAAAATCTAAAAATATTAAAAATTTTAATGAATATTATTCATTTCTTAAAACTAATAAAATTATTCTGGATCAAAATGAGAGAAAAAAAATAATTTTAAAAAGATTTAATACAATTTCAAAATTAAAAAATTACAAAGAACAACAAAATGAAAGTCTTTTAGAGGAAGTAGTTAATATAGTTGAAGACCCAAATGTTTTGTTAGTCAATTTCGATAAAGAATATTTAAAAATACCTAATGAAATAATTATTTCAACACTTGAAAAACATCAAAGATATTTTCCTATATTTGACTCTCGGGATAGATTAACAAATCAATTTTTTGTTGTAGCAAACAAAAAAGATGAAAAAAAACTTATCTCAGATGGAAATAAAAGAGTTGTAGAAGCAAGACTTTCAGATGCTAAGTTTTTTTGGAATAAAGACAGATCTAAAAACCTTATTAAACAAATAGCTAGTCTTAAAAAAATTACGTTTTATGAAAAAATTGGAACTATCTACGACAAAACCCAAAGAAACAGAAATCTCGCAGGCTTTCTTTCTGATGAATTAAATATTAATAAAGAAAAAATTCAAGTCAGTGCATCTATTTCAAAAGCAGATTTATGTTCAGATTTAGTTGGAGAATATCCAGAATTGCAAGGTATAATGGGAAAGTATTTTGCTTTAGCCCAAGGTTTTGAGGAAGATGTTGCAAATTCTGTAAGTGAACATTATCTTCCTATTGGTTTAACATCGCCAATACCAAAAAAACCCTTTAGCTATTCAATTGCTATTGTAGATAAGATTGATAGCTTAGTTGGTTTTTTTCTAATTAATGAAAAGCCAACAAGCTCTAAAGACCCTTTCGCTCTTAGAAGGTCTGCAATTGGTTTGCTTAGAATCATTATTGAAAATAAATTGTCAATTAAATTAAGAGAGATAATTAACTATTCTATAAGACTTTATGAGGAGCAAGGCGTAAGAATAGAAAATGAAGATACTGAAGTTGAAGTTCTTGATTTTTTAAAAGAAAGAATGAGAAATATTTTAAAGTTGAAAAACATTAAAACAGATATTATTGAGGCTTCAATAAGCTCTCATGTTGGCGATAATTTTTTGGACCTTTATAAAAAGACAATACTAATGAATAGATATATTAATAAAGATGTTGGAATTAATGCAATAAGTTCTTACAAAAGAGCCTCCAATATTACTGACAAAGAGGGCCAAGGAATTGATGGCAGGCCAGATGCTGTCTTGTTTAGAACAGAAGAAGAAAAACAGCTATTTGAGAAAATAAACGAAATTAGAAAAGCTTTTACAATGAAAGAAAGTAATAAAGATTATGAAAACTTATTAATAAGGCTGTCAGAAACAAAACAATTTACAGATAATTTTTTTGACAATGTGGTTGTAAATGACGAAAATCAAGATATTAAAAAAAATAGACTAGAGTTATTGAAAATGTATTGTAATACATTTAATAGTTTTATTAATTTTTCTAAACTAGAAGGCCTATAATGACAAAATTGATTTTTAGCTTTGATGATAAGTCTGCAAAAAAGTTAAAAAATAAAAAAAATATATTAGGTGGCAAGGGAGCCAATCTTGGAGAAATGGGTAGTCTTGGTTTACCGGTTCCACCTGGCTTTACTATTTCAACTAATGTGTGTGAAATCTTTTATAAAAATAAAAAAAAGTTGTCAAAAAATATAATAACAAATATCGAGTCAGAATTAAAAAAGATAGAAAAAAAAACAAAAAAGAAGTTTGGTGACCTAGTCAATCCATTGTTGATTTCTGTAAGGTCAGGTGCAAGAGTATCAATGCCTGGTATGATGGATACCATTTTAAATTTGGGATTGAATGATAAGACTGTTGAGGCACTAAAAAAAAGAACATCAAATGGAAGATTTGCTAAGGACAGTTATAGAAGATTCATACAAATGTATAGTAACGTTGTTTTAGGAGTTGAAGGACATTTATTTGAAGAATTGATTGATAATTACAAGCTTACTAAAGGAGTTCTTCAAGACACGGAGCTTGATGAAAGTGATTGGGATGGATTAATAAAAAATTTCAAAGAATTAGTAAAAAAAGAAAAAAAAATAAATTTTCCACAAGATGTTAAAAAACAACTTTATGGTGCTATTAACTCGGTTTTTTTATCATGGGAAAGTCAAAGAGCTAAGACTTATAGAAAATTAAATCAAATTCCAGATCATTGGGGAACAGCAGTAAATGTGCAAGCTATGGTTTTCGGAAATATGGGTAAAGATTGTTCAACTGGCGTGGCGTTCACAAGAAATCCTTCAACAGGTGAAAAATTATTTTTTGGAGAATTTTTAATAAATGCTCAAGGTGAAGATGTAGTTGCTGGCACAAGAACGCCTCAATACATAACAAAAAAAGCAAAAATAGAATCTGGCTCAAAAGAACCTTCGATGGAAGAGGTAATGCCAAAAGTTTATCAACAACTGGCAAAAGTTTTTATAAAGTTAGAAAAACACTATCGAGATATGCAAGATATTGAGTTTACTGTTGAAAATAATAAATTATGGATGTTGCAAACAAGATCTGGAAAACGAACTGCGAAAGCTGCAATAAAAATTGCTGTTGATATGGTTAAAGAAAAACTTATTACAAAAAAAGAAGCTGTCTTAAGAATTGATCCAAATACACTTGACACTCTTTTACATCCAACTTTGGATGAAAAAATAAAAAAAGAGATCATCGCATCTGGTTTGCCAGCTTCTCCAGGAGCAGCAAGTGGAAAAGTTGTTTTTACTGCAAATGAAGCAGAGAGGTTAAATGGAATGATGCAAGATACAATTTTAGTTCGACTTGAAACTTCACCAGAGGATATTCATGGAATGCATGCAGCAAAAGGGATTTTGACAGCAAGAGGGGGAATGACAAGTCATGCAGCAGTTGTAGCTAGAGGGATGGGAAGACCATGTGTATCAGGATCTAGTGAAATTACGATAGATTATGATGCTAAGCAATTTAAAGCGGGAGATGAAATTATAAAAGAAGGTGATATCATAACCATTGATGGTGGAAGCGGAAAGGTAATTAAAGGCTCAGTCCCAACAGTTAAACCAGATATATCTGGATATTTTTCCACAATTATGAAATGGGCCGATGAATTCAGAAAATTAAAAGTGAGAACAAATGCTGAGACAGAATCTGACAGTAAAACAGCTAGAGAATTTGGCGCAGAAGGCATTGGACTGTGTAGGACGGAACATATGTTTTTTGACGAGGAAAGAATCTTGTCTGTAAGACAAATGATATTATCAAGATCGATGGAGGATAGAAATCATGCATTATTAAAACTTTTACCCTATCAAAAAGATGACTTTAAAAAGATATTTAAAGTTATGTCTGGTCTTCCTGTGACTGTAAGATTGTTAGACCCACCTCTTCATGAATTTTTACCTAAAGCAGATAAAGATATAGAAGAAGTTGCACGATCTTTAAATTTGTCATCAAAAGAAATTAAAGACAGAATTGCAGAACTTCATGAAGAAAATCCAATGTTAGGACATAGAGGATGTAGACTAGGTATTTCATTCCCTGAAATTTATGAAATGCAATGTGAAGCGATTTTTGAAGCTTTGGTTGAGCTTAAAAAAGAAAAAATAAAAGCAGCGCTCGTAGAAATAATGATACCATTAGTGTCAACAGATACAGAGTTAAAAATCTTGAGAGCTTTAGTAAAAAGAGTAGCTAAAAAAATTGAATTTAAAAATAAAACTAAATTAGATTTTATCGTTGGAACAATGATTGAGCTACCTAGAGCAGCTTTGCAGGCTAAATCGATTTCAAAGCATGCTGACTTCTTTAGTTTTGGAACTAATGATTTAACACAGACGACTCTAGGTATAAGCCGAGATGACTCAGGTAAATTTTTAAACGACTATATTGATAATAAAATTTTTGAAATTGATCCATTTGTAAGTATAGATCAAAACGGAGTAGGTGAACTGGTGGAACTAGCTTCTACTAGAGGAAAAAAAGTAAATAAAAAACTTAAACTAGGAATTTGTGGTGAACACGGCGGAGATCCAAAGAGCATAGAGTTTTGCTCTAGAACAGGTTTGAATTATGTTTCCTGTTCTCCATTTAGAGTTCCAGTTGCAAGATTAGCTGCGGCACAAGCGGAATTAAGAAAATAGATTAAAAAAATAACATATCATCTTTGCAGATTATTCATCATATAACCATTGTTATTAAACAACTGGAACAAAAAATAAGAATAATGATATGAACTCTTCTTTAGTTTCTTTTACGTATAATAAAAAGTTTTAATTAAGCACCAAACTAGTATCGAACGATTTAGCACTATGAGTTATAGCTCCTACTGAGATTCTATTAATTCCTGTGTTTGAAATTTTCTTAATGTTTTTAAGAGTAGCATTACCAGAATACTCAGTTTCGTATCTGTTTTTGCAAATTTTTAAAAATTTTTTTAATTGTTTTGTATTTATATTATCGAATAAAATTCTTTTAAACTTTATACCTAAAACTTGATTCAATTGTTTAAAGTTTTCTATTTCAACAGTAATGACTTTTTTAGTTTTGATTGCTTTCTTAATTAATCTCTCTAAATTATTTTCAGCGTTTATATGATTATCTTTAATTAGTATTTCATCACTCAAATTGTATCGATGATTATATCCGCCACCTATTTTCACGGCATATTTTTCTAATAATCTAAGATTCGGTTTAGTTTTTCGTGTACAACATATTTTGGTTTTTTTATTTACTTTATTAACATATTGGTTAGTTAAAGTGGCTATACCAGAAGCATGATTAAGAAAATTTAGAGCAGTTCTCTCAGCAATTAAAATTGTTTTTGTTTTAGCTTTTATTTCTGCAATTACCTTGTTCTTTTTAATTTTTTTTCCATCTTTTATTTTTGCTATAAATTTTGTTTCTTTACCGATCAATTTAAAAGCTGCTTTACAAAAACCTAATCCAGCAATAATACCATTTTGTTTAGCAATGATTTTTGCCTTGGACATTTTGTTTTTAAAACTAATTAAATTAGTTGTGATGTCTCCTCTTGGTTTTAAATCTTCATCTAGCGCTTTTTTTACAACAGAATTAATATATTTTTGATTTAACTTTTGCACTGATCTAACGACCAATTTCAGCCATTCTTTTTACTGACATTCGAGCTGCTTCTGCTATTTTTTTTTCTATAAAAATTTCGTTTTTTTCGTTTTCAAGACAATCTAAAATTTTTTCTAATGTAATTTTCTTCATATAAGGACATAAATTACAAGGTTTTATAAATTCAACGTTTGGATTATCTGATTGAACGTTATCACTCATTGAACATTCCGTAACTAACATAACTTTTTGTGGTTGATTTTTTTTTACATAATCAATCATTCCGCCAGTAGATCCTGCAAAATCACAAGCATCTAAAACATCACTTGGGCATTCCGGATGACCTATAACTTTTATTCCAGGATTATTTTCTCTTATATCCTCAATTTCTTTTGCAGAAAATTGTTCATGAACTATACATGATCCTTTCCAAGAAATAATTTTAACTTTAGTTTGTTTTGCAACATAGTTTGCTAAATGTTGATCAGGTAAAAATATAACTTGCTTTGTTTTTAAAGACTCAACAACTTTTACAGCATTAGCAGAAGTACAACAAACGTCTGTTTCAGCTTTTACATCAGCTGAGGTATTTACGTATGAAACTACTGGAACTCCAGGGTATTGTTTTTTAAGCAACCTTACATCTTCACCCGTTAAAGACTCTGCTAGGGAACAACCAGCTTTCATATCTGGAATAAAAACTCTTTTTTCAGGACTCATTAATTTTGCTGTTTCAGCCATAAAATGAACACCACATAAAATAATTATATCCGCAGAAGTTTTTGATGCTTCAACAGCTAAGGCTAAAGAATCTGCAGCTATGTCCGATACGCCATGATAAATTTCTGGTGTTTGGTAGTTGTGTGCAAGAATAACAGCATTTTTTTCTTTTTTAAGTTTATTAATTTTTTCAATCAACGGAGCATGAATTTTCCATTCAATTTCAGGAACATGTTTAGAGATTTTCTTGTAAATCTCAGCTGTACTACTATTTAATTGTTCTTGTGCAGACATACTTATTCTAATCTATCAACTTGCACTAAAATTGTCATTCATTTATTGTCGCATAATTAATAAGCGGTCGTGCTGAAATTGGTAGACAGGCACGCTTGAGGGGCGTGTGGGTTTCCCGTGAGAGTTCGAGTCTCTCCGACCGCACCAAAAAGGAGTGAAAATATGGAATTTTTCCATAAACATAAAAGGATAATTTTAATTATCTTAATTGTTTTATTTATTGAGCTTAGTGGTTATGGAATTCTTGCTTCGTTATCTAGACTTTTAAATGCTTTATAAATTTTAATGACAAGCTTCATTAAACTTTTTTAACCGCCAATAGTTATAAGGCCAAGGAGTCAAGAACCCAGCTGTTAACATAAAAGGTATTACCCACCAAGTTAACCTCGCATCACCTACTAAAAGATAATCCACTAAATTCATTGCAACTTCCATACTTATCATTGAGATGAAACTCATTCCTAAAGCAGTTTTTAAAGCCTCTGAAAATTTAAATTTTTGTCTCATAAGAATAATTGTTTCAAGAATAATACTAGTAATTAATCCATTGATTATTGCCAAAATCATTATTCCCATTACAGCAAAAGGTATTTTAGTAAGTTGAAAAAATAAAATAGTTCCAAAATCTCCTATTGAACAACCTAATAGACACCATAGAGTATTTTTAGCACTTTGACTCCAAGTGTGTTTACAAGACCAATTAAAATTTTCATTAGTATTTTTCACGATATTATCTCTACATTATCACTAAAGATTTTTAATTTTTTATCTTTAAAAATAGAAAACTCCGGGTCAAATAACTTAATAATTGCAAAGGGATAAGGTTTATCAATTAAGACTCTTCCTATTACACTATCTTTGTATTTAATTTCATCTCCAATTTTTACTTCTTTTTCTGTTTTAATAGACATTAATTGTCGTCTGATTTTATTTTTTAATTTCATTCTAGCAGTATTTTCTTGCCCAACATAACAACCTTTTTTAAAATCAATTGCATTTAATTTTTCAAAATTAATTTCAAGTCCGAATAATTGATTTTGCAAGTTATTTAAACCTTCAATTGGAATTCCTTTGAGGAAAGCTTTTTCAAGATAAGACTTATTTTCAACAATTTTCAAATTAAGTTTCTTTATTGTTAAATAAAGTTTTTCTAGAGGAGATATTATTCTTGCACCTAAATCATTATCTCTAGGATCAACAAAAATTGGACTATCTCTAAATTTAAGGGTTGTTTCTTTTTTGCCCAACTCTTTTTGTATTATTTTGAAATTTTCGAAATTGATTACTCCTACAACAAAGTCAGAAGACAAATCTTTTATATTTACTTTTGATCTTATTTTATATCTAGATAAATTTTCAACAAGTTCTTTAATTGAATTCTTATTACAATCTAGTAAATAGCCTTCATCATTCTTAATTACAAAAAAATCAAATAGATATTTACCTTGAGGGCTTAACAGTGCTGCAAAAACTGAGCTAGTTTCAGAAACTTTATTAATATCGTTTGTAATTATATTTTGAAGGAATTCTTTAGCGTCTTCTCCAGTAATAGATAATAACCCTCTATTTTCAAAAATAATAATCTGGTCTTTTTCCATATTAATAGAGTATATAGTATAGTAATTTTATAAAATATGTCTGATAATTATAGTCTCATCATAAAAAATGGCTCCTGTTACATTAATGGTAGATTAGTTAAAACAGACCTCGGTTTATCTGGAAAAAAAATAAAAAAGATAGGCAAAATTCAGTTAAACAGCTCAAAAGTTTTTGATGCAACGAACAAAGTAATTCTTCCTGGAATAATCGATACACAAGTTCATTTCCGTGAACCTGGATCAACAAATGCAGAAGATTTAGAAAGTGGAAGTAAAGCGGCAGTGCTAGGTGGAGTTACCTCTCTATTTGAAATGCCAAATACAAATCCACCTACGTCTAATTTAATTGAATTTGAAAAAAAACTTCAATTAGCTAAAAATAGAATGCACAGCAATTATGCTTTTTATTTTGGAGCAACACCCGACAATATTGATCAACTGTCTCAGCTAAAAAACTTAAAAGGGTGTTGTGGAATAAAACTTTTTGCAGGTTCATCAACAGGGAATTTATTAGTCGATAAGGAAGCAGACATAGAAAAAGTAATTTCAAATGCTGATAGAATAGTCTCAATTCATTCAGAAGATGAAGAGATGCTTAATTCAAGAAAAAAATTTATTAAAAAAGGAAATGTTCATTCCCATCCGGATTGGAGAAATAGTGAAACAGCCATGTCTTCAACTCGAAGAGTGGTTAAAATCGCAGAGCGATATGATAAAAAGATACATGTATTACATGTGACAACTAAGGAAGAGGTAGATTTTCTTGCAATGCACAAAAAGAATGTAACTTTTGAAACTACACCTCAACACTTAACCATGTATGCTCCAGATTGTTATGACAAATTAGGAACATATGCTCAAATGAACCCTCCTTTAAGAACAAAAGATCACTATGATAGATTATGGACTGCTATTAAAAATAACATTGTAGATGTTCTAGGCTCTGATCATGCTCCACACACAAAAGAAAATAAACAAAAGCAATATCCTAACTCACCATCAGGAATGCCTGGAGTTCAGACCATATTTCCAGTGATGTTAGATCATGTCAACAATAACAGGCTTACTCTTGAACAATTAATAAAATTAATGTGTGAAAATCCATGTAGAATATTTGGAATTAAAGAAAAAGGTTTTATCAAAGAAGATTTTGATGCTGATTTAACAATAGTAGATATGAACAAAGAGCAAATTATTAAAGATGAAATGATTGTAAGTAAGTGCGGTTGGACACCATTTAATAATTACAAAGTGAAAGGATTTCCTATTGCGACAATTGTTAATGGTTCAATCGTTATGGAAAATGGTAAGATAATTTCTAATCAAGTTGGAAAACCTCTTGAATTTATATTATGAAAAAACTAATACTACTTTTTATTTTAATTCCCAATATTCTTTTTTCCGGACCTATGAAAAAAATAGGTGAAAAAGGTGAAGAAGAAAACATAGATAGGGTAATAAAAGTTTCAATGTTTGATAATTATTATCAGCCAAAGCAGTTTGAGATTAAAAAAAATGAGACTATTAAATTTGTAGTAGAAAATAAAGGTCAACTTGTTCATGAATTTAACATTGCTTCTAAAGAAATGCATTTAAAACATCAACCAGAAATGCAGATGATGGTTGAACACGAAATTCTTTTGGCAGATAAAATTGATAAAAAAAAGATGATGGAAATGTCAAAAAAAAATCCAGCTATGGCTCACTCTCATTCCAACAGTGTTTTACTATCACCCGGAGAAAGCGCTGAGCTGATTTGGAAATTTAGCAACACTGTTGATATAGAAGCTGCGTGTAATGTTCCAGGTCACTACGATGTTGGCATGATAGCCAAAATTAACAGTATATAATTTAATCCTTTAAAATATTATTATCTTTTAAGTCTTTTTTAATTTCATCTAAAATTGCTGGATCATCAATTGTTGCAGGCATTTTATAAGGCTCATTGTCAGCAATTTTTCTTACTGTACCTCTTAATATCTTTCCTGATCTTGTCTTAGGCAGTCTTTTTACAATAATTGCAATCTTAAAAGCAGCAACTGGCCCCACTTTATCTCTTACCATTTTTACACATTCAGAAATTATTTCTTTTTTTTCTTTAGTTACTCCTGCCTTTAAAGCTAAAAGTCCAATAGGTATTTGACCTTTTAGTTTATCGGCTATTCCAAGGACAGCACATTCAGCAACGTCCTTGTGCTCTGCTAAAACTTCTTCAATTGCACCTGTGGAAAGTCTGTGCCCAGCAACATTTATTATGTCATCGGTTCTTGACATTATCCAAACATATCCATCCTCATCGATATGACCTGCATCATAAGTTAAATAATAGCCTGGATAAGTAGACATATAATTTTCTTTGTATCTTTTATCTGCTCCCCAAAGAGTTGGAAAAGTACCAGGGGGAAGAGGAAGCTTTACTACAATATCACCCATTTTTCCTGGCTTTACTTCTTTACCATCGGAGTTCAATACTTTTAAATCATAACCTGGTACAGGTTTAAATGCTGAACCATATTTTACAGGAAAAGACTCAATCCCAGTGCAGTCAGATGTAATTGCCCAGCTTGTTTCAGTTTGCCACCAATGATCAATTACGGGAGAACCTGAAAGTTTTTCAAACCATTTAATTGTATCAGGATCAGCTCTTTCTCCAGCAAGAAAAAGCTTTTCAAATTTACTTAAATCATATTTTTTAAAAAAATCACCATTTGGATCCTCTTTTTTGATAGCCCTAATAGCTGTAGGTGCTGTAAATAGAGACTTAACTTTATGTTCTGAAATTATTCTCCAAAAAACTCCTGCATCAGGGGTTCCTACTGGTTTCCCTTCGAAAAGAATAGTTGTACATCCATAAAATAATGGAGCATAAACTATATAAGAGTGACCAACGATCCATCCAATATCGCTTGCTGACCACCATACATCATCTTGATTGATGTTATAAATA
Organism: uncultured Pelagibacteraceae bacterium; assembly: GCA_902620585.1. Taxonomy (GTDB): domain Bacteria; phylum Pseudomonadota; class Alphaproteobacteria; order Pelagibacterales; family Pelagibacteraceae; genus Pelagilacustribacter. Next base: position 3,871 of record CACNJC010000006.1, on the reverse strand, counting down.
TTTTTCATTGTCCACTTTAGCGCAACTATATGTCCACCAATGTCTCTTACAATTCCTTTTGGCAATCCCGTAGTTCCTGAAGTGTAAAGAATATAAGCATAATCATTAGAATTCATCTTTTCACACTCTGCGGGTTGAACACCTTTGTGTGCGTCCTCCCAAGTGATATCCATCGTTGTGTTTAATTCTGCTTTATTTTTCTCTCTTTGAAAAATTATACATTTATTTGGTTTATGTGATGCAAGCTCAAGAGCTTTGTTAACCAATGGTTTATAATGCACAGTACGACCAGGCTCATAACCACAAGAGGCAGAAATTATTAATTTTGCTTTTGAGTCATCTATTCTACTTGCGAGCTCATTAGCCGCAAAACCACCAAACACTACAGAGTGTACTGCACCGATTCTTCCACAAGCCAACATTGAAATAACTGCTTCTGGAATCATTGGCATGTAAATTATTACTCTATCGCCTTTATTAATTCCTTGTTTTTTTAAAGCTCCAGCGAATAAAGCTACCTTGTCCCTTAAATCTTTATAAGAAATTTTTTTTTTAACCCCGGTTATAGGGCTATCATAGATAATTGCTAACTTTTCTCCTCTGCCTTGATCGATATGATGGTCTAAGGCATTGTAACAAGTATTAGTTATTCCATCTTCAAACCACTTGTAAAAAGGAGGATTGCTAGAGTTAAGTATTTTAGTAGGCTTTTGATACCAAAATATATCTTCAGAGATATTTCTCCAAAATTCCTCTTTATTATTTATTGAATTTTCGTAAATTTCCTTATATTTTCGACTCAATTTAATACCTTTGAAAAGTTAATTTATTTCTCATTATTTCATAAATATCCCCAAAAAAAAACAAAAAATCCAATAAATACGGGGTTTTTTAGGTAAAAAAAGGCTTCACTGTAACTTCAATTTTTATTAAGGTTCGCCCAACTTATTCATAAATGAAGAGTTAATCATTTATTGAATAGTTTAATATTAAACTAAAAAAGAAAACTAACTAACGAGGGAGGTTTTCATGAGAAAATTAAGTCTTTTTGCTTTAGCGGCAGTTGCCTTTTTAGGTATTACTAGCTCAGCTAACGCAGCGACTGCGATGTTAGCAACGGATGATTTCGTTGGTATATCGTTTTGGCTCGTATCTATGGGTATGATTGCAACTACTGTATTCTTTTTCGCTGAAAGAGGAACTGTAGCAGCATCATGGAGAACATCAATTTCAGTAGCTGGATTAGTTACTGGTGTTGCGTTTATTCACTACATGTATATGAGAGAAGTTTGGGTGACAACAGGTGATACACCAACAGTATACAGATATATTGATTGGTTAATTACTGTTCCACTTCAAATGGTAGAATTCTATCTAATCTTGGCAGCTGTAAGAAAAGTGCCAAGCTCAATATTCTGGAAACTATTAATTGGTTCTTTAGTAATGTTAATCGGTGGATACTTAGGTGAAGCTGGTTACATTCAACCATTTGTAGGTTTCGTAATCGGAATGGCGGGATGGATTTATATCTTGTTTGAAATATTCTCTGGTGAAGCAGGTACTTTAGCTTCTAAAACTGGAAACAGAGCAATGACGACTGCTTTCAGTGCAATGAGAATAATCGTAACTATTGGTTGGGCAATATATCCTTTAGGATATGTATTCGGTTACCTAACTGGTGGCGTAGATGCAAATGCATTGAACATAATTTATAACTTAGCTGACTTTATTAATAAGATCGCTTTCGGTCTTGTAATCTGGGCAGCAGCAATGCAAAACACAAGATTATCTTCTAGATAATAGATAATAATTTATAAAAAAAGGGCAGGTATGTTTTACATACTTGCCCTTTTTCTTTTTATACTTATATATATTACGATGACAAAAATCACATACTTAGATCAACAAGGAAATTCGAAAACAATAGAAGTTGAAAACGGTCTTTCCGTGATGGAAGGTGCTATACAGAACGATATACCCGGTATAGATGCTGATTGCGGAGGATCTATGGCCTGCGCTACTTGCCATGTTTATGTCGAAGAAAAATGGTTAGATAAACTTCCTAAAGCTGAGGAAGGAGAAATTGATATGATCGATATGGCATTTGAACCAAAAAAAAATAGCAGACTTAGTTGCCAACTGATAGTCAGTGATGAGTTAGACGGGCTTCAAGTTACAACACCTGAAAAGCAATCTTAATGACTAAAAAAGATGTTATTATTATTGGAGCTGGTCCTGTAGGACTATTTGCAGTCCATCAATTAGGCATCAAAGGCCTTAATGCAGTTGTAATTGATAATTTAGATAAAGCAGGAGGACAATGTATTCAACTCTATCCGGACAAACCAATTTATGATATTCCAGGTATACCCGAATGTACCGGCGAAGAGTTAACAAATAAATTACTTGAACAAATCAAACCTTTCAAAACTGAGTTTTTTTTAAATGAGAGAGTAGAGGAAGTTCAACAAAAAAGTGACAATTGGTTTATAAAAACGAATAATAAAAATGAGTTTATCGCCCCTAATCTAATAATTGCTGGTGGGGTTGGTTCTTTCGAACCCAGAAAGTTGACATTAAAAGATACTGAAAAATTTGAGGGAAAATTCATTTTTTACTCAGTAAAAAATAAAGACAGATTTAAAAATAAAAATATTTCAATTTTTGGAGGAGGAGACTCAGCTTTGGACTGGGCTTTAGAACTTTCAAAATTTTCAAAGATTAATTTAATTCATAGACGAAATGAATTTAGAGGCGCTCCTCATACTTTATCAGAAATTAAAAAACTTGAGAAAGATGGTAAAATTTCGATAAAAACTCCTTGCCAATTAGACTCTATCGAAGGAGATAAAGATATAAAATCAATAACTTTAAAATATGAAGATGGTAAAACTGAAAAGATTAATACTGATATGATATTAAGTTTTTTTGGACTTGTTATGAAACTTGGGCCTATAGCAGAATGGGGGCTGAACATGGACAAAAAAACTATTAAAGTAAATCCTGAAAATTTTGAAACAAATAAAAGAGGTATTTTTGCCGTCGGTGATATTTGTACTTATCCAGGAAAATTAAAATTAATTCTGTCAGGCTTTCATGAAGTGGCCTTGGCCTCTGTTGAATGTTTTAAAAGAGCAAGACCCAATGAAAAATATAGATTTGAGTTTACTACTTCTTCAAAAACTATCCAAGATAGACTTGGAAAAAAATGATTGAGCTTTTAACAGCTGATACGCCAAACGGTAAAAAAATATCGATTATGTTAGAGGAAATTAAATTTGATTATAAAGTAACAAAAATTAATTTATACAAAAATGAACAGTTTAAACCGGAATTTAAAAAAATAAGCCCTTTCAAAAAAATACCTGTAATTATAGATCATGACGCTAACAAAACTCTTTTTGAGTCAGGTGCAATTTTGATGTATTTAGGAGAAAAGAGTGGAATGTTTTATAATAATGATCAAAGATCTGAAATTAATCAATGGTTAATGGGTCAAATGGCCTATATTGGCCCAATGTTAGGTCAACATCACCAGTTTCACCATTATAATCCTGGTAAAAGTGAATTTGGTGAAAAAAGGTATTTCAAAATTGCAACTCAAATTTATAAAGATTTAGACGAGAGACTTGAAACTTCAAAATTTTTAGCTGGGAAAGATTTTACTATTGCTGATATTGCAACTTTTCCTTGGATAGCTAGACATGAATGGCATGATATAGGTTTAAAAAAATTTAACCACCTAACTCGTTGGTACGAGGAAATCTCTGATAGAGAAGCAGTTAAGAAAGGTTATGATTTATTACAAAAAGGTGATGTTATCCCAAAAGCTTAATCTTCAACAAAAATTTTTTCATCTCTTTCATGTTTT
>CACNJC010000005.1 GCA_902620585.1 uncultured Pelagibacteraceae bacterium | reverse complement strand
GCGATCATTTACTCTCTCCTGGCCATTCACCTTTTTTAGAAGCCCAATAACTTTTGAGCAATTCAGAAACTCCTTGAATTAAAAGAAAAATTATTCCAATTAGTAAACATGTTTTAATTGGCCACATATACGGCATCCAGGTAGTGTCCATTCCTCTTTCTCCTCTTCTAATTGATTCTTCCACATAACCAATCGTCATATAAAGGAATACAAATAAGCCTGGAAAATAAAATAAAATATATAACCAAAAATCTACAAGACCTTGATTTTTAGTTTTAAAGTTTCTGTATAAAAAATCTGCTCTTATGTGAACCCCTTTAGAAAGAGCATAACCTGCTCCTAACATAAATAAAGCTCCGTATAAAAATCTACTAATGTCATAAGCCCAAATAGTAGGTGCTAAAAATAATTTTCGCATTATTACTTCATAAGTCATTGCTAAAATTAAAGGCATGAGAATCCAACAAACTACATTACCTACGCGTTTGCTAAATTTATCTATTGAAGTTATAGTTTTTGCCATCCACAGCGGCATATCTGCTGGCATTTTACCTGATCCCCCTCGTCTTTCGGCGATCATTTCATCTGAAATATCTATCTTTGATGGCTTATCATTCATAATCTTGTCCTAAAAAATTAGAGCGGACCGTTATAAGTCCGCTCTAAAATATTTTAAAAGTTTTTGCTTATTACTTTAATGTCGCTGCGTGAGCCATACCTAGCTTAGCGTTTGACATTTGAGCACCACTCCAGAATGGTACAGCAATATCAGCAAATTCTTTCATTGATTTATAAACTTTAGCGAAAAATTTATTTTCTGCTGCGTTTTTATTCAATGTTTTCTTTGCTGCTGCCATATATTCTTTAAAGTAGTCTGTTGGAGTATCTTCTAAAATTACTCCATGCTTAGTAGTTAACTCTCTTAAAGCTTTTCCATTTTCATAGATTCTGTAGCTTAAAGATTTTGCTAATGAAGCATTTGCAGCTACTTCAAGAGATTTTTTCTCATGAGCAGTCATTTTTTTGTAAGTTTTTCCAGTAATATAAAAGTCAGCATTTACTACTACTTGGTGTAAACCTTGTAGGTAATAGTGTTTTAGTACTTTTTGGAAACCAAATGTTAAATCTGGTTTTGGACAACACCATTCTGCTGCATCGATAGTACCTGCTTGTAATGCTGGAAGAATATCTCCACCACCCATTGCTACAGATGCAATACCGATATCTTTATATGTTTGACCAGGAATTCCTGGAGGTGTTCTGAATTTATATTTTCTAAAATCAGCCATGTCTTTAATTGGTTTTGGAAACCAACCTAAAGCTTCTGGGCCAACTGGTTGAAGCATAAATCCTTTAATGTCTCTACCCATTTCTTTCCAAAGTTGGTCGTATAATTCTTTACCACCACCATATTGGAACCAAGATAAAAACGCTAAATTATCTATACCTACTCCACCGCCTGCTACTGGCGAACCAAATAACATGGCAGCTGGGTGATCGCCTGACCAATAGTGTGTCCAAGCAAATCCGCAGTCAATTAATCCTTTGTCGACTGCATCTAAAGTTTCTTTTACTCCTACAACAGCTCCTGCTGGTAAAATCTCAAATTTTAGAGATCCATCAGTAAGTTCTGTTACAGTGTCAGTAAAGTCCTTTAACATTTTCACTTCATCAGCTTTAGTGTTAAGAACGGTCTGACATTTTAATGTTTTTGCGTTTGCAGTAGTCATTGAAAAACCAACAAATACAGCCAAACTTAAAACAACAGTTAATAATTTTCTCATTATTCCCCCGTTTGATTATTAATAATCCAGAATTAAACCTCTTTAGAAATTTAGAGTCAATTATTAGTATTAAAACCTTGGGTTGAAATTCACACATTGGCAATCATCAAATTTCCACCTATAACTAATAATAATGGAAGAATTCGATTTCATCATTATAGGTGCAGGATCAGCAGGATGTGTTTTAGCTAACAGACTTACTAGTAAAGAAAAAAATAAAGTTTTGCTTCTCGAGGCTGGAGGTAAAGATAATTATCCGTGGATACACATTCCAGTTGGATATTATAAAACAATGCACAACCCTAAAGTTGATTGGTGTTTTCATACAGAAAAAGATGAAACCATGAATAATAGATCAATTAGGTACCCAAGAGGTAAAACTTTAGGCGGAAGTTCCTCTATTAATGGTCTCCTTTGGATAAGGGGTCAAAGTAATGACTATGATAATTGGAGACAAATGGGAAATAGCGGATGGGGGTGGAATGATGTTCTGCCTTTTTTTTTAAAATCTGAAAATAATGAATTAGGTAAAAGTGAATTTCATAACGATAGCGGACCAATTATGGTTTCTAATAAAAAAATTAATCTAAAAATGTTAGATGAATTTCAAAATGCAGCTGAAGAATGTGGAATTCCAAAAACTAATGATTTTAATACTGGAGATAATACTGGGATAGGTTTTTTTCAATTTACTACAAATCATAACAAGTCTTTACTAAAATTAAGATGTAGTGCTGCAAAAGGATATTTAAATCCTATAAAAAAAAGAAATAATTTAAAAATCATAACTGAAGCGCACGTTCAAAAAATTAACTTTGATGGAAAAAAAGCAGAAAGTGTGAGTTTTTTTCAGGGCGATAAAGTTGTTACCGTTAAAGCCCGAAGAGAAATTATTTTATCAGCAGGTTCGATAGGATCACCTCATATACTCCAGGTTTCTGGTGTTGGGGATTCAAGTAAACTTAAAAAAAATGGCATACAAACTATTCATGAATTAAAAGGTGTTGGTAAAAATCTGCAAGATCACTTAATGTTTAGACCAGTCTATAAAGTAAAAAATTTGAAATCGTTAAATGGTAAAATAAATAGTTTATTTGGTAATTTTTTAATTGGTTTAGAATATCTATTTAAACAAAGTGGACCTATGACAATGGGAGCAAGTCAAGTTTGTGGATTTGCTAAAAGTGACCCATCAAAAGAGACACCTAATTTACAATTTCATGTTCAACCAATTAGTACAGATATTTTAGGAGCATCAAAACTTCACAACTTTGATGGTATCACTCCAACTGTTGCAAATATTAGGCCTTCAAGCAGGGGAGAAATTTCAATAGTAAGTAATGACAGTAGAGTAAATCCCAAGATTAAAATGAATTACTTGTCTACACAAGATGATCGAATAGTTGCGGCTCAAGGATTAAAACTTGTAAGAAAAATTATGTTAGAGACTGAAACTTTTAAAAAATATGAACCAGAAGAGTATAGACCTGGTGTTCATATTACTGATGATGAAGAATTGGTAAAAGCTGGTAGCGAGTTTACCCAAACAATTTTTCACCCCGTGGGCACGTGTAAAATGGGTAAAGATGATAATGCAGTTGTTAATGATAAATTATATATGCATGGACTTAAGAATTTAAGAGTGATAGATGCTTCAATAATGCCAAATATTACTTCAGGAAATACTAATGCTCCAACAATAATGATTGCAGAAAAAGGTGCAGAATTTATTTTAAATAATCAAACTCAATGACAGAAGAATTAATAATTTTAATACAGATAATATTTATCGATCTAGTCTTAGCTGGAGATAATGCAATTATTATTGGTATGGTTGCTTCAAAGTTTGATCCTGACAAAAGAAAAAAAATAATTTTTTGGGGAATTAGTGCTGCCGTTATCTTAAGAATATTATTCACATTAATTACAACTTATTTATTAATGATCACCGGCCTTAGATTAATTGGGGGTATTTTACTTCTTTATATTTGTTACAAATTATATGTAGACGTAATTAAAGGCCAAGTTGAAAAGAAAGATATTAAAGTTGACAATAGTTCATTTAGCAAAGCAATTTTTACAATTATTATGGCTGACGTTACGATGAGTCTTGATAATGTATTGAGTGTTGCGGGAGCAGCAAAAGGTCATTTTATGTTACTGATATTTGGTTTAGCTTTATCTATTGCATTAATGGCATTCGCAGCTAATCTGATAGCTAAATGGATTGAAAAATACAAGTGGATTGGATGGTTGGGTTTATTGGCTATACTATTTGTAGCAATAGATTTAATATACACTGATTTAAAATTGATTTTATAAATATGTTTCTTAAAAGGTATAACTTAAAAGGTAAATATGCTCTAGTGACTGGAGCTGGTAAAGGTCTAGGAAGAGCTTGCGCCATAGCATTAGCTGAAGCTGGTTCAAATTTAATTTTAATAAGTAGAACTCAAAAAGACTTGGACACGGTATCCAAAATTGCAAAAAAATATAAAGTAAAAAGTAAAACTTATGTTTGTGATTTAACCAATTATATCAAGCTTAAAAAAATTATTGAAGAACAAAAAAAGATTGATGTTTTAATAAATAATGCAGGGACAAATATTCCTGAACATTTTTTAAAAATTCGTAAACAAGATATGGAAAAAGTTGTTAAGATTAACACAATTGCAGCATTTAATGTTGCAAATTTAGTTGCATTAAAAATGGTGCAGACAAAAAACAGAAAAAAAATTGGAGGAGCTATAGTCAATATGTCTTCTCAGATGGGTCATGTCGGAGGTCCTATAAGGAGTGTTTATAACATGACAAAATTTGGAATTGAGGGCCTTACTAAAGGAATGGCCATAGACTTAGCAAAATATAATATACGAGTAAACAGTATCGCTCCTACATTCGTAGTTACTCCTATGACAAAAAAATTCTTTAAAAACAAAAATTTTAGAAAAGAAGTTTTGGGTAATATTCCTTTAGGAAGATATGCAGAATTGTCTGAAGTATCATCCGCAGCGGTTTTTTTGGCATCAGACGCAGCCTCAATGATTACTGGGACTTCATTATTAGTAGATGGCGGATGGACTGCAAGATAATAAAATTTATTTTATTCTTAATATTGCCATTTAACTCTTACGCCACTGAGTTTCAAGGTAGCTTTAAACAAGGTTCATTTATTTTAGGTAAGACTGAACCAGGTTCGAGAGTGTTTATTGATAAAAGAAAGATTAGAGTTACAAATGAAGGTTTTTTTGCTTTTGGATTAGATAGAGATAGAAAAAATGATGTAACCATTAAGATACAAAAAGACGATAAATTAAAAATTATTTACAAAAAAGTTTTAAAACGAGAATACAAAATTCAGAAAATTGATGGCTTACCTTCTAATCAGGTTACGCCACCTCCTGAAGTTTATGAGCGTATTAAGAAAGATAATAAATTGATAGGTGAAGCAAGATCTTTAGATACATCATACGATTTTTTTAAAAATAAGTTTATTTATCCAATAGAAAAATATGTGATAACTGGAGTATATGGTAGTCAAAGAATTTTGAATGGAAAACCCAGAAGACCTCATTATGGAATAGATTTCCATGCACCCGAGGGAACCCCTGTTAAAGCTATGATGGATGGAGAGGTTACACTCGCTGAAAATGATATGTATTTTACAGGAGGAACTCTAATTTTTGATCACGGTCATGGAATTAGTACACTATTCATGCATATGAAAGATATTAACGTCAAAGTTGGTCAAAAAGTTAAGCAAGGAGATATTGTAGGAACTTTAGGTCAAACTGGAAGAGCTACTGGACCTCATTTAGACATAAGGTTGAATTGGTTTAATGTGAAGCTTGACCCAGCAACAATTTTAAATCTTAATTAGTCTAATTCAAATTTATTTTTATAGTCTTTTATCAATGATTGATCTTGTTCATTTTTCATTAAAATGAAATCTTCTATGACAAGTATATCAAGATTTGTCCCCATAAAACAATTAAATGCATCTTCAACAGAGCATACGATTGGCTCACCTCTTACATTGAAAGAGGTATTTACTAAAACTGGACAGCCTGTAGTCTTATTAAATTCATTGAGTAAGTTATAATACTTAGGGTTAGTTTCTTTATGAACCGTTTGTATTCTAGCAGAATAATCAACGTGGGTGATAGCTGGAATAGTAGATCTTTTGATATTTAGTTTGTCTATTCCAAATAGTTTTTTATCTTTTTCAGACATTGCTATTTGTTTATCTTTTTTAACATCTGAAACTAAAAGCATGTATGGGCTATCATAATTTAGTTCGAACCAATTATTTACTTCTTCTCTTAAAACTGAAGGTGCAAATGGTCTAAAACTCTCTCTAAATTTAATTTTTAAATTTAATTCTTTTTGCATTTTCTCCGATCTAGGATCAGCTAAAATTGATCTTCCACCTAAAGCTCTTGGTCCAAATTCCATTCTCCCCTGAAACCAACCAACTGTTTTACTATTAGATAATTCTTTTGCAATAATTGATGAAATTTCATTTGGAGTTTTTTTATTATATTTACCTTTTAATTTATTCAGTTGATCTTCAATATGTTTATTTGAATATTTAGGGCCTAAATACGCCCCTTTCATTTGATCTGTAAAATTTTCTCTAGATTTTTTAAGTTCATGATACCAATATGCTAAGGCAGCTCCAAGCGACCCTCCCGCATCTCCTGCTGCTGGTTGTATCCAAATATTATCAAATATTTTTTCTTTTAATATTTTTCCATTTGCTACACAATTTAAAGCAACACCACCTGCTAAACATAGATTTTTAATTTTGTATTCGTTAGCAATATTTTTAGTAAGTCTAATTACAATTTCTTCTGTTACTGCTTGTATTGATGATGCAATATCCATATGAAAATCATTTAATAAATCTTTTTTTGGATCTCTCACAGGATGACCAAAAAGATCTGAAAACTTTTTATTTGTCATTGTTAAACCTGTGGCGTAATTAAAATATTTCATATTTAATTTAAATGAACCGTCTTCTTTAAGGTCCATTAACTTTTCAATAATCAGGTCTTTATATTTAGGCTTACCATAAGGTGCTAATCCCATTACTTTGTATTCACCACTGTTTACCTTAAATCCTGTGTAGTAAGTGAATGCCGAATAAAGTAGTCCTAATGAGTGAGGAAAATGAATTTCTTTTATCATTTCCAACTTGTTACCTTTGCCTACAGCTACAGTTGTTGTTGCCCACTCCCCAACCCCATCCAGTGTTAATACTACTGCTTCTTTAAAAGGTGACGGATAAAATGCACTTGATGCATGGCTGTAATGATGTTCTGAAAATTTAATTTTTTTTATATCTTTAAATTCTTCGTCATGTTTTTGTAATTTTTCAAACAAAAATCTTTTTTGAAATAGTTTTTCTCTTAACCAGATTGGCATGGAGAGACTGAATGATTTAAAGCCTTTAGGTGCAAAGGCCATATAAGTTTCTAATAATCTCTCAAACTTTAAAAACGGTTTTTCAAAAAACACTATATAATCTACTTCACTAAGCTTTAATTTACCTTCTGATAAAACATAATTTACTGCATTAAATGGGTATCTATGATCATGTTTTTTTCTTGAAAATCTTTCTTCTTGAGCAGCGGCTACTATATCTCCATTTACAATTAATGAAGCCGCACTGTCATGATAAAAAGCTGATATTCCTAAAATTGATGTCACTTAAAAAATCGTGTAAATAAATGGAGCTACAGCGGAACCTTGACTTAAAACAATCAAGATACCAAATAAAGCTAATACAATTATGATTGGTAATAACCAATACTTTTTTCTTTCGTTTAAAAATTCCCAAAATTCTTTTATAAAATCAATCATTAAAATTGTTTATCCATAGGTCCTAAATGTTTTTTTCTTTTAATCCAATAGCTCTTTATATCATTACTAAATTTCATTCCTATCAAATCTTTACCAAATAATCTAACTAGTAGACTGATTGGTGTTAATATTAAAAAATAAACTATTGCCATTACTATAGGTGCAATAATTCTTCCTAATATTTCACCAAGTTTTATCCATCCCTTATTTAGAGGAGATAATATTTTAGAATTCAATAATCCTAATACCAAAAAGATAAAAGCAAATGAAATTAGATAAAGATTTATCTCACCTTTTTTTGTAAGTGGCCATAAAGCTAAAGCCAAAAATACTATAAAAAACAGTAGCCCAAAGCTTCTGTTTTGATTTTTTTGTTTCATTTTTTAAGATTTAGTTAAGACCTTTTTGAGGTTTCATGTCCTCTTTTTTAATACCAGCCACTGTTACTGGTTTTTTCATGGCGTCTCTTCTGAAAGGTTCACCTAGCTCTTGGTTTAAAATTACCTCTATGAAAGTAGTAATTCCTTTTTTTTGGTCTTCACAAGATTGTTTAATTGCTTTAGTAGTTTCTTCCATAGTTTTTACTGTAACACCTTTAAGACCGCATGCTTCAGCTACTTTAGCGTAACTTAATTTTGGATCTAATTCAGTTCCAATGAAATTGTTATCAAACCATAATGTAGTATTTCTTTTTTCCGCTCCCCACTGATAATTTCTAAAAATTACCATTGAAATAGCTGGCCACTCTTCTCTTGCACAAGAACTCATTTCGTTCATGCTTATCCCAAATGCACCGTCACCTGCAAATCCAATTACAGGAACATCAGGACAACCTATTTTTGCTCCTAAGATTGAAGGAAAGCCGTAGCCACAAGGACCAAACAGCCCTGGTGCTAAATATTTTCTTCCTTTTTCAAAAGTCGGGTATGCATTTCCTATTGCACAATTATTTCCAATATCGCTAGAAATAATTACATCCTTTGGCATTCCTGCCTGAATAGCTCTCCAAGCTTGTCTTGGTGACATTCTGTCTTTATCTCTTTCTCTTGATTCTTTGTTCCAAACAGTTCCTGGATCATCATCCTCGTGGTCTAAGCTTGATAATTTTTGAAGCCAAGCAGATTTAGTTTGATGAATAATATCTTTTCTTTTTTGTCGATCTATATCACCTGCTTTTGGTGAAAGTTTTTTTAATAGTTGTTGAGTAACTAACTTCGCATCTCCACAAATTCCCACGGTAACTTTTTTAGTTAGACCTATTCGATCAGGATTCATGTCAACCTGAATGATCTTTGCTTTTTTAGGCCAATAATCAATTCCATATCCTGGCAAAGTCGAGAATGGATTTAATCTAGTGCCTAAGGCCAAAACTACATCAGCTTTTGAAATTAATTCCATTGCAGCTTTAGAGCCATTATATCCTAAAGGTCCTACTGCAAGAGGATGACTACCTGGAAAACTGTCATTATGTTGGTAACCCGAACAAACTGGTGAGTCCAATTTTTCTGCAAGTTTAACGCAGTCATCAATAGCGCCTCCTATTACAACTCCGGCTCCTGATAAAATTACAGGAAATTTTGCATTCGACAACAATTTAGATGCCTCATCTATTGATTCTGCACCTCCTGCTTGTCTTTCTAATCTTACAATGGGTGGTAAATCTATATCGACAACCTGTGTCCAAAAATCTCTTGGTACATTAATTTGCGCTGGCGCAGATCCTCTTATAGCTTTTTCGATAACTCTGTTTAATACTTCAGCAATTCTTGATGGATCCCTAACTTCTTCCTGATAGCAAACCATATCTTTAAATAAATTCATTTGTTCCACCTCTTGAAAACCTCCTTGACCCATCGTCTTGTTTGCTGCTTGTGGAGTTACTAAAAGTAATGGTGTATGATTCCAATACGCAGTTTTTATTGGTGTAACTAATCCTGTTATACCTGGTCCATTTTGAGCAACTACCATCGACATTTTACCTGTCGCTCTTGTATAGCCGTCTGCAATTAATCCTCCGTTTGTTTCATGAGCTACGTCCCAAAAAGTTATACCTGCGTCTGGAAATATATGTGAGATTGGCATAAAGGCTGAGCCAATTATACCGAATGCATGTTCAATACCGTGCATTTGCAAAACTTTTACAAAAGCTTCTTCTGTTGTCATTTTTGCCATAGAAAAATCCTTAAATAGTAATAAACTCTCTTTCAATATATCAAAATTTAGTCTATATCCATTAAATATTTTATGCCACAGCCAGACCTTATTATCCATGATGAAAAAGATAACGTTGGTGTTGTCGTTATTGAAAAAACCAAGAAAGGCCAAGATTGTAACGCTTGGATTATGGAAAACGACAAAACCGTCAAAGTGAGCTCTACCAACGAAGTTCCTCTAGGTCATAAAATTGCACTTAAAGACCTTAAGGAAGGTGATACAATCTTAAAATATGGTCACGATATAGGAAAAGTAGTTAAATCAATAAAAAAAGGTGAGCATGTCCATGTTCATAACGTTAAAACAAAAAAGTGGTAATTTAATGGAAATTCCAAAAAGTTTTTTAGGTTACAAAAGAGAAAATGGCAGGGCTGGAACACGAAACCACGTAATTATTCTTCCTGTTGATGATATTTCAAATGCTTGTGCAGAAGCAGTCGCAAACAATATAAAAGGTACTATAGCGCTACCACACTCATATGGCAGATTGCAATTCGGTGCAGATCTTGAATTACATTTTAGAACAATGATTGGTACAGGAAAAAACCCAAATGTGGCTGCAGTAATAGTTATCGGAATTGAGCCCAAATGGACGAAAAGAATTGTTGATGAAATTGCTAAAACAGGAAAACCTGTTGAAGGTTTTCACATTGAAAGAACAGGTGATATTGGAACAATTATGAAGGCTTCTAAAAAAGCACAAGAGTTTTCACAATGGGCTTCGGAAAAACAGAGAGAAGAATGTCCATTAAGCGATTTGTGGATTTCGGTAAAGTGTGGTGAGTCAGATACTACATCTGGATTGGCATCAAATCCTACTGTAGGAAATCTTATGGAAAAATTAGAACCTTTTGGAGTTCATTTATGTTTTGGTGAAACTTCAGAATTAACTGGAGCTGAAACAGTTTGTGCAGCTAGAGGGGCTACTCCTGAAGCAAAAGAAAAATTTATGAAAACTTGGAGCTCATATAATGATTTTATATTAAAGGAAGCAACTGATGATCTTTCAGAGAGCCAACCTACAGCTGGAAATATAGCAGGAGGATTGACTACTATTGAAGAAAAAGCTTTTGGAAATTTTCAAAAAATTGGAAATTTAAAGTTTATTGATGTTTTGGAACCTGCTGAAGAGCCGAAAAAAGGTAAAGGTTTATATTTTATGGATACATCTTCTGCAGCTGCTGAATGTGTAACATTACAAGCGGCAGGTGGATTTAACATACATTTATTTCCTACTGGACAAGGAAATATTATTGGAAATCCGATAGAGCCCGTGGTCAAACTTACTGCAAATCCTTTAACAGCAAAATTAATGAAGGAACACGTAGACTGCGATGTTTCAAAAATTCTTTCAAGAGAAATGAATTTATCTCAAGCGGGAGACGAGTTAATTAAGACAATGTTAAGAGTTGCTAATGGTAGATTGACTTGTGCAGAAGCCCTTGGACATAGAGAATTTGTTATGACAAAACTCTATAGAAGCGCCTAATTTTATTTTTCAGGAAATTTAATTTCTTCTTTTTTAGTCTCTTCTTTTTTTCTGAAATCACTTAGTAATTTTTTTATTATTGGACTTAAAATTTTTCTAGCAAAAGCAGCAAGGGCACCTAAAGATATTGCTAATAAGATTGCTAGAGCTCCATATAAAAATGGGACATCGTTAGAAAATTTTACTGTAAATTCTGCTATAGCGTTAAGATCAGTTTTAATAGTTTGATTTCCATTGTTTATATTTGATTTGTCTCTAAAAAAGGAGTCGTAACCTATAGCTATAGAAACTGATAATAATAGCATAGCAAATAGAGATTTTAATTCTGTGCTATCTAAAAATTGTCCTAATTTTTGTCCTAACTGAACGCCTACAATTGATCCTAAAATTAAAGGTATAACTAAAAATAAGTCTATTGATCCGTAATTAAATGCATGAAGAATTGTAACTATTGCGCTAATAAAAATTGTAACAAATAAGGAGGTTCCTGGAATTAATTTAATTGGCATTCCAACTATATAAATCATTGCTGGCACCATTAAAAAAGCGCCTCCGATACCCATCATAGAAGCTACAAACCCTACAACTAAACCCAAAAATATTGGTACAATGGCGCTTTCATACAATTTTGATTTATGAAAACGCATTCTTAAGGGCAAACCTTGTAACCAGTTATGATCGTGTAATTTTTGTTTAATTAAAGTTTTTTTTTTTTGAAGATTTTTTTCTTTAATACCTTCGATTAACATTAAAGTTCCTACTATCGCTAGTAAGTACATGTATAGAAGCGAGATGATTAAACTTATTTTTCCTATCTCTGAGAAATAAGAAAAGGTTGTAATTCCTACAGTAGTTCCTATGGTTCCTCCAGAGACTATTAACAATCCCATTTTATAATCTAAAGTATTTTTGTACCAATGAGTTAGAGACCCGGATACGGAGGTAGCTAATATATTATTCACTTCGTTTGGAACCGCATACACAGGTGGTATACCCATAAAAATTAAAAATGGTGTCATTAAGAATCCACCACCAACTCCAAATATTCCTGATAAAACACCCACTGCTAGACTTAAAAAAAGTAATAAAAAGATATCTACGTTTACTTGGGCTATTGGAAGGTAAATATCTAACATACTTCTAAGTATGCTTGAAAGAAGATATTGTCAATCTTAATAAATTGTTGCTCCAAATACTTTAACCATGTCTCCTTCTACTCCTAATACTAATCTTCCAAGAAATTCGCCAGTCAATGTGTTGCTCTTTTGTTTGTAAAGCACAGTAATAAACTTATCCCTTCGAATACACCCTAAAACTTCTTGTTTCTCGGACAAACTAGTAAGAAGTTTATTGCTTGCCCATTGTTTTCCAAGCTCAACCTCATTAGCACCATAAAGCATCTGAGAAGAAAAATCTTTTGTAAAACCACCATAATCTTTTATGTTTGAAGATTTTACTAAATTAGACCAAATGGGATTAGCGATCTTAATGATTTCTTCATCACTTTTGTCCATCAAGTCCATTTAAAGATTTTTTATGAAGCTTTCTTTTCTTTTTTATCGCCAACAATATGATAAACAGGCATTTTTTCCATTTTGAATTTGCCGGTTTTTGGATCTCTTCTAGAAACTGTTAAACAGTGCCAATTTTCGTCATCTAGTTTTAATTTATCGCCTCTGTAATAGTAGCCTGGCCAACGAGTTTCTTCTCTAAATAGAGTATGCTCTGTTACGCATTGAGAAGTTAAAGTTCTGTGTTTCAGTTCCCATGCTCTCATCAATTGATGGTAGTCTTCAGCACCTACATTTTCTAGATCTTCTTGCAACCAATCTAAAAGTTCTAAGCCTTTCTTAAGAAGATTATCATTAGTCATGTAATTGGCAGTGATACCACCGACATACTCATCCATAATTTTTTGGAGTCTTTGCAACCCTTGAATTGGTGAAATATAACTTGGCGAAACTGTTCCTCCAGTAATTTCATTTCTTCCAACAGTATAATTTTCTAAAGGTTTATAAATTGTTTCTTTTAAATCATTATATTGTTTGTCTGTAATTTTTAAATTTTCAGCTTTTTCGTCCTCTATATATTTTACTGCTGCTTTAGCTGCTAATCTACCTTCAGTAAATGATCCTGAAGAAAATTTATGTGCACTACCTCCCACAGTATCTCCTGCTCCAAATAAACCTTGCACTGTTGTCATTCTATTGTACCCCCAAAAATATTCTGGTGGGGCAATATCTTCTGGTCCACTTACCCAAGCACCTGAACACGTAGCGTGAGACCCCATCACATAAGGTTCTGATGTTGTTAATTCTGGGTTTGTATATTTTGGATCAATATTTTGAGACGCCCAAACAACAGCTTGGCCAACTGTCATGCCTAAAAAATTTTCCCAACCAACTGTTTCTAAATGCGGATCTTGAAATGCTTCTTTTGTAACCATATGAATTGGTCCGCCGCCTGCCATTACTTCTTGTATAAAAGCATGGTTCCTCAAACAAGTAGGTGTTGGATGGTGATCTATATATTCTCCAACTAATTCCTTTGTTTTATCATACCATTTCTTTTCGTAATTTTCTCCATTAGCATTTTGTGTATAAGTTTTTAAATGTAAAAAATAAGCACCCACTGGACCATATCCATCTTTGAATCTGCAAAGTACTATTCTATTTTCCATTTGAGTCATCTTTGCGCCAGCAGCAATTGGAAGAGCATAAGCAGATCCATTGCTCCAAGGTGCATACCAAGTCCTTCCCATGCCTTCACCAACCGCTCTAGGTTTAAAAATATGTGAAGCTCCTCCAGCAGCAACTATAACTGTTTTAGCTTTAAAGACATGATAGTCTCCAGTCCTCATATTAAATCCAACAGCCCCACCAACTCTATTTTCCTCATTTTCATCCATTAATAAATGAGTAATCATAATTCTATTATAAATTTTATCAGCGGATTTTTTTGCAGCCTCTGCTACGATTGGTTTATAACTTTCTCCGTGGATCATTATCTGCCACTTTCCCTCTCTTTGGTATCTTCCGGTTTTTTTATCTTTCATCATTGGTAAACCCCATTCATCAAACATATGAACAGTAGAGTCTACATGACGTGCCATGTCATAACCAAGATCTTCTCTAACTAATCCCATTAAATCATTTCGAGCGTATCTTACATGATCTTCTGGCTGATTTTCGTTCCACCTCATGCCCATGTAACAATTGATTGCGTAAAGGCCTTGAGCTACTGCTCCACTCCTATCAATGTTGGCTTTCTCAACACAAATAATTTTTAAATCTCTCCCCCAATGTCTTGCTTCGAATGTTGCTCCTGTGCCGGCCATTCCTCCGCCAACAACTAATACATCACAATCCTCGTGAACAGTCTTATTTTTTGGCATTAATAATAAACACCCTTTTTAAATGAATCTTTGCTTATGGTTGGTAAATCTTTCTTAGTATCTAAACCTTCTGGTTCTGAGTATAAAACTTGAGAGTTCATTTCTCCTTGTCTAGGTTTATCACCTTCAGACAATTTAGGAATGAATTTACCCCAAGGTTTGGTTGTAATCGGTGAAACGAAATCTTTTTCTGTTCCGTTTCTAAATTTAATTTTCCATGAAATTGTGCCTTTTTCTTCTTCACGCCTCACTCTCACACTGTGTCCCATTGGAGCAAAATCCGCATAACCTCTTACATCAATAGCGTGATTAGGGCATGCTTTAACACATGAGTAACATTCCCAGCAAAAATTAGGTTCGATATTTTTTGCACGTCTTATTGTCTCGTCTATATGCATTATATCGGATGGACAAATATCAACGCAGTGTCCGCAACCATCACATCTAGTCATGTATACAAATGTTGACATAATTTATTTTTTATCCCTCAGGTTTCTTATCATAAAATCTTTAATAATGCTTTGGTTGTTCTCTTTTAATTCCTAGACCAAATTGTTCTGGCGCGTCAGCAGGTGGTGGCAAATTGTCTCTAGATCCATCTGCTTCAGCTAAATTCTTCTGAATTGCAGCTCCTGGTTTGTAAAACATATGAGCGAATTTAGACCAATAAACTCCACCAAATAAAACTAAATTTGAAATAATATATAAAATGAAAAATAAATAACTAAAGTAAACTGAATTTGAATATTGAGCATAAGACCAAGCTAGTCCAAAAGTTGCACAAGCTAATAATGCCAAAACAAATAAGTCAGCAGTAATTATTCTATACCAGGGATGAGCCTCTGCAGATACATCGACTCTTAAAAAAAACCAAAACCAGTATCCTCCTAGACAAGTCATTATTGCTCCGATGTGCCACATAGATGTAATATAAAAAGGAGCAGTTGACCCATCGGTATATTTAAATATTAAGATTACTGAGGCGATCCAGAATAAAATAGTTCCATACATCCCTAAAACATGGGCTATTCTTCTTTTTCCCATTCCTAGTTCCGATGTCGTGGCAATATCATGAGCAACGGTTTTTAAAATTACTGTTGTTTTTTTGACTGTGCTGAGTTCAATTTTAGCATTTTTTTTTGCTTTTTTTGCATTTCTAAAAAAATAAACAACATTCTTCTTATGAAGCATGTCCAATAAAGTGCTCCCGACAACTAATAAAATCATTGCAATTACAAAAAATTGCATTGCAGCTGGTGGTATAGTTAGAGCTAGCTCCGCAAATGGATTGCTTGTGATCATAATGACATTCCCCCGAGAAAAATTATTTTATATATGTGATAATTGTAGGTCAAGTGAGAACAGCTCGCAACTATTTGAGTTTTCCTTCTTTTCTCATCTGTTCCCTGATTTTTGTAGCTGAAATTTGTTGCGTTTTTTCATCAAGAACAATTTCTTCAATTTTATAACCAACTCCTCTGCCGTAACAAATGTTGGTAATATTAGGAACTAAAGTAACTTGAATTCTATTCTTGTAATCCTTAAGAGCTTCAAAAATATTTTTTTTGACTGTTTCGAAATCAAAAGGATTGTCATCAACTCCCTTTACATCTCTTACCATTATATTTACCTGACCAGTCTTCTTAAGTGTTTCTTCAAATAATTTTTGATGTCCTGCGTGCCAAGGCTGCCAACGACCAAGCATCTGAGCTGTCGGGAGTTTGTTGTCCCAAACATGGTTATCATTTTTCATTAACTTAGCTATTAACTTATACTAAGCAGCAATTGATTGTAGTTTGTGCTTAGATGTCATTCCGCTAAGAAAGTTCCACAAATATCTAGCAGTTAAAACTGAAGCCTCTTCAGCTTTTACTTGCTCTTCCTTAGAAAGACTATCCAAAAGTTTTTCGCATTCGGCTCTATGAATTACATCTGCAGATTTATGCGCTTCAAAAAACTCTAGACCTTCTTTTGAACTAACTCCATAAAACTTTTTTAAACCCTGGATTTTTGTTTCTGCTATTTCGGGAATTTGTCTCTCATAAGTATATAATGATGCTAAACCTTCAGCGTATGATTTTCTTGCTTGAGAGAAAAAATTGTCAATCATATCTTTTGTAAACCAATCTAACTTTACGTTTTCAATTTTTTTCTCATCTGCACCTAAAGCTTTTGCAAAATTCTTCCATAATTTTGGATGATCGCCGTCTTTATTTTCTTCATCTTGTAAATTTTCAAGAAGAATTCTTCTTTTTTCAAGATCTTCACATATCGAGTGAGTAGCACTTATGTATCTAGGAAAAGCTTTTACATGTTGATAATATTGTTCAGCGTAATCTCTAATAATTTCTCTAGTAAGTTTTCCCTCGTTCCAATATTTTTGATAAAAAGGATGCTTTAATAAATGATACTTGTCTAACTTTACTCCTAATTCTTTTGAAAACATTTTTTCTCCTTAAGTTATTTCTGAGTGATAACAACAATCTATAAATAGTGAATACAATATTCAATTAAAATAACTAAAACAATTATCCACAACCTCAGGGTTAATAAATTAAATGTTCGCCTTTTGATTCACTTTTGATTCTAAAGTGGACTCATAATGCAACCTACGGGTGATCTTATCAACAGTCTTAAGCCAATATATTTAGAACTCTTTAACCGCTCTAACTATTGGTTTTTCATTAATTGGTAGGTGAACCAAAGTGGCAAAAATTGAAAGCGCAATAGCGATATACCATGCATAATTATAAGATCCAAAAAAATCATAAAAGTAACCTCCTAAAAATGACCCTGCAAAAGCCCCAACTTGGTGACTAAAGAAAACAATACCAAAAAGAGTACTTAGATATTTTGTGCCAAATATTTGGGCAACTATTCCATTAGTTGGAGGAACTGTAGAAAGCCAAAGTAATCCAAAGGTAATTCCAAAAAAAATAGAAATATAAATTGAAGGTGGAAAAAATATAAAAATAGAAATGATAACTGCTCTTAAGAAGTAAAGGATACTTAATAAAATTTTCTTGCTATACTTAGTTCCTAAATATCCAATTCCAAGAGTGCCAACTATATTAAATAAACCGATTAAGGCTAAAAGAATTGTTGCAGTCCAACCTCCAAGGCCTCTATCTTGTAAATAACCTGGCACATGAGTTGCAACTAATGTTATCTGAAATCCACATACAAAAAACCCTGCGAGTAACAAAATATATCCCTTATGAGAAAAAGCTTCTTTCATAGCCTCAGTAAAATTTTGTTTTTTAACATCAGTTTTCAAAATTTCATCTTTTTTTGAAAGTAAAAAAACTGAAGCAATTAATCCAAACAATATAAAATACATAAAATATTTTAACGTTTGTTCCCAACCTACGTTTCCAAGAGAATACTGAGTAAATAAAGGTGCTAAAAAATACCCCACAGAAGCAGCAGCAGTGACTATACCTGTTGCGATAGTTCTTTTTTCATTAGGGAAATGTTTGCCAACTTCAGATACTGGGACACTCATTGCTGTTGCGCCTAAAGCAACTCCCACTAGTAAACCTAAGCTTATTTGAAAATATATTCCAGTATTAGGACCAGCGTACAGCATATAGATTCCTAGTCCAAAAATAATAAATCCAATAAACACAGCTTTATTTCCCCCAAATTTATCTGCTAGATATCCAAATATTGGAGCAAATATTCCCCAAAAGATCATTTGTAGTCCGATAGCTAATCCAAATTCAGTTCTTGTGCAATTTAAACCTTCCTCGAATGCGCTGAAAAATAATCCAAAAGTTTGTCTTAAACCCATTGAAATTAAAATTACAGAACAAGCTGCAAGTAGGGTGATAAGTGCTAGTCTATTAGGAATAAATTTTTCTGACATATTTTATTTAATATAACGTAAGGCTCCTTTCAGATCATAAATTAGGTCTTTTGGATCTTCTAAACCTATATGTAGTCTAACAATATGTTCGTCTTTAGCAAATCTTAAATACCTCCTTGCTTCAGTATATTTTGTTTTATTTCTTAAATCTTGTAAAAGTACTAAACTTTCGAAACCACCCCAGCTGTAACCAATACCAAATAGTTTTAGCGAGTTAACAAATTTAATCACTGATGATTTTTTTTTGGATTTGATAACAACAGAAAAAAGGCCATTTGCGCCTGAATAATATTTTTTCCATAGCTTGTAATTTTTTGATGATGGTTTGTACGGATATAGTATTTCTTTTATCTTCTTTTGTTTTTTTAAAAAGTTGATTACCACTTTAGTGTTTTCATAGTGTTTTTTAAGCCTGACATCTAAAGTTCTTAAGCCTCTTATAATTAAATAGGCTTCGTCTGCAGACATTCTATAACCTGACAACTTATAGAAAAACATAACTTTTTTAAAAACTTTCTTATTAACTGCTAAAGATCCACCCATAGCATCTGAATGACCAGAAAAATATTTTGTGGCAGAACAAAAAGACATATCAAAACCAATTTTAAGTGGTTTTAAAAATAGAGGCGTTCCCCAAGTGTTATCGAGAAAAGTTATTATATTTTTTCTTTTTGCAAGATTAACTATTTTTGACAGATCTTGAAATTCAAAGGTGCTACTCCCTGGGTTTTCTACCAGTATCATCTTTGTTTTATCAGTAATCTTATTTTTTAAATCTTCAAACTTATCAGGATTATAAAATTTTGCATTTATATTGAATTCTTTTACAAGTTGTTCAGAAATTTCCTTTGTTGGTCCATAAACGTTGTCGGAGACCAGAATTTCATCTCCCGGTCTACATAAACTCATAATTGCAAGTGCTACCCCACCAAAACCAGTTCCAGTAAGAAAAACATGATAAGCTTGCTCTAACTTTTTAAGTATGTTTTCCAATTCTATAGTGGTGGTGCTTCCATATCTTCCATAGCTATAATAACTTACTTTCTTATTTGTCTTAATTTTCCTTTCATGTCCTACGAGTTCCTGCATAGAATTGAAAAGTATAGTTGATGCTCTTGTAACAGGTGGGTTTGCTGACCTATTAGTGTTATCTTTGGTTGGGTGTTTTAAAAATGTGCTTATAGACTTTTTCATAAAATAAGTATAATTGAAACCTACATAAGTTTTATACAAAAAAATATATAAAAGGAGACAAAAATATGGGGTATCCCAAAAAACATCGAGGACGAAGGAAAATTGGCTCAAAAAAAAGAAGAGCTAGAAAAAGAAATAAAAGAAAATAATCAATAATTATATCTATGAGCGAAATAGCTCAAATAAGAAAGCTGAGTTTATGGATTTTTCTTGTGCCATTATTAGCAATAAATTTATGTTTAATAATTTCACAAAATCCAGAACTTCTTGATAATACAATTTTTTCAGTAGATCAAATTGGTAGGTCTGGTTTTTCTATACCATACTTAGATGGAGGTTTGTCAATAAGCAGAGCTGCTAGAACTTTTCCCCAATATTTAATTTTTAAGCCTGCAATGTTTTTGACGGCGGTACTTTTATACATTTATTGGAAAAATAATAATCAACTGATAAATAATATGAATTCAACAAATATAAATCATAAATTTAAAACGTTTGGAATTTTATCTGCAGTTTTTTTAGTCATTCACTCGGTTTTACTTGGTGTGAAGTTTGATATTCAAATTTACAAACTTTTTAGAAGAGTGGTACTTCTCCTATTTATAATTTTTGAAATAATAGCACAAGGTATTTTAGTTTATCATTTTTATAAGATTAAATTAAAATTAAGAGAATTAGTTAATAAGAATATATTGGTTTTAAAAATTATTTTAGTAACTATTCTTGCTTTAGTAGGAATATTAAGTTTGCCTATTTTGATTACAAAAGGAAACACACAATTTAAACATGGTTTAGAATGGAATTATTTTGTTGGAGTAATTTTGTTTTATTTATTTTCTAGATTTTTTTGGAGAAGAACCACTTAAATTTCTAGGCTTTCGCCCAGAAATTTAGTAGTTTTGGCTCGTCGTTGTAGGCGCTACCGCCAAGCCGTCCCGATGAACTATTCTAGCGCTACTAGGTCCACCTTTCTGCCCTTTAAGCTTGAACCTCTCGGTTTTTCCCTAAATGGCCAGTTAAGAGTTGCCTCTTAATTAAGCTCATTAAATCATAATTAGAAAATAATAGTATCACCTAATACGTGCTCTATAACTTCATGTTAATTAAGTGGATAAATTTGTATTGAATGTCTTATGTATCCAACCTCCGCCCAGTAATTTATCCCCAATATTATCTTTTGCGTAAAATACACAAGCTTGGCCCGGTGATATTCCTGTCTCGCTATCTAAAATTTTTACTTTTGCGGCTGAACTAGAAATATCAATCTTTGCTTTAAGAAGTCTTCCTGTTGATCTTACTTTGATATCTATAACATCTTCAAAATCTTTTTTATTACCTAAAAGGTTTAAGTCTCTTAATTGAATTTCTTTTATTTCCAAAAACTGCTTCTCACCCACTATTATTGTATTGTTATCTGCATTTATATTGACAACATATAAAGGGTTTTTATTTGATATTTTTATCCCCTTCCTTTGACCAATCGTATAGTTAATAATTCCCTCATGTTCTCCGATAACTTTTCCAGTTACATCTAATACCTTTCCAGGTTTAAAGGACTCTGGTCTGAATTTATTAATTACTGAACTATAGTCACCATTTGGCACAAAACAAATATCTTGACTATCTGGTTTATCGGCTACATTTAATTTGAGTTTTTGTGCTATCGTTCTTGTTTCTGACTTATCAATTTCACCAAGTGGAAATCTGAGATAGTCGAGTTGCTCTTGAGATGTACTGAATAAAAAATAGCTTTGATCACGATTTCTATCTTTAGCTCTATACATATTAGCGTGACCGTTTTTTTGAACTCTAGAAACATAATGCCCAGTAACTAATGCATCCGCATTTAAGTCTTTTGCATATTTAAATAAATCTCTAAATTTTACAGTTTGATTGCACTGTACACAAGGTATAGGCGTTTCACCACTTACATAACTGTCTATAAAAGAGTCAATAACTTCCTCCTTAAATTTTTTTTGATAAAATAAAATTTCGTGTTTAATATTAAGTTTCTCTGAAACTCTTTTAGCATCTAAAATGTCCTGACCGGCACAACATTGTCTTCCTGCCTGTGACTGCTTTGCATCATCATACAATTTTAGAGTTATACCGGTAACATCGTAACCTTCATCTTTCATCAAAGCAGCAACAACCGAAGAATCTACACCACCTGACATGGCGACAACTACTTTTGTGTTTTTTTTCAATTTGTTTATTCCTAAAGAATTCATTATAAGTGGTATAATATAAATAAAAGTTATTTTCCATAATGCATATTGACTTTGAACCAGGTGATTATGTTTTAAATCCTGCAAATAAAAATTGGGGTATTGGTCAAATTCAGTCTATCATAGGAAATAAAGTTACTGTAAATTTTGAAAATGTTGGAAAACAAGTGTTAAATATTGAGGTTGTTACCTTAGAGAAATATAATAATGAATAGTAAAGATCTTAAAATCATAGCTGAGGGATTAATTGATACATTTAAAGAGGCAGGTAATGAGTCAATAAATATTGAAAAGCAAGGAGTTAAGATCAAAACAAAAAATGATGGTTCGCCTGTCACTAACGGAGATTTGCGAGTAAATGAAATTTTAACTCAAAAAATTAAAAATCTCACTCCTAACATACCAATTATTTCAGAGGAAACTGTAGACTTAAAAAAGGAAAATACATACAAAACATTTTGGTTAATTGACCCAATTGACGGTACAAAAGAGTATATCGCGGGTAGAGATGAATATACATTAAACGCTGGGCTGATCATTGATGAACAGCCAGCTTTAGGCGTTATTGGAGTTCCAAAAAAAAATAGAATATTTTATTCTTTTGGGAAAAATAAATCTATGATGCTTGAAAATAATCAAGTTTTAAATTTAAATTGTAAGAAAAAAACTCCTAAAGGAAAAGTATTAGCCTTAACGAATAGCAAAGAACCACCAAAAATTATCTTAAATAAATTAAAAGAATTCAACGTAACTTCTTTTAGAAAATTAAGTAGTTCTTATAAATATTGTTTAATAGCAACTGGAGAGTACGATTTATATGCTGACAAAGTGCGAGCAAATGAGTGGGACGATGCTGCCGGCCATGCAATTGCTGAAGCTGCTGGAGCAAGTGTGACTAGTTTGGAAAATGAGTCATTTAAATATGGAAAGGCAGATTACAAAAATCCCACTATTTTAATTAGGCGTAGTAAAAATTTAGATGCTTAAAACTATATTAATTATAATATTATCTGTTACTTTTTTTGGTGTTCTTTTTTTTATTATAGTAAGAAATTTACTTAAAAGAAAATTAGATCAAATGGTAAAGAATGAAAAAGAAAATAAATTAGATAATTTTGATTAATTTATTAAATTCTTTAACATCAAGGTTTAGCACCCTTTTAGACAAATCAAAATTAAATCCGCCCCTTGCAAGTATTCCCATATCCTTTTTGTAAAATAATTCTCTATTCGCTTGCGGTCTCAAAGGGCCAATTCTTCTTCTTTTGCAAAGTTTCAATGCTGAAACAAAATCAGGTTCTATCTGATTTTCTTTAATTTTATCAATGCTTTGTTTGATATATTTTTGATCTATACCCTTATGTCTTAAAGATTGATTGATCTTGTTTAACGAATAACCTCGTCTTAAAAACATTCTAGCTTTAGAGTCCGAATAAAGTTCATCATTTATAATCTTATTTTTTTCAAGATTATTGATTATTTCATCAATAAGTGAAGATACCTCTTTTTTTGATTGAGTGCCTTTAATCTTAGTTAAATATTTTTTTAGTAAATAAATTTTAAGTTGTTGTTTTGAAGGACTATATTTTTCTAAATAAGAATAAGCCAAATCTTTCAAATTTGTAGTAAGATCTTCAAAATCACTTTTATTTGATGTGGGATTCATTACTCTAATATACTATATTATTTTTCATGATAAATAATCTTCTAGATGTCCTGAACACGTTAAATTACGAAAATATTTATTTATTTGCTAATTGGGGTGTTATACCTTTTTGGCTACTGTTGATAATTTTTCCAAGAAGTGCTGTTACTAATTTTTTTGCACAATCAATTATTGCTCCTTTGCTTTTAGCTAGTGCATATGTTTTTGTTGCTTACAATATTTTCTTAGAAGGGAATATTTTAGATAGTTTCGAGTTATATAACGGATTAAATGGTCTTTATTCAATGTTTTCTGATGAAGCATTTCTTTTAATATTCTGGCTTCATTTTTTATCAATTAGTTTATTTCTTGGTGCATGGATTGTTAGGGACTCTCAAAAATACTTGGTCTCAAAATTTCTAGTAATAATTTCTTTGATTTTAACTTATTTTACTGGTCCGGTCGGCTTATTTATTTATTGGTTTATTAGAATTTTTTTCGCAAAAAAAGTTAGTTTAAATGATTAAATCTTTTGAATTTTATTTTGATTTTATAAGTCCTTATTCTTTTTTAGCTCATAAAGAAATAAAAAATATAGAAAAAAAAAATTTAATAAAGATTATATATAGGCCAATACTACTAGGTGGTTTACATAACTTGCATGGGATAAAGGCTCCTGCTTTCATTCCAGCTAAAGCTAAACATATGATTCGTGACTGCAAATTAATAGCTGAAAAAAATAAAATTAAATTTAAATTTAATTCTTATTTTCCCATAAGAAGTTTAAATTTAATGAGAGGTGTTATTGTAGCTGAAGAAGACAATGTTAAAGAGTATTATATTGATAACATTTTTAACGCCATTTGGCAGGATGGACTTAATTTGAATGATGAGAACATTGTTCAAAAGATTTTAAAGAATTTAAATATTAATCCGAAAACTTTTTTACTTAGATCGACATCATCTTCAATAAAAGATTCCTTAAAAAGGCGAACAAGTGAGGCATACGAAAAAGGGATTTTTGGAGCTCCAACTTTTGTATCAAATAACAAAATTTTTTGGGGTCAAGATAGAATTGAATTTGCTTTAAACGAAGCGCGAAAATAACTTATTTTTTTTCTTTTGTAACAATAGGCAGACCTATTTGCTTCAAAGAATCAAAACCACCTTCAGCATTTGCTACATTTTTAAATCCCATTTCTTTTAAGGACTTTGTTGCAAGCGCAGATCGAAATCCTAAAGCACAAAATAATACTATATTTTTCATTTCTCCAATTTTTTTTTCTTGATAGTATGAGCTTTGAGGATCTAACCAGAATTCTAACATTCCTCTAGGAATATGGATTGATCCTTCTATTGTCCCATCTTTCCAGAGTTCACGGATATCTCTAACGTCAATAAGAGTTATGTCTCCTTTTTCATATGCACTTTTGACTTCTTCAGCTGATAAAACTTTAATAGTCTTGTTAGCTTCATCAACAATTTCTTTAGAAGATTTAATATTCATGTTAAAAAAGTATACCAATGAAAGAAATTAAAAGCTTCAAAAAAACAAGTTTTATTAAGAAAATTTTTGTAAAAATTTGTCGCATCGTTGGATTTGAGCTAATTGATCAGAGCACATTAGACTTTCCTGTTTCAAATAAAGATTATTATAATATAATAAGTTCACCAGGTAATAAATCTGTCACTTTGGGCTTAGGTGAAACTGTAATAACAAGAAAAGTTGAGTCTTTAGATATTATAATAAAAACTTGTACCAGTGTTCAATTAGTTTCACAAAATAAAAAAAGAATATTTGAAAAAGATAAATCTGAATATACTTTTAGAACAATAAACTCTTTAATCAAATCAGTAAGGCAATTGAAAAAATATTTTAACAATTTAAAAATTAATTTTACAATTATTGACTCTAATTCAATTGATAATCATATAGATGAAATATTGTCAAAATTTAAAAATGAAGGTTTTGATGTAAAATTACTTGTAGTTAAAAATAGCAAAATGAATAAAGATAATATGTTAACTACAATGGCTTCTATTAAGGACTCTTTTAATTTTGCAAGACAATGCAAAGATTTAGTTTATTTCGTAGAAGATGATTATATTCATAAAAATGAGGCTCTAACTGAAATGTTGTTTGCTTATGAAAAATTCTGCTCAATATTTAAAGATGAGATATTTTTACTATCAACTGACTACCCTTATCTTTACAAAAAAATGGGTAATTCTAATGTTTTAATAGGTCAAAATACACATTGGAGAACAGTGAAGGAGTCTTTGTTGACATTTATGACTAGTAAAAAAATGATAGAAAAGCATTTTGAAAAATTAATTGACATGGCGACTAATCGAAGTGATCCATTTGAAAAAAACCTTCATGAAATTTATGAAAAAGAAAAATGTTTTTCACCTATTCCTTCTTTAAGTTTGCATTGTACTAATATTAATTCTGTTTTTGGGATATCGCCAAGCTTAAACATTAAACAGCTTTGGGAAGAAAATAAATAAGGCCCGGAAGGGTGTTCCGGGCCTTAATTTTTCTCCAAATAACGAGGGAGGAGATAAGCTAAATTGTTCTAGTCTCTTATACCGTAAGCTATTACACCGACTTCTGCTTTGTCAGTTCCTAGTCTTTCAGCTTCTTTGCTTATTCTTAATCCAATAGTATTTTTGATAATTTGGAAAACAATAAACGAGACTATGAATACGAATACCACTACTGAGATAGTTCCAAGGAATTGTGCTCCAAAAGAAACATCTCCATTTGTTAAAGGCACTGCTAATGTACCCCATATACCAGCTACTAAGTGTGCTGGGATGGCACCTACCACGTCATCAATTTTCAATTTGAACAATAGTTTTGTTGAGAAGTACATTAATACTCCTGCTATTGCTCCAATAAAGATTGCAGCTAACGGACTTGGCGTTAATGGTTCTGCCGTAATACCTACTAATCCGGCTATTGCACCGTTTAGCATCATTACTACGTCAGTTTTACCACCAAATAATCTAGATACAGCAGCGGCAGCTAAAACACCACCACCTGCAGCTAAGTTCGTATTGATATAAATTGTTGCAACTGCTGAAACGTCTTCTAATGTTCCAGAAGCTAACTGAGAACCACCATTAAATCCGAACCAACCTAACCAAAGTATAAATACTCCTAATGTTGCTAACGGAATTGATGATGCAGCAAATGGCGTCATAGCTTTGACTCCACCGCTAGAACTAAATCGTCCAGTTCTTGCTCCAAGCACTATTGCACCTGCTAAAGCGGCAGCACCACCTGCAGCATGTACTAATGTTGAACCAGCAAAGTCTGAAAATCCAGCGACCGATAACCATCCGCCACCCCACTGCCAACCCATTGAAATTGGATAGATAATTCCAGTTAAAATTGCGGCAAATAAGAAAAATGGCCAGATCTTAATTCTTTCAGCTAACGTACCAGATACGATTGACATTGTAGTGGCACAGAACACCATTTGGAAAAACCAATCAGATCCATCAGAATATCCTGTCTCTAATGATGAGTTGTCACTCCATGGTGTGAATGAGCCAATATATCCGCCTTCTGGGATACCGTAAGCTAAATTATAACCAACCAACCAGAACATCACTCCGGCGATTGAATAAAGACCTATATTTTTTGCACAGATTGCTGACACAGATTTTGATGTTACTAATCCTGACTCTAACATTGCGAAACCTGCGGCCATCCACATGACCAAGAAACCTGACATCAAAAATAATAGGGTGTTAAATATGTATTGTACTTCTGCAGAAACAGTGGTTTCAGCGTAGCCTAAACCAGCAAAGCCAAAGTATATGGTTGTACCTGCCAGAAAGTAACTTATGTATTTTTTCATAAAACTCCCTTGTTAATTTAAAAGTGCTTATAAAATTTTAGGTATTAGAATAGAACTGTAATGTCTTAAAATTAGGTATGCAGTTTTTGCAAGTGGTTTAGCCCTTATTCAACATTTTGAATAAGGGCTAAAAATAACGTTTACCGATTAAACATTTCTTTTAAGCTTTTAGCGGGTAAAAACTTAACTTTCTGAGATGCTGCAATTTGGATTGACTCACCCGTTCTTGGGTTTCTGCCTACTCTAGCTTTTCTTTTTGCCACTTTATAAGTTCCAAAACCAGCTATTTTGACAGTATCGTCATTTTTTAAAGCATCTAAAATAATAGTCGTAATTGAATCAAAGGTTCTTTCTGCATCAGCCTTACTTTGACCCAGTGTGGACGATATTTTTGCTACTAGTTGTTTTTTATTCATTTTATGCCCCTTATGGTTAATTTCTAATCTCTATAAAAATCCAACAAAATCAACATTTTTTTAGTGTTTCACATAAATATCAACACAATATATTGTGTCAAAAAAAGCTTGATTTTATTGATCTTTTTAATATTAAAAAGTGGCTTAAAACAAGCCTAAATCCTTAAGGTCGTTAAATGTGGTGAAAAACATTAAAGAAACTAGCAAAAAGAGCCCGATTCGAAAAAAACCTTCTTGAGTTTTTTGAGACAAAGGTCTTCCTAAAACTTTTTCAAATGCATAAAACATTAAATGTCCGCCATCTAAAAGTGGAATAGGGAAAAGGTTTATAAATCCTAAGCTTATTGAAATATAAGCCATGATACTCAAAAAGGCTATAAATCCATGTTGGGCAACTTGACCAGTGATTTTTGCAATCTTTATGGGTCCGCCCAGCTGAGTGGTATCGCCTTTTCCTTTGAACATAGACAATATAAAATCTAAAGAGGCTTTTGTAACGAACCAAGTTTCTTTAACTGCATAAAACAATGCGGTTGCTGGGCCTAATCTTTGCCTATTAAATTCATCATTGAGAGGTGTTATTTTAATACCAATTATTTTTTTATTGATTTTGTTTCCAAGAGAGTCTTCACTTTTAATAATTTCGGGCTTAACTTTTAAATCTAGTTCATTGCTACTTCTTAAAACTTTAATATCAATCAGTTCATTAACAGAGGTATTAATGTAGGTGGAAACATCTAATATGCTATTAACTTTTTTATCGTTTATCGATAAAATAATATCCCCGCTTTTTATTCCAGAAGTATATGCAGGACTATCTTTTTGAACCTCTTGAATTTGAGCTGGAGTAAAATCTTTACCGGCAAACATATAAATAAAAGAAAAAATCAATATAGCTAAAGCAAAATTTGCTAGTGGGCCAGCAGCTACAATTAATGATCTCTGATATAAAGGTTTTGTCACAAAAAGTTTATTTTGATCTTCTTTGCTGTATTTCTTAAGTAATTCCTCTTGTTCAGCTTGGCTAAAAACATTTCTGTCACCGAAAAATTTTACATAACCTCCTAATGGTACTGCACAAAATTTCCATCTTGTACCCAATTTGTCGGTGAAACCAAAGATTTCTTTACCAAAACCAATAGAGAAATCTGTTATTCCTACTCCGTATTTTTTAGCAAAATAATAATGTCCATATTCATGTATAAATACAACCACAGTTAATAATATTATAAACGGGACTATAAAATTTAAAATTTCCATTCATTTACCTTACTAAATAAAAAATTTCTAAAAGCAATTAACCTTGCATTATTTTTCAAAGAGGCAGGGTAAACAAAGTGTGTTTCGGTTGGTTTTCCAGGCTCATTTGGTAAAACTTTTGTAATACCGCTTTTATTATGCGCAATGTAGTCTGGTAAAGCTGCCAAGCCTACTCCACTTTGCACTGCTAACAATAAACCATAAACACTATTTACTTTCATTAAAGACTTTCTTTTTTTTCCATCTTTTGCACCAATTTTTAATACCCAATCTGGATTGTAAACTGGAGAAGGAGCTCCTTTACCATAAGTTATAAACTTATGCTTATCTAAATCTTTTAAAGATTTAGGGTAACCATTTTTTTCTAAATATTCATTTGATCCATATATATGATAATTAAAATCTACAAATTTTTTTTGAATTAAATTTAATTGTTTGGGTCTTCTCATTCTAATAGCAACGTCTGCTTGACGCGTAGCTAAATCTAGTTCTTTATCATCAAAAATTAATTCAATTTCCATTTCTGGATGAAGATCCATAAACTCTTTTATTCGAGGTGTTAGCCAAGTAGTTCCGAAACTTACAACTGTAGTCACCGTGAGTTTTCCACTTAATTTATCTTTATGTCCAATTAGATTTGACTCAACGTCCTTCAACTTAGAAATGACTTCATGCGCAGAATTAAAGAGATACTCTCCATTTTCTGTTAACACTAAACCTCTTGCATGGCGTTCAAAAAGTTGAACTTTTAGATCGCTTTCTAATGCTTGAATTTGCCTGCTTATAGCTGATTGACTTAAGTTAAGTATCGTTGAAGCTTTTGTAAAACTTGAAGCTTCAGCAACAGTATGAAATATCTTTAATTTATCCCAATCCATTATATATACTTATAAATTATTTATTAGGATTTACTATAGCTCTCCCGAAATATTCACCTTTTAAAAGTTTAGGATAGGTATCTAAAAGCTCATTAAATGAAAGCTCATTTGTAAAAGACTTAATTTTTTCAAAATCAATAAGTTTAGAGGCTTCATTCCAAACAAATTCTCTCCTTACTATTGATGCTGCTGAAGAGTCGATCCCCCAAAGTTTAACACCTCTAATTATAAATGGCATGACAGTTGTATTTATCTTAATGCCTCCAGCGTTACCACAGGCTGCTACAATTCCAGTTGGTTTTGTTTGGGCAAATATTTTTGTCAGAGCAGGTCCTCCGACTGTGTCTACCACTCCATCCCAAATACCTTTTTCTAATAATTTACTTTCTCCTTCAAATTCTTTTCTATCTAAAATATTTTGTGCACCAAGATTTTTAAGATACTCATGTTTGTCTTTTTTACCTGTAACTGCATGAACGTTGTAACCCATTTTAGTAAGGATCATTACAGCTATACTGCCAACACCGCCTGTTGCTCCTGTGACTAAAACATCTTTGACTTTTTCACCTAATAATAATTCTTCTCTTGCTTTTACTGCAAATGCACATAACAAAGCTGTAAAACCAGCTGTGCCTAACATCATTGCTTTATGATTGTCTAAATCTTTAGGGGTTTTTATTAAAAAATTTGAGTCTACTTTTGCATATTGAGCAAACCCACCGAAATAAGCTTCGCCTACTCTAAAGCCTGTTAAAATTACATTATCGTCTTTTTTAAATTTACTATCTTCACTTTCTACAACTTTGCCAGAAAAATCAATGCCTGGGACAAAAGGAAATTTTCTTACAATTTTTCCACCATTGTTTAAAATAAGAGCATCTTTATAATTTAAACTTGAATAATCAATCTTAACTAATACATTGCCGTCTTTTAAATCTGTTTTGTTAATTTCTTTTATTTCTCTAGTAAATTTTTCGTTTTGATTATCAATTACAACTGCTTTGAATTTTTCTGACATTTATTTTGCAATATATCGCAAATATCTATTTTGATAACTTAGATCTTCTTTGAAAGTACCTAAGTAATAATTTGTTACAGTAGTGGCTCTTTCTTTTTTAATACCTCTCATAGTCATACATTGATGAGCGGCGTCAATTGTTACAGCAACACCTTTTGCGTTTAACGCATTCATTAAAGTTTTAGCAATTTGCATAGTCAGTCTTTCTTGCGTTTGAAGTCTTTTTGAAAAAACCTCTACCGTTCTCGCAAGTTTACTTAGACCAACAACTTTTTTGTTTGGAATATATGCTATATGTACAACTCCTATAATTGGAGCCATATGATGTTCACAGTGACTTTCTAAAGTAATATTTTTTTCAACCACCATATCATCGTAACCTTCAACATCTCCAAAAGTTTTTAATAATTCTGCACTACCGTCTTGATGATATCCTTTAAAATATTCTTTAAATGCTTTTACAACTCTTTTTGGAGTTTCTAATAGGCCTTCTCTATTGGGGTCTTCTCCAATCCAAGTTAAAATAGTCTTAAAGGCCTCTTCGGCTTGTTTGTCTGAAACCTCATGTTTTTTTTGACCCGATTTGTCAATGTCTTTAACTAATTTCATATAGCGCTCATTTTTATAGGACATATTTCATTAATGCAAATTGCTATTTTGTCTTTTTTTCACTATTTTACGCCCATGTTTAAAAAAAGAGAGAGTGTTTTTGAGATAGAAGAGGGAAAATTTCTCTCACCAAAGTTTGATAATAATGGGCTTATTCCAGTTACGACTACAGATAGTAGCTCTGGTGAATTGCTCATGCATGGCTTCATGAATAGTGAAGCTTTAAAGAAAACAATAGAAACTAAAGAAGCACACTATTGGAGTAGATCAAGAAAAGCTTTATGGCGTAAAGGGAAAACAAGTGGGTTTACTCAAAAGGTTATTGATTTGAGAATTGATGATGATCAAGATGCTCTGTGGATGTCTGTTGATATTGGAAATGGAGCTAGTTGTCATGTGGGTTATAAATCTTGTTTTTATAGATCTATACCTTTGGGTCCAATAAATAATACTGAAAAAATTGAACTAGAGTTTAAAGAAAAAGAAAAAAAATTTGATCCAAAGAAAGTTTATAAAGGGCAACCAAATCCAACAAAATTATAAATATACAAATGAATAATGAAGTTCAAAAAAATGTTTTCGGTGAACCTTTAGAAACATGTTCTAATGATCCTCTAACTGGATGGTTTAGGGATGGATGCTGTAATACTGATAAAAATGACGGAGGTTCTCACACAGTTTGTGCTAAGGTTACAGATAAATTTTTAATTTGGTCAAAAAAAGTAGGTAATGATTTAATTACTCCGCATCCCGAATTTGGTTTTCCAGGATTAAAAGATGGTGATTGCTGGTGCGTTTGCGCCACTTGGTATGCAAGAGCCATCGATGAAGATGCTGCTTGCTCAATTTTTTTAAAAAAAACAAATATAAAAACTTTAGAACTTATACCGCTTGAAAAATTGAAAAAATTTGCTGTGGATTTATCTTAATAAACTTTTGTGCCCCGAGTTTTAATTATCAACTCAAGTTCACCATATTCTTCACAATTGCATCCTTTTAAAACTTCTAGTCTTTCATTAGCTTTATCAATACGGTTTGTTTGAACATAAAGTTCTCCAAGATACTCGTTAATACCATTATGATTTGGTTTTATCCCTAAGCCTTTTAAATAAAATTCTTCTGCTTTTTCAAAATTTCCAATTTTTCTTGAAGTAAATCCCATGTAATTTAATACATCCGGATTTTTTTTATCTGATTTGTAAGCTTTCTCTAATTTTTTGAATGCTTGAGAATAAAGTTTTTTTGCTTTTTCTGTTTTTTCCTTTTTCTCTAATTTTCCAGCTCTTTTAACTAACTTTACTGCGTCATCGTATAGAGATACGTTAGAGTCACCGTTACCGCTGCTACTACCGCCACCATCACCTCCAGCAGCCATCAAACTAGTGCTTATTAGAATACTCGAAATTAAAATTAATATTTTTTTCATTGTTTTTATGTAACCATTTTCAGAATAATTGTTATGCGACAGATGATCTTCCCCCATCAACACCGACGACTTGACCAGTAATCCATGAGCTTTCTTTAGTTAATAAAAATCTTGCTACTGATGCTGTATCACTACCTTCGCCAATTCTTTTAAGTGGGTGCATTTTAGCTATGCCATCTGCAACTTTTTCATTTTTAAGTAAAAAATTAGACATTTTTGAATTAGTTAAACTTGGAGCGATACAATTTACCCTTACATTCGGAGCAAACTCAGCTGCTAAAGCTAAAGTTAAACCTTCGATAGCACCTTTAGCAGAAGAAACGATCGCATGATTAGGAAAACCTTGTCTGACTGCAACGGTTGAAAATAAAACAATTGAACCTTTATTTTTTTTTAAATTATCTGCTAAAGATCGAATTACTTCGGTAGCAGAAACTAAGTTCAAATTAAATGACTGCATAAAGTCACTTTTTTTTGTCAACTTTAAAGGTTTAAGATCAATTGATCCTATGCAAAAAGCCAAACCATCAATTGGCTCATCTTTAAGATCATTTGTTAATTTTTCACAAAAATTTTCTTCTAGGACATCACAGATTGTAAATGAGGAATTTAACTCACTAGCTAAACTTGATAAGCTGGCTTCCTCTCTTCCTACTAAATGAACTTGATCTCCGTTCTCTACAAGCTTTTTTGCTAAAGAAGATCCTATTGAACCGGTTGCACCTAAAATTACTTTTTTCATAATCAAAAATAACATTATTAAGGGTTATTTACATGCATTTAATGACGCGTGTAAAATATTAGTAAAATATGTATTTTGTTATCTATGAAGCTTTTTGTAATTTTAGGAAATCAGTTATTTAACCCAAAATATCTTTCTGACTATAAAGATCATAGCTTTTTTATGGCTGAAGATTACGAATTATGCACTTTTGAAAAACACCATAAATTGAAAATACTGCTATTTTTATCTTCAATGAGATCTTTCAAGGATGAGCTAAAATCGAAAAATTTCAATGTAATTTACAAAGATATAAATAAAGATTTTAAATTACCCTATGAAAAAAAATTAGAAAAAACTATTAAAGAGAAGAAAATAAAGGAAATTTCTTTTTTTGAAATAGAAGACAAATTCTTTGAAAAAAGAATATTAAACTTAAGTAGAAAAAATGCATTAAAAATAAACCAGGTAAAATCTCCAATGTTTTTAATGGATAGGCAAGAATTTAAAAACTATCTTTCAAAAAACAAACGTCCTTTTATGGCTAACTTCTATAAAATTGTAAGAGCAAAAATGAATTTATTAATGAATAAAAATGGAAGTCCGAAAGGAAACAAGTGGAGCTTCGATGAAGATAATAGAAAAAAATTACCCAATGATATTAAAATTCCAAAAATTTCAGTAATAAAGGAAACCAAAGATACTGCTAGCCTTAAAAAATTTATAAATTCTAACTTTAAAGATCACCAAGGAAACACTGATAAATTTTGGTTTCCAACAACTAGAAAAGATACGAATAAATGGCTGGATGAATTTTTTAAAGAAAGAATAAAACTCTTTGGGGATTATGAAGATGCTGTAACAGATCGATCTAATATAGTATTTCATAGCGCCCTTAGTCCTT
The DNA here is from genome assembly GCA_902620585.1 of uncultured Pelagibacteraceae bacterium. Lineage (GTDB taxonomy): Bacteria > Pseudomonadota > Alphaproteobacteria > Pelagibacterales > Pelagibacteraceae > Pelagilacustribacter. The sequence continues at coordinate 25,723 of CACNJC010000005.1, read as the reverse complement.
TAATAAACTTAGGTTTAATTACGCCTGAAGAAATAGTTGAAAAGTTAAGAAAAATTGAAAGTAAGGTTCCTATAAATTCTTTAGAGGGTTATATAAGACAGATCATTGGTTGGAGAGAATTTATGAGGGGAATTTATCAGAACTACGATGATCGGTTAAGTAAAACGAATTTTTTCAATCATAAAAGAAAAATGAAAAAATCTTGGTATGATGGTAATACAGGTTTAGACCCGTTAGACCATGCAATTAATAATGCCAGAAACTATGGTTGGTCTCATCACATAGAAAGATTAATGATTTTAGCTAATATCATGAACCTGTGTGAAATAAATCCAAAACAAGTTTACAAATGGTTTATGGAGATGTTTGTGGATTCTTCTGACTGGGTAATGGCACCTAATGTGTATGGTATGGGATTGTTTAGTGATGGTGGAATATTTGCTACAAAACCATATATCTGCGGTTCAAGCTATTTTTTAAAGATGATGCATTTCAAAAAAGGTCCTTGGTGTGATGTGATGGATGGTTTGTATTGGAAATTTATAGATAGACATAAAAAATTCTTTTTAAAAAATCCACGTCTTGCAATGATGGTAAGAATTTCTGAAAAAATGAACAAAGAAAGAAAATTGAAAATTTTTAGAGCTGCTAATAATTTTGTTAAAGAAAATACCAATGGTTAAAGTTTTTTTCAATAATTCCTGTAATATTTGCAAAGCTGAAATTAATCATTATAAAAAACATAGTGATGCTCATGTTGAGTGGATTGATGTTACTAATAATCAAGAAGCTCAAAAAATCACATCTAAAACTTACAGAGATTTGTTGAGAAGAATGCATGTGGTGCAAGATGGAAGAGTAATAGACGGAGCTGAGTCCTTTTTAATTATTTGGAAACATGTTCCAAAATACAATTTTCTATATAAATTATTTAAGATTAAACCTTTATTCTTTTTACTTAAAATATTTTACGAAATTGCAGCTTTTTTCCTCTTTATAAAGAATAAACATCTCCTTAATGACGAAAAAAACTAATCTTCCAAAAAAAACTTGTACGGTTTGCAACAAGCCATTTTCATGGAGAAAAAAATGGAGATTAAATTGGGAAAAGGTGAAGTATTGCTCTAAAAGATGCGCCTCTAGATAACTTATTGTAATTTAAAACTTGTTAAAATTTTAGGGATATTGTTTTTAAAGTTAAAATATCCTTTGTTTGAAAATTGCCAAGAAAATTTATCTTCCTCTCTTAAAATATAGCTCAATTTCAAATTGAGTTTTTTTCTCAAATTGTTTAAGTAAGAATAATTTTCTCCAATACATGGATGAACTACATCAAAAGATTTGTTTTTTTCTAATAAATTTTGAAATTTTTCCTCATCAATTATTTGAATTTGATCAAATCTCTTTTTTTGATCGTTAATTAACTGTAATTTATAATTTATCACTTTCTCTTCGAGCTTTAACTTTCTTGCCTGGTTGCTAAGTAAAATTAAGTAGATATTTTTGTACTCTTTTAAATTTTGATTTTCTAAGTTTAATTCATTTTCAAAAACTAATAAATTTTCATTTGAATTATCTTCATAATTTAAACTAAGTGGGTTCAATCTGTACTCTCTTTTATCAGTTAAAGACAAGGCGTTCTCATTTAATCTAACATTCTTATATTTACTATTAGTAAACTTACTTATATTCCATGACTGAGCAACATAGTGTTTTCCTTTAGTTTGTAGGCCTGAAACCCACCTCCAACTTAAAGTATTAGACGCAGCATCACCATCATATAAGTGTTTCATAAAAAACTCTGCACCTTTTTGCCAAGGCAATTTCAAAGTAAATATCCAAATACTCGCAAACCACATTCTTGTGTGATTATGCAAATAATTATTTTCTTTAAGTTCTTTTACCCAATCATTAAAACACTCAATTTGAGTTTCACTATTAATTGCTTTAATATAATTATTATCTTCCTTCATTCCTCTTAAGTCATCTATAAAATCAGACCAAACTTGGGGTCTAAGTTCTAACCAACCTTTCCAATAAACTCTCCAAAATATTTCTTGAATAAATTTATCAACTTTTTGAAAAGGATACTTTTTTAAAACAAGTTTTGCAGTTTCGTACTCAGTAATTATTCTGTGAGTTATATATGGAGATAAACAAGAAACATTACTTCTATCAGCTACACCAAAGTCAAAATTTCTTTTGGAGTTATAATTTATAAGATCTTTCTCTATAAAATTATTTAGCTTTCCTAAAGCTTCTGATCTAGAGGTTACGAACTGCATTAATCCTCGTCATCTCTCCAATCATCGATATATAATTTCCAACAAGCAAAAGTTACAGAAATTATTCCAACACAAAATCCTAACAATACGCCAGTTTCTCTTCCAAGATATATAGAGCCGTAATGAGCACTTAAAATTGGAGGGAATACAAGAATGCATCCAACAATTAGATATCGATAAATAAAAGGTGGTCGTTTCAAATTGTATTACCCTGATCCACTGGTTGAGAAACTGCTGTTGTAAACCAACAATTTTTACAATTTTCGTCACTGCCCTTTTGCACATGCCATTCATAAAAATATAGTTTTTTATCTTCAGTCAAAATTTCTATTCTATAGATATATGTATTTGGGCTGTTCGAAATTAAATTAATTTTATGTGAGTCATGCTTAAGAAGGTACTTATATTGTTTGCCATAAATCATAATTCTAAATCTTTCATACGGTCCGGTAAACTTTTTGTTATCCGGATGAGCAAAAAGCCATGTTTGCTTTATACCATTATCTTTTTTGTCGTTTTTTTTTAATGCTTCAAGTTGAATTTTTACCACGTCAAATGGATTCAACTTTTTATTAGGTTTAATTAATTCTGCACTAACATTTGTTGAATGAAAAAGAATTAAAAAGAAAATAGTAATTTTACCTAATTCCATATTTTTTTTAAGACCTCCTCTCTTTGACATGCTTTTTTGTAAGCAAGATATCTTAAAAAGTTTCTTTGATAATAATCTTGGTGATAATCCTCTGCCCTGTAAAATTTATCAAACTCCCACATAAGTGTTACTACTTTAGCATCAAATTTTTTTTCTATATCTAAAATCGATTTTTCTATTAGTTTTTTTTGGATCTTATTTTGAAAAAAAACTACAGATCTATAGCTTTTTCCTTTATCACAAAACTGACCATATTTATCAAACGGATCGATGTTTTTCCAATAAATTTCCAAAAGTTTTTCATAAGTAATCTTTTTAGGATCGTAAGTGATTTGAATTGTTTCAACATGGCCAGTATCCTTATAAATAACTTCTTCGTACGTAGGATTTTTTAGATCTCCTCCAGAATATCCAGAAATAGATTTGACTATACCATCAAACTGGTCAAATGTTTCTTCCATGCACCAAAAGCAGCCGCCTGCAAAATAAGCTTTTTTATAATTAGGGACTTTATTTGAATTACCTACAGTCACTTTAAGCTCTCCTGCTAATATTGAATTTTGAAAAAAAAATAAATAGTTAAAAACTACAGTTAAGATAATGATTTTTTTCATACACTTATTCTAGGATAGATTTAAGATTTTAAAAGGTGTATCTTGTCCTATATGGAAGAACTACCTGATAATATTTGCGAAGAGTGCAAAAAAGAAGATGAAAGTGTAAAAGCCAATCTTATAACTACTGGTTATAAGATTTGCGATAGTTGTAAACTATCTAAAACAATATTTCCTGTTTAAATCCCCTTAAATAATACAAGAACTAAAAATAAGAAAAAAGCTTGAAAGAGCCAAGCGACTATCACAACGCCTAACGCTTTCCATAAACTTTCGTAATCTAAAGCTGATTTTACAGCTACAACCATACAAGCCAACATCCAAAATGCTGATCCAATAAAAGTTACAGTCATTAGGTCAGGAGTAATTCCAAATACTCTAATCAGACCTGGGGCACTTGAAAAACCAATAGTTCTTAATAATTCACCATGATTACTTTTGGTTTTTGGACCCCCAAATAATTTTACACCTACAAAATAAATCACATAAGCCCAAACGTACCAGCTTAATAAAGATAAAATCGGGGCAAATAAAAAATTAGACATACCCAATTGTAAAGCGCCTACTCCTGCAGCTAAACTTGATAAAACTACGACTAAACCAGCTTGAATTGTAGCTGATTTATCTTTTTCCACTTCTTCGTAAAGATCAATATCTATTTTTATCGCTCTGAACACTCTATTAACAAAAATTGAAATCATTTTTTTATCCCTTTAAAATATGTATAACTTAATAACAGAAAAATTATATGAAAATAACAAAAATCTTTGAGCCAATGGCATCTGCAATTTCAGCGGCTTTAGTCATAAGTGTGCTTGCATATCTAACTTTGGAGACTTCGGCAGGTATATGGTTAATGTTTTCATTTGGAGCTACTGTTTTTATTGTATTCGTACTTCCTAAACTTGAAACTGCTCAACCAAAAAATATTTTTTTCGGACATCTAGTATCTATAACTGTTGGGATTATCTTTAATGAGACTATAGGACTATCTTTTTATTCATTAGGATTATCTGTTGGATTAGCCGTTGCCTTAATGGTTTATTTTAAAGTTATGCATCCACCAGCTGCATCAAATCCGTTAGTAGCTTTATCAATGGATTTGTCTTTCAATTTTATATTGTTTCCAGTCGTAGTTGGTTCGATAATAATAATATTAATGTCTATTTTTATTAATAGAGTGATTTTAAAAAGGAATTATCCAACGAATTGGTCTAATTTAAAAAGAAAATAGACGTATTAAGTATCAAAGCATAACTTGACCAAAGAAAATAAGGTATCATTAAATAAAAACTTAATCGATAAGATTTAAAGTATTGTTTCATTAAAAAGATTATTAAAAATAATATTATGATTAAATCAATTAAAGCTAATCCTATATTATGAAAACCGAAAAATATTATACTCCAAATTGCATTAAAAAATAAATGAATGAAATATATTTGTAGAAGTTTTTTATTTGCTGCTTTGCTCCAAGCAGACCAAATAGCAACTGACATGAGAATATATAATGTTGTCCAAACTGGACCAAAAACCCAAGCTGGAGGGTTAAAGCTAGGTAATATTATTCCTGAGTACCATGGCTCTTTATACTCAGAAGTTATATAACTGCCGATACCCGATGCTACAAAAGTAATTAATAATATTAACAATAAAGATAAATATTTATTTTTTGTCATAATATAAGATATAACTAATGTATGAGTGAAAATCACAAAAAAGTTTGGATTACTGGAGCAAGTAGCGGTATTGGAAAAGCTGTTGCAGAAAAATTTGCAAAAGAGGGTTGGAAAGTAGCCATATCTGCTAGAAGAAGAGAGATTTTAGAAGAGATGTCAAATAATGATAAAATATTTTCATATCCTCTTGATGTAACAAATCAAGATCAAGTAAATAATACTTTCAACAAAATTATCGAAGATTTTGGGGGACTTGATCTATGTATTTTTTCAAGTGGTACATATGATCCTAAAAATGAGAAATCAATTGATGTAGATAAAATTAAGAATGTTATTAATGTAAATTTTATTGGTGTAGTTAATTGTGTAAAATCTGTAGAAAAAAATTTTAAACAAAAAAAATCTGGACAGATTTCGATAGTTTCTTCAATCGCAGGTTATAGAGGTTTACCCAATTCGAGCGGATATGGACCGTCTAAGGCAGCATTAACCAATTTTGCAGAGAGTATTTATTTTGATTTTAAAAAATTCAATGTAAATGTTTCAATAATTTCACCAGGATTTATCAAAACTCCTCTAACTGATAAGAATGAGTTTTCAATGCCTTTTCTCGAAACTCCAGAATTTGCTGCAAAAAAAATTTTTAACGGATTAACAAAAAATAAATCTTTTGAAATACACTTTCCAAAACCTTTGACTTTATTATTAAAATTTTTTAGGATTCTTCCTTACAAGATTTATCTTTTTTTAATTGATAAAACTGTGAAAAGATAATTAATCTAAAAATTCTTGTATTCTTTCTAAAGTAGTCTTTTTGGGTCCATCATATTTTATTGAATATGAATTAGTTTTTGTAAGCACTTCGACACCTTTAGTAAAGATAAATATAAAAAATACTAAGAAAAAAATCACAAAAATTTTTGCTGGATTGTAATTTCCTGTTTCAAAAACACTTCTTTTTTCTTTATTAGCCTTATGAAAAAATTTGAAGGTAATATAAACTGCTATAATTAAACCTATGTGAGCCATAACTACTCCTGCCCATCCCCAAATAAAAGTGGTCAAGCTAAAAACATATAAGCTAAAAACAGTAGACCAAATAAAAGACAGAACAATCAAAATTTGTAATCTCACTGTTTTAGGCAAACTTCTTAAATCTGATTTTGAGTCATCAAACATAATGTTTGCGCTTTCTACCATCCAATTTTTAAGTCTACTAAACATGTATTAATTTTTTACAAAAGTTACTGTTAATTCTGCAACTTTAAATCCAAATTTTTTCATTATAGCTCTATTTATAGCAACATTATCGTCTTGTTTAAATATCCAATCGTCAAAAGTTATTTTTATTTCTTTACCTTTAACAGGAACTAATAATACATATTCAAACTTAAACGCTGGACCATAAGAGTATCCTCTTGCGGTTCCAACTACATCTGCAGCTGAGCCTTCATAATTATGTTCGTCTATTTTATTGATTTTCCATTTTCTTAATTGTATCTCGCCATCTGTCCAATTAAATTTTTCATCAAGAATTAATTGTTTACCGTCCCATTTCCCGTTTAAATCGGCAGAAAACTGCCTAATGACTTTTCCTGATCTATTTTGAAGAATTCCCCAAGCTTTAACATTGCCACTTAAAAAATCCTCTATTATTAGTCTTGGTTTTTGATCTTTAAAATCTGTTGGTTTCATATTGTTAGCACATCCATTCAAAAACAAGATTAAAATTAAAATTAATGCTTTTTGCATGGCCGATTATTTATTAGACATAGAAAATTGAATCAAGTCTATATTTTTGGCCTTAAAACCCGCTTCGCAGTAGGATAAGTAAAATTCCCACATTCTTTTAAATTTATCATCAAAACCTAGAGGTGCAATATTGTCCCATGTTTTCAAAAAATTATTTTTCCAAACTGCGAGTGTTTTTGCGTAATGGTCGGAATATGAATTAACTTCATCAAGTTTAAGTTTGTTATTATCAATTAATTTTTTTAAATGTTTTGAAGATGGTAAAAATCCACCAGGAAAAATATATTTTTGGATAAAATCTTCTCCAGTTCTATATCGATCGAATAAATCATTTCTAATAGTAATTGCTTGAATTGCTGCTGTACCATCGATTTTAAGTGAATCCTTTATTTTCCAAAAATACTTATCTAAATACTTTTCTCCGACTGCTTCGATCATTTCTATTGATGCAACTTTATCATATTTAGATTTCAAATCTCTATAATCTAAAAACATAACATTTACTTTGTTGCTTAAGCCTCCTTCATAAATTCTTTTTTTTGTAAATTCATATTGTTTCTTTGAAATTGTTATACAGTCTATCATAACGTTATATTTTTTCGCTAAATACTCAGAAAAACCTCCCCAACCACATCCTATTTCTAAAAGTTTATCACCTTCTTTTAAGTGAAGTAAATCAATTAACTTTTGATATTTGTTTTTTTGAGCTATTTCTAAATCATCTTTATCATCTTTAAAAATTGCACTTGAATAGGTCAAAGTTTTATCTAGCCAAATAGAAAAAAAATCATTACCAAGATCGTAATGCTTTGAAATATATTTTAAGCTGTTGGACTTTGTATTAGAAGCAAATACTTTTTTGATAAAATTTTTTATCTTTTGCAATTTTAAACTGCCAGAAAATGAATAAATTATATTGATATTTTTTGCAGTAAGTTCAATTAAACTTGTTAATTTTGTGCAATGAAAATCTCTTCCCATATGAGCCTCGCCTAGAGCTGAACCACCCCCCAAAATAATGTTTAAATAAAAATTCTTGTTAATTATCTTAATATCTGCATTTAATTTATCTTCTAAATTTCCAAAATGATAAACTTTTCCGTCATAATTGATTAATTTCAAACTCCCGTATTGGATGAGTTTTAGTTTGTTAAAAACAAATTTTTCAGCAACTTTATTTAAACTCATTAACCCTCGAAACTTAAATTATTCTTTATTTTTTTAATTCTAGATCTGTATAATGCCCCTTTTTTCCACAATAGTAATGCTTCATAATGTATCGCAATTATTATTTTTATTGTCATAAGTGGATATCTAAAAAAATTAAAAACGAGTTGTTTAAAATTGAATTCTTTTCTTTTTCCAGTTTGAACAGCATTTAAAATTGAGCCTTTCTTATCAGTTTGTTTAATGGAAACGAATAATTTTTCATTTGGGTTTAGTAATTTAAAATTATAAAAGGTATCCATGTCCATAAATGGTGATACATAAAATTTTTTTCTACATTTTTGAGTTATGGACTCATTGTTTTTTGTTTTAAATATATATGTGTGTTGTTCATTAAATGTATTTTTAACCTCGTAAAATACAGCTTTTAGTAAATCATTTTCATAACAATAAAATATACTTAAAGGATTAAACACGTAACCGAAAATTCTTGGATAGCATAATAATTTGATTTTATTAACATTTATTTTTACTTTAAATCTTTTCAAACTCTCTATAACCCAATTTTTTAAAGATTTGCCATCTCTTTTACCGTGATCCTTATTGTAAAAACTAAAAACGTTAAAGTTGTTTATAGAAAAAATTGGGATGCCCTTATCAAGCCTATCAATTTCATCTAAATCTATAAAAAGTGAAAAAGTTTTATATTTTAGAAAATGTTTTACAGGTTTAAACCTTGTGTGAGAAACCTCGCCATTATAAATACAAGAGTTCATTTTTTTAAAAATTTTTAATTAAGCTTAAAGCCGATTTTAATCCATCTTCGTGAAATCCATAACCAAAATATGCACCACAAAACCAAGTTCTTTGCTTTCCTTGAAGAAAATTAAGCTCTTTCTGTAGTTTCATTGTTTCTGAATTGAAATATGGGTGGGTAAAATTTACCTTTTTAATTATTTTTTCAACAGATATTTGATAAATTGGATTTAATGTTAAAAAGTAATTTCTTTCAGTATCTAAATTTTGTAGCTTATTTAACCAATAAGTTACACAAGTTTTCCCCTCGTTTGTTATAGAGTTCCAACTTGACCAAGCTAATTTTTTTCTAGGCATAAGCTTTTCATCAGTATGTAGAACTCCCTCATTTTTGACATAACTAAACTTTGCTAAAATTCTTTGTTCGTGCTCTGAGGGATTATTTAATAATTTTAAACTTTGGTCTGAGTGAGAAGCTAAAACTACTTGATCGTAATCTAGAAACTCATTTTCGATTTGTAATCTTACATTATCTTTAGTTCGAATGACTTTATTTACTTCATAGTTCTTAAATATTTGACCGCTAATATTTTTAAGAACTTTGTCAACATAAGTTCGACTGCGATTAGTTACAGTGTACCATTGTGGTCTGTTTTTAAGTTTGAATAATCCATGGTTTATAAAAAATCTCAAGAAAAGATCTAAGGGCATCAATTTTGCTTTGTGAAACGGCATTGACCAAATCGCAGCTACCATTGGAATAATATGGTAGTCAATAAAATATTTAGACATTCCAGTTTTTTTTAAATAATCACCTAATGTAATTCCATCTATGTTTTTTTCTGTTAGAAAATGTGCATTCTTGTAGAATATAATAATTTCTTTTATCATTTTTAAGAAACTTAAATTGAACAGATTTTTTCTGTTGGCGAATAATGCGTTTAGACCTTTGCCTCCATATTCAACATTATTATTTTGTATTGAAACGGAGAATGACATGTCACTTTTTTCATAAGGTACATTTAATTCTTTGAAAAAATTTATTAAATTAGGATATGTTAATTCATTGAATACTATAAAACCTAAATCAACAGGTAAAATTTTATTATGATTTTTAATATCATATGTATATGAGTGACCACCAAAATGATTTTCTTTTTCAAAAATATCTACTTTGTACTTTTTAGATAGGTAAAATGCTGCGGATAAACCCGAAATTCCAGAACCAATTACTGCTATTTTCATCAATTTATAAAATATTTATTTAAGACACCTTTTAATTATCGATTTTCTTATAGAAAACAAATCCATAATAATTTTCATAAAATTCATAATTATCTCTTACAAATTTCATTGCATTTTGTAAATTATCAAAATTGATCAATAGTTTAGTTGGAGACTCATACAAAATAATATTTGGCATAGATTCTTGAAATTCTGAAACAAACTGACTCTCGCTATGACCAGATAAAATCTGATTTGATAAATAAAACTTTGTGCATGTAGGTTTTTTTAAAAAGAATGGAAAAAAATTATCATCTGAAAAATTTTGAATGCAAGTATCATTAGAGCTTAAAGTTTTATACTTGTTTAAAGCTGCTAAATTTCGATCGTTAAGTAAATCTATAGAGTTGGTTAAAACCAACTTTTCAATATTTGTTTTGAAATTAATAAGATTTATTAAACTTGTTTGAATTGAATTTTGATTTTTTTTATTTAAGTATCCTCCAAAAAATGAGAAGGAGAAAATCATGAATACTACTAATATTAATCTTTTTTTTGTCTCTCTATTTAATTTAGAAAAATAAGCATTAATATTTTTTCTTTCTATTAGATAGGTGAATATTACAAAAAAAACAGCAAATGCGAATACTAATGTGTATAAACCAGATGAGTATTTAAGATGATACACATCAGACCTAGTTAAAGCTGATTTAAAAACTATAATTCCACTTATAAAAATCAGATTTAAATATAACTTTAAATGCGAATGAACTTTAAGTTTCTTACTAAAATTAAGATTTATCAAAAGTACACAGCTCAAAAAAATAATAATTAATGCCTTTGTCCATCTTGTACTATTTTCACTAAATGGTTTAAGATATTCAATTCCTATAAGGTAGTCTGTAGTCGATAAAATAAACTTTATATTAACAAAAAATGATTTGATCTCCTCTGATGGAATTAATACTAAAAAAAGTATCCAAGAAAACAAAAGTCCAAAAATTAGATATAATAGATTTTTTTTTTGTGAGTGAACAATTAAATACAAACTAAGTAAAAATATAAGAAAATTTATATAAAAACCAACATCAAACCACCAAAACAAAGAAATTAAAGAGAGAGAACCGACAAAAAAATATTTCAGCTCACTATTTTTTTCAAAGCTTAATGCTGAGCCAATTAATAGCACTGTAAATAAATATAAAGCAGATCTTGGAGAAAAATGAGAAGATAAGTCATAATAATTCGGAAGGCTTATAACAAAAAAAGTAAATATTATGAAAAATAGTTTTTTTACAAAGTCGTCACATTCAAGATATTCCGTTAATTTTTTTGCAATCAAAACAAGCGAGATTTTAATAAATAAAATCAATAGTAACTTTAAAAAATTTATTGACCCCAAAGTATAAAAACCAAAGAAATAATTAATTATCAGTCCTAAGTTATTTCCAGTAAATCCATAGTCATATAATGTTGATTGAAAAAATTCACCACTAGTTAAGTAATTTATAGGTGGAACCAAAAATACAGCATCATGAAATAAATCAATTGCTAAAAATTTTTTAAAGTCAATGCTAAGAAACTCTAATAAAACTAAAATTATGAAAAAAAAAAAATAATTATCTAAAACTTTATTTTCTTTTTTTATCAGTTTGTTGCTTAAAAAATAATTTTTACTATTTTTATTAAAATTATAAGTGGATTTATTTATCTTCAAATAACTAATCAAATAAATTAGAGATGACGGAATAATGAAAAAAATAAACCTAATTAGATCGTTTTGAGGGTTTGTTTTACTTAAGTAAGATTCTCCAATAATCTTATTACTCTCGTCATAAGGTAGGTTTATTTTATCCCAACAAAAAATTGAAATTATAAGAAAAAAAAAAGATATTATAATTGGAAAAAATTTTCGCATATAGATTATTTATAATCTTTAATGTCTTTAATTACATATTGATCTCTTCCTTTTGTTTGTTCAAATATTCTTGCAAGATAAATTCCGATTATGCCTAAAGTGAATAATAAGATCCCTGAAAAGAAAGATATTGCGATTATTATGCTTGTGGCTCCTGGTATAGCAAGGTTATTAAATTTTAAGTAAAGTGCATAAATTATAAGAAGAATTGAAACTAGAAACGAAAAAAACCCAAAAAATATTCCTATATAAAGTGGCTTTAACGAATAACTCGTAATACCATTTATAAAATCTGTAACAGGTCCAGCAGAAAGTAGAGGCATTTTTGATTTACCTGATCCTCTTGCTTGTCTCTCATAATTTACATACGCTTGTTTAAAACCAACCCAAACAGATAGGCCTCGCACGTAAGGACGAAATTCTTTTTGATTTAAAATTTTTTCTAATACTTTTTTTGATATTAATTTATAGTCACCTGCTTCAATAGGTAAATTGATATCAGATAAAATATTTATTAAATGATAGGCTATTTTTGTAACAAATAGTCTAAATTTATTTTCCCCTTTTCTTTTGGTTCTAATTGTGTGAACTACATCAAAACCTTCCTCATATTTTTTCAACAAATCAGGTATTATTTCTGGAGGATCTTGTAGATCTGTATGTAAATAAATTATTGCTTCTCCCCCTGAGTGCCTAAAACCAGCAAGCACACAAGGATCTACGCCAAATCTACGGCTCATATTGATTATCTTAATTGGGTAATCTTTTTGAAGTCTTTCTAAAATATTTTCAGACTGATCAGAAGAGTCATCGTTAACAAATATTAATTCATATTTCCAATTTGATGAGTCTTTCAAACTGTTATGAACTCTCTCTACCAGTTCTTGAATATTACCTTCCTCGTTCCTAAAGGAAAAAACTACAGATAAAAGTTTCATTTTTTGTTATATAGTTTATATAAATAATTATAATCTAATTACACTAAAATTCATTGAAAATAATTTTTATTAACCTATTGTGAGGAATATGACAAAATTTGATTGGCCTTTAATGAGTAACAATATCAATCAAAACGATAAAAAGGCCCTGATCAAGTTTATTAAAGTTTCAGATAAGTTCACGAACGGAACAAAAGTCGAAAATTTTGAAAAAAAATGGTCAAAATGGTTAGGTGTAAAATATAGTACTTTTGTCAACTCGGGAGCCTCTGCTAATTTGATCACTCTTAAAATACTGAAAGAATTAAAAAAAAATAAAACTGAGGTTATTGTACCAGCCTTTACGTGGAATTCTGATATTGTTTCTGTAGTCAACTCTGGATTTAAACCAATTTTCGTTGATATAAATTTAAAAAATTTAGCTTTAGATGAAAAAAAAGTTATAAAAAAAATATCAAAAAGGACCGCAGCAATCTTCCTAACGCACGCTATGGGTTTTGTTGGAATATCTAAAAATTTTCTTAATTATTTAAAAAAAAAGAATATTTTTCTTATTGAAGATGCATGCGAGTCTCATGGATCAAATTTAAATGGAAAAAAGAGTGGCGCTTTAGGAGAAGTTTCAAACTTTTCTTTTTATTATTCCCACCATATGTCGACTATTGAAGGTGGAATGATATCAACTAATTCAAAAAAGATAGATAGTTTAGCTAAAATGAAAAGAGGACACGGCCTTTTAAGGGAATCTAAAAATTCTTCGTTAATTTCTAAAGCAAAATCTAGTCATAAAGATTTAAATAGTGATTTTATATTTTTTACTGAAGGTTTTAATTTAAGAAATACTGAATTGTCTGCAGTTATTGGTTTGGAACAAATTAAGAGGCTAAATAAAAATATAAAAATTAGAAATCGAAACCATCAATTATTTTTGAAAAATATTAGAAAAGATATTTTTTTTACTGAATTTGATCTGAAAGGATCAAGTAATTATGCTTTACATTTAATACTTAAGAAAAAAGATAAAAACTTATTCAAAAAAATTTTAAATGCATTAAGATCAAATTCAATAGAATATAGAATAGGTAGCGCCGGAGGAGGAAACCAATTAAGACAACCCTATCTAAAAGACTTTAAAAAAAGATATAATTTTAAAGACTTTGTAAACACAGAACACATGCATTTTTACTCTCTTTATGTTGGAAATTACCCAGATCTTAATAGAAGTAAAATTATAAAACTTTGCAAAATTATGGATAAAATTTCAATTAAATAATTATGATTGTCCATGCTGATAAAAAGTTAAAAGAAGTAAAATACTTTAAGATAAATACATTTAAAGATCATAGAGGGCAAATTTGGACTTTTTGGAAAAAAAATTATTTTAGAAACATTGAGTTTAATTTAGATAAGTTTTCATCATCAAAAAAAAATGTGCTTAGAGGTTTCCATGGTGATAAAAAATCATGGAGACTAATTACATGTGTTAAAGGATCAATACTCAGTGTTATTGTTGATTACAGACCTAGTTCAAAAAATTTTTTAAAATCTACATCCTTTTATTTAAATGATAAAAATAAAACTGCAGTACTAGTTCCTCCTATGTTTTTAAATTCTTGGCTTTGTTTGTCTAAAGAGGCGTTGTATGCATACAAATGGTCATTTAAAGGTAAATATATTGATGCAAAGAACCAGATATCGGTTAAATGGAACGATCCAATAATAAATTATAAGTGGCCCGTTAAAAAACCTATCTTGTCTAAAAGAGATAAATAATTAAAACTAGTTTTAAATATAAAATTTATAGATAAATACTATGGAAAATAAAAAACTAAATTTGATCAGATTTTCAATTCTAGAAAATTGTCATCTGACGAAAGAAGGTCACATTGGTAGTGCATTCTCTATATTAGAGATTTTATTTTTGATTTTTAAAAAATATATCAAAAATAATTTTTTTATATTAAGTAAAGGACATGCTTCTATAGGAATGTATGCTATGATGTATTACTTTAAGCAAATAAATAAAAAAACTTTCTTTTCTTTTTGTAAATTGGACTCAAAATTAGGTGGGCATCCTGACTCTACGAAACTACCAATATTTAGTTTTTCTACAGGCTCTTTAGGTCATGGCCTACCAAACGCTGTGGGCTATGCTTACGCTTTAAGGCAAAAAAAAGATAAAAAAAGAATAATATGTTTAGTTGGTGACCAAGAACTTATGGAGGGAACTACATGGGAAAGTTTACATGCTATTGACAATTATAAGCTGCACAATCTAATTTTGATAATAGATAGAAACAAATCTGATTTTAGAAGTATAAAGTTCCATAATTTAAAAAAGAAGCTCAGTGTTTTCAGTAATAAGATATATGAAATAAATGGACATAATATTTCCAGCATTGATAAGGCGATTAAAAAATGTCTTAAAGGTAAAAACTTTAATATAATAATTGCAAATACTGTAAAAGGTTATGGTATTAAAACAATTGCAAATAATCCTGCATGGCACCATAGGGCCCCAACTGCTCAAGAATTAATGAAATTTAAAAAAGAATTAAAAATATGAGAAAAGTTTTCCCTGAAATTATTGAAAAATTAATGAGCAAAGACAAAAAAATTTTTTGTTTACTTGGTGATATAGGAATATTTTCTTTCAGAAATATTTTTAAAAGATTTAATAATAGAATTTTGAATATGAGCACTATGGAGCAAACAATGTTAGGGTTTGGTTCAGGATTGTCAAAAGCGGGGTTTATTCCAATAATTCATTCTATAACTCCTTTCTTAATTTTAAGAGCATTAGAACAGATTAAAATTGACTTCGTTTATAATAAACTACCTTGTAACATTGTTTCTGTTGGAGCCTCAAATGACTATTCAAAATTAGGAACTACTCATCATTGTTTTGAAGACATAAGTATTTTATCAAATTATAATGATATTAATTTATTTTTACCCTCAAATCCAAATGAGTTTAAACATTTGTTTGAAAAAAATTATAAAAATAAATCAGTAAACTATTTTAGGATTTCGGGAAATGTGGAAAAAAAACCAATAAATAATAACTCTTTCATCATAAATAAAAAAAATAAAAAACTCATTATCATTGTAGGAAATTCAATAAGTAGTGAAACTTTTGCTGATAAAAAAGTTGATCTTTATTATATTAATAGCATCAAAAGAAAAATGAATTTTAATTTCATTAAAAGATATAAAAATGTTGTTATCATTGAACCGTACTATGGTTCTATATTAGAAAGAAAAATTAGAAGAAATAATTTTTTAAATACTAAAATCTTATCAATTGGGTATGATGAGACTATTGTGCATAAGTATGGAACTAAATTAATACAAGATAAATATCTCAAATTTAATAAAGAAAATATATTAAAAAGAATAAATGAATTTAAATAAGAAAGAGACGTATATAAAAAAAAATCTCATAAACAATTTAAATGCTATTTCTATTAAAAAACTTTCTAGAAATGAAATAGACTTTTTCAATAACAAGAAAATTCTTATAACAGGTGTTTCTGGTATAATTGGAATTAACTTATTATTTTTTTTTAACAAATTAAATATTGAAAAAAAAAAAAATATATATGTAGATGGAACCTACAATGTTTCTCTTTTTAATTTTGTCAAAAAATACTTCAAAAAAAATAAAAAAGTAAAATTTATCAAGAAAGATTTAACTAAAGATAAAATTCAAAAAAGTAAGAAATATGACTTTATTTTTCATTGTGCTGGCTATGGGCAACCATCGAAATTCTTAAAATATAAGAAATCTACATATAAATTGAATTCTACTTCAATAATTGATTTAAAAGAAAATTTAAAAAAAAATGGAAAATTTATATATTTAAGCACAACTGAAATTTATTCAGGAAATGAAAAAAAGTGTAACGAGGAAAGTGTAGGCAATACAGGATCTACACATCCAAGATCTTCTTATATAGATAGTAAAAAATTTGGTGAGTCTTTTATAGTTAACTGTTTTAAAGACTTTATAATTTTTAGAGCATGTCTTATTTATGGACCTGGGACTAAATTAAATGACGAAAGAGTTTTAAATCAAGTAATTTTAAGGTCGATTAAAAATAAAAAGATTGATGTATATGGTGGTTTAAATCAACTTAGATCAAATTTGTTTATATATGATGCTATTAATATGATGATTAAAACTATTGTTAAAACAAAAAATCAAATATTTAATTTGAATAATCATAAAATGATTACCTTAGGAAAAGTTTTTTCAATGATTGGAAGTATTTCTGAAAAAAAGTTAATTAATCATGGTTCCAAAATGATTGGGTCTCCAAAAGTCATAAAAATTTCAAATAAAAAAATTTTGAAAAAAACAAATTATAAAATTTCGACTGGCATTAGAGAGGGTCTTATAAAAACAATAAATTGGTATAAAAATTTATCAAATACTAAATAAAAATTTATATTTTTCATTTATTGATAAAACATCTAAATTTACGAAACCTCCAACAATTAGTTGAATAGCTATAATTAAAATTGCAATAAGACCAACATAACCTAGCCACTGATGTTTTTTGATATAGTCAGCAAAATAACTTGCCAAAGTAGCAATTAAGAATACTGATAAAAGTAAACCGACTACCATCAAGTAATAGTTCCCTTTTGCAGCTCCAACAACACCAATAACGTTGTCGAAACTAATCGCGATATCAGCAACTAAAACTTTGTATACTCCATTAGCAAATGATTGAGTTTCATTTGATTTCATTTGTGGAGATCTAACCTTGTTTATACCAAAAAAATCCTGTCTCAAGTTATTGATTACCCAAAGCAGCAAAACCCCACCTAAAATTTTAATCCAAGCAAATTCAAACATGTAATCGGCGAAGAAAGCAAATATTATTCTAAACAGAAATGCAGCCGCCACACCTAAAGCAATAATTTTTTTCCTATTAGCTGGGGCAAAATTTGCAGCAATTAATCCTATAATGATCGCATTGTCTGCGGCCATAACTATATCGATAAGTATGATCTGAATAGAAATTATAAATTGCTCTAACATTATTATGATTCATGTATATAATTTAAATCGAAATTATTAAAGAATAAAAATGACTAATAAAAACTATCCAGCATTTATTTCAAAAAAACAAATATTATTGTTATCCATTCCGGTTTTTTTTTCAAATTTAGCCATACCCTTAGTTGGAATAATAGATACAGGTCTAATGGGAAATTTAGGAGATGCCAAGTATCTTGCGGCTACAAGTGTTGCAACCTCAGTAATGACCATGATCATTTGGAGCTTTGGTTTTTTAAGAATGGGGACAGTTGGATTGGTTGCTCAATTGTTTGGAAAATCAGACTACAGAGAAATCGTCAAAACATTGCTAAGAAATTTAATTGTTGCTTTGATAATAGCTACTTTAATTACTTTATTAAAACCAGTCATAATACATTTTTCAAAAATATTATTTCCAACATCAATTGAAACACAAGCTTTAATAAATACCTATATATCTACTAGAATATTTTCTATACCGGCGGAGTTAATAATCTACATATTAATTGGTTTTTATCTAGGTTTACAAAAAACCAGAATATCTAGTTTACTTATAATCTTTTTTTCTTCATTAAATATAGCTCTAAGTTCTTTTTTTGTTTTATCATTAAATCTAGACATATTAGGAGTGGCTTTAGGCACTTTAATATCGAGTTATGTAACTATTTTTATTTTTTTAATCTATACATATAATTTTATAGTAAAACATTTTCAAATAATTCCAAAATTTGAAAAATTAATTATACCAAGCAAAATTATCAAACTATTCAATATCAACCTCGATATTTTTATAAGAACTCTTTTTCTAACATTTTCATTTTTTTGGTTTACATATCTTGGTGCAAAGTTAGGAGAGGATTATTTGGCAGTGAATGCTATTTTAATGCAATTTATAATTTTAGCTTCTTTTTTTCTTGATGCTTATGCATTTTCAACAGAGGGCATAATAGGGTTTGCCGTTGGTAGAGGAAATAAAAAATCATTTCAGCTTGCGGTGACTAATTCGATACAATTAAGTTTTTTAACTGCATTGATTATCTCATTAATTTATTTAATCTTTTTTAAACAAATTATTAACGTTTTGACTGACGTTGAGATTTTAAGATTTATTTCCTATAAACATATTATATGGATACTTATAATTCCTGCTACTGCATCTTTTTGCTATCAATTCGATGGAATATTTATTGGAGCAACACTAACTAAAGAAATGAGAAATGCTATGATGGTTTCAGCTGCTTCTTTTATCATAACGTCTATATATCTTACAAAATATTTTGGAAATCATGGATTATGGTTTGCTTTATTACTTTTTATGGTGTTTAGATCGCTGACCTTAAACTTTTTATTAAACAAAATTATAAAAAAATTTAAATGAAAATTCTTTACAAAATACCTGGGTATATGCTTCTACTTTTTGGAGGTTTTTGCCTAAGTTGGGGAGGCTTCATTGTAAGATCGTTTGAAACTAGTGATGCTTGGAAAATATTATTGTTAAGATCATTTTTTTTCTTTTTAGGTGTCTCAGTTTTTTTACTATTAATGTATAAAAAAAATGCTTTCAAAACTGTAAAGAAAGCTGGCTTGGCTGGATTGCTAGGTGGTTTTGTAATGTCTTTTAGCTTTATAGCTTTTGTGTTTGCAATGATGAATACATCAGTAGCAAACGTAGTTTTTATTATTAGCACCCAAACAATGTTCTTAGCAATTTTTGGGTACTTTTATTTGAAAGAAAAAGTTTCAATTATTGGTCTTCTTTCAATAATACTCGCTATGATGGGAATTTCAGTAATGATAGGGGATTCAATTTCTGGAGGAACTCTCTTCGGTAATTTAGTAGCTTTAACAATACCAATTAGCTTTTCAATATTAGTAATGATAATAAGAAAAAATGCTAATTTAGATTTAGTTCCAGCAATTTGGTATGCATCAATTTCTAGCACGTTAATTTCATTTTTAATGACTAATGATTTAAGTTTTACAAATAATGATATCTTAATGGGTTTTTTGCTAGGTGTGCCTCAACTTACTTTTGGTTTTGTTTGTATTACTATCGGATCCAGGACAACAAAGTCAGTGACTATCGGATTATTGATGCTTACAGAAACAATTTTTGCACCTTTGTGGGTTTGGTTATTTTTAAGTGAGATTCCACCAATGAGTGTTTTTATTGGTGGATCAATAATTATTTTCGCAATAATTATAAAAAGTTTAGATAAAAATAAGCAAATTTCAGCCTAAAAATATTTGACTTTTAAAGTCTTTTAGAGGAGAATCCATCTGTAACGGGAGAGATCACATTTATGTGGCGCCGAAGGAGCAACTACCCTAGAAACTCTCAGGCAAAAGGACCGTTGCTGTAATAACTCTGGAAAGCAGGCTTAGGCCTCACCGAAGGATTAAATCTCTCAGGTACATAGACAGATAGGGAGTGATTAAGAGTTATTATGGAAGTACAAAAAACAGCCTTATATAATATTCATAAAAGCCTTGGAGCTAAATTTGTTCCTTTTGCTGGTTATGAAATGCCTATTCAATATAAAGATGGAATTGTAAAAGAGCATATCTCTACTAGAACATTCGCTGGATTTTTTGATGTTTCTCATATGGGACAATTTTTTTTAGAGGGCGATGAAACTTTAACAGATGCTTTAGAAAAAATTATTCCTGCAGACTTAAGATCTTTGAAAATAAATCACTCAAAATACTCTTTTCTACTTAACAACGATGGGGGTATAATTGATGATTTAATTGTAACAAAAACTGAGAAGGGATTTTGTATAATTTTAAATGCAGCATGCAAAGAAAACGATATTAAACAAATTTCACAATTCTTAGGAAAAAATCATAAATATCATTTGAATAACGAATTATCTTTAATAGCATTGCAAGGGCCTAAGTCGGTTGAGATATTAGAAAAACTTATTCCTAGTGTATCTAATTTAAAATTTATGACTGGAAATAAATTTAATTTTGAAGGTGAAAATTTGTACATTACTAGATCGGGTTATACTGGAGAAGATGGTTTTGAAATTTCTATTTCAAATAAAAAAGTAGAAAAACTTATTAATTTTTTAATTTCAAATGACGTTAAACCAATAGGTTTAGGGGCGAGAGATACATTGAGATTAGAAGCAGGCCTTTGTTTGTACGGACACGATTTAAACGAAAAAATAAATCCTGTTGAAGCTAATTTAAAGTGGGCTATTGCAAAAAAAAGAAAAGATGTTGGTGGATTTAATGGATGGGATAAGATCAAAAATCTATTAGCTAATGGAAGCGAAAAAATAAGAATTGGCATTAAACCTGAGGGTAAAGTAATTGCTAGAGAAAATACTAAAATTTTTTCAACTAAAGGGAATGAAATAGGTCTTGTTACCAGTGGAACTTTTGGTCCAAGTGTAAATGCTCCGGTTGCAATGGGTTACGTTAAATCAAAATTTGCAGAAGTAGGAACACCTATTCAACTTGAAATTAGAGGAAGAAAATATGGGGGAAAAGTTTCTGGTCTTCCATTTTATAAAAAAAGCTATGTTAAATAAAAGGGGTAAATATGAGTGAAAAAAAATATTCAAAAAAACACGAATGGGTTTCGTTAGATGGTGAAATCGCCACAGTTGGTATCACAAAACACGCTACTGAATTACTCGGAGATATAGTCTTTGCAGAAGTGCCTGAAACAGGAAAATCTGTGGAGAAAGAAGGTCAGGCAGCTGTAGTGGAGTCAACAAAAGCAGCGAGTGATGTTTATTCCCCGATCTCTGGAGAAATTACTGAGGGAAATAAAGCCATAGTAGACGATCCAAGTAGCATTAACTCGGACCCAGAGGGAGGGAGCTGGTTTTTTAAATTAAAGATTAAAGATAAAAAAGAATTTGACACTTTGATGTCAAAAGAGGAATACGACAAATTTTGTAAGGAGAACCCGAATTAAATGATAGACGATACTACAAAAGAATTTATTAATAGACACATTGGTCCTTCAAAAGCAGATCAAGAAAAAATTTTAAAATATATAGGAAGTTCATCTTTAGAGGAGTTAATAAAGAATACTGTTCCTGAAAATATTTTATTAAAAAATAATTTAAAAATTGAAAGCTCTCTTTCTGAGAGTGAGGCATTAAAAAAACTAAAATTGATATCTCAAAAAAATGAGACTTTTAGAAACTTTATTGGTATGGGATACTATAATTGTCTTACTCCTCATGTGGTGCTAAGAAATTTATTAGAGAATCCTGGATGGTATACGTCTTACACGCCTTACCAGCCTGAAGTCGCTCAAGGGAGATTAGAAATGCTCTTGAATTTTCAACAAATGATAATTGATTTTACCGGAATGGATATTGCAAATGCATCTCTGCTTGATGAGGCAACTGCAGCTGCTGAAGCGGTAGGATTGGCTCAAAGAGTTAACAAAAATGATTCTAAAAAAATTTATGTATCAAATTCATGTAATCCTCAAACTATAGATTTAATAAAAACTAGAGCTGAACCTTTTGGACTCGAACTCTTGATCGGTAATCAAGAAGAATATCTTAAAGATATTAAAGATGAGATAATTTGTGGTGTAATTGCTTATCCAGATACTTTTGGAGAAATAAAAGATCCTAGTGAGTCAATAAGCTTAATCCACAAAAAAGGGGGTAAAGCCATTGTAATTTGTGATTTATTATCTTTAGCAAGAATCAAAACTCCAGCTGAACTTGGAGCTGATATCGCTGTTGGTAATGCGCAAAGATTTGGTGTTCCAATGGGATACGGTGGACCTCATGCTGCTTTTTTTGCTACTAAAGAAGAATTTAAAAGATCTATACCTGGAAGAATTATAGGTGTATCAGTCGATAGGTTTGGTAAGAAAGCTTATAGACTATCTCTGCAAACTCGTGAACAACATATTAGAAGGGATAAAGCAACAAGCAATATTTGCACCGCTCAAGCTCTATTAGCAATAGTTTCAGCTGCTTACGCAATTTATCATGGTCCTAATGGAATTCTCGAAATAGCTAATAGAACATCAAAATTGGCAAAATTATTTGCAGATAATCTTAAAAAAGGTGGTTTTGAACTCCATACTAACAATTTTTTCGATACCGTAACAATTAAAACAAAAGATAAAACTGATGAAATCTTTAATAAAGCTTTATCTGAAAGAGTTAATCTCAGAAAAGTTGATAAAGAAACTTTATCAGTAGCCTTTGATGAAGCTAAAAGGCTAGATCACGTTAATTTACTTTTAAATATATTTGGCATTAGTAAAGATGTAACAAAAACTAGTGATATCAATCTTGATAATCTTCCAAAAAATCTATTAAGAACTTCAAGTTATTTATCTCATCCTGTTTTCAATAAGTACCATTCAGAAACTGAAATGATGAGATATTTAAAAAGATTAGAGGATAGTGATATCGCTCTGAATAGATCAATGATTGCACTTGGATCGTGTACAATGAAATTAAATTCTACAGCAGAAATGATACCTATTTCTTGGAAAGAATTTTCATTACCGCACCCTTATGTTCCCGAAAATCAGATGAAGGGATATAAAATATTATTCAATGATTTGATAAAAGATCTTAAAGAAATTACAGGATTTGATGCTGTTTCTTTACAGCCTAACTCTGGTGCTCAAGGAGAGTATGCAGGTTTGATGACGATAAGGGCGTTTCATAAAAATAATAATGAGCCTAACAGAAATGTTTGTTTAATACCTAATTCTGCTCACGGAACTAATCCAGCTAGTGCACAGATGTCTGGTATGAAAGTGGTGGTTATAAATTGTGATGAAAACGGAAATATTGATTTAAAAGATTTAAAAAGTAAATCTGAGAAATATTCAAAAGATCTTGCAGCATTAATGGTTACCTACCCTTCAACACACGGTGTTTTTGAGGAAAAAATTAATGAAATTTGTGACATAGTACATTCTTACGGTGGTCAAGTTTATATGGACGGAGCAAATTTAAATGCATTAGTAGGAATTGCTAAGCCAGGAAAATTCGGACCAGATGTTTGTCATATCAACTTACACAAAACATTTTGCATTCCTCATGGTGGGGGTGGTCCTGGTATGGGGCCTATAGCTTGTGCAAAACATTTGCAAGAATTTTTACCAACGCACCGATTTGTCAAAAACTTAAATTCAGAGAAAGGTATGGGTCCTGTATCTGCAGCTCCATGGGGAAGTGCTAGTATTTTGGTAATATCATGGATGTATATAAAAATGATGGGATCACAAGGTTTAAAACTAGCTTCACAAATAGCAATTTTAAATGCTAACTATATTTCAAAAAGATTATCAGAAAAATTTAAAATTTTGTACACAGGAAAAAATGGCAACGTTGCCCATGAATGTATTGTTGACCTTAGACCAATTAAAGAGAAATTAGGTATTACTGAGGAAGATATAGCAAAAAGATTAATTGATTATGGTTATCATGCGCCGACAATGTCCTGGCCAGTTTCAGGAACTATTATGATTGAACCGACTGAAAGCGAAAATCTAGAAGAAATAGATAGATTTTGTGACACATTATTGAATATTAAAGATGAAATAGATAAAATTGAAAATGGTAAATTTGATAAAAAAGATAATCCATTAATCAATGCTCCTCATACTTATTTAGAACTATCCGCAGATGAATGGAAACACTCTTATTCAAGAAAAGAGGCAGCTTTTCCAAAAACACATTTAAAAGATTATAAATATTGGGCTCCGGTAGCTAGAGTTGATAATGTTTATGGTGACAGAAATCTTGTGTGTTCTTGTCCTTCAATAGATGAATATAAAGAAGAAGCCGCATAAAAAAAACCCGCCTATAAAAATAAGCGGGTTTAATTTTTATAAATAATTTAAATTATTTAAAATCTATAACCTACTGATAACGCTAGTTCGTCTACGTCCAAGTCAGCTGATATTGTGTTTGATGTTGTAGATGTAAGGCTTAATGAATCCCAGTCAGTAGCTTCATAAGCAACTTTCCAAGTCATATTACCATTCATACCTTTCAATCCAATACCGTAATTCGTACCATCTAAAGTCGCATTACCGTATGAACCGTGGTGTTCTTGGTCTTCATCCGTGATCACATCAATTTCAGAATATCCTAATTTTACGAAGATCATTCCAGTTAAAGGCACTTCAACGTAGTAGTTAACGAACTCTTCAACTGTAGCTCTAGCTTCGTAAGTTGGTGTTCCATCAGTACCAGATCCAGCTGTGTCTTCCGCTGATTCTGTTCTTGAGTGGATTGCATCACTTACGTCCGCATCTCCAAATGTCATGTTAGCACCGATTGTAATTTCGTTACCTTCTTGACCATAAAGTGAACTATCAAAGCTGTATTCAACAAATGCTCCAGCGATTGGTGCACTGTTATCTACGCTTGTAGAATTAGTATTAGCCGCACCGCCAGTTACAGAACCCGCAGTTGTTGTCTCAGTACCTGTAGCTTCAATAAAAGCTTGAGATGCTTTAACTCCAACTTGGATACTACCAGCAAATGCTGCAGTACTTGTCAGTATAATAGATGTTAAAACTGTAATTATAAGTTTTTTCATAAGTATATACTTTCTTTGTTAAATTTAACGATCGTTCAACATAATTATTGTTTTTTCTAAAGCTTGTCCATTTAAAAACTCACATTCAATTATTAATTGTATTAAAAAAGTCAATAAATAAGCCATTTTTG